>JAGBFX010000040.1 GCA_017936265.1 Bacteroidaceae bacterium | reverse complement strand
GCAACCCAAACGGCATAACCTACGGCTATGCTACGTTTGACCTGTTGCTGCAAAACTCGCCGATAACAAAACAAAAGAGCATTGGTTCGTTCATTGTTACACTAATGAACTCACCGATAACAAAACGTTGTTTTGTCATTCTGAACGCAGTGAAGAATCTCTTATTTGTCTAATGGTCAGTAATGCTTGTGTATTGGAAAAACTTTCCCTAAATTCGCACAGGTATCATAAGTGACAGCAAACCAGTGAAAATATATTCAGCACCTCTTCAAGGATTTACCGAGGCCGTGTGGCGCAATGTCCACAGCGCAGTGTTCGGTGGCATTGACGGCTATTTTACGCCATTCCTTCGCTATGAGCATGGCGAGATACGCAGCAAGGACATTCGCGACATTGAACGCAAGAACAATTCGGTTGAAAACCTTGTGCCACAGATAATAGCCGCCACACCCGATGAGATGCACCCTCTAATGGAACTCATAGCCAATGAAGGCTACACTTGTGCCGACATAAACATGGGTTGCTCCTTTGCATTGCAGGTGCGTAAGAAGCACGGAGCAGGGCTTCTGCCCCACCCCGATATGGTCGCTGCGCTGATGCTGGAGACAAGGCGCTGGCCAGGATTTACATTCTCGGTAAAGATGCGCCTCGGCTGGGAGAGCAAGGATGAATGGCGGGCGCTCATGCCGATACTCAATGATACCCCACTCGGCCATATAACCATGCACCCACGTCTGGGCATTGAACAGTACAAAAAAGCTGCCGACATTGATGCATTCAGCGAGTTCTTTGCAGCATGCAAGCATCCTGTAATATATAATGGAGATATAACCTCATTGGCTGATATACAACGTATTGAGACGCTGTTTCCGGAACTTGGCGGTGTGATGATAGGCCGTGGACTGCTCGCCAACCCTGCACTTGGCATTGAGTACAGCCGTGGCTGTGAATTGACATCAGAAGAGATGTGCAGGCTTGTCAGGACAATGCATGATGAGATGCTTCGGCAGCTCACTCCCCGACTCCAGGGAAACACCCAGTTCCTCACAAAGATGAAACCCTATTGGGAGTATCTGCTCCCCACTCTTCCCAAACGTCTGAGGAAACCCATCCACAAGGCAACTACAATAGAGAAATATCAGTCAGCAGTGGCTAATGCATTGAATGGGGATTGGTAACCATTGCTTGTTGGCGTCTTGGGCTTATATTGATGTTTCAATCTCCTCGAAATCCTTGCGATACCGGTGCATATTCGCTGCATAGTATGCTCCACGTTCGGTAGCCATCTTGCTTGGTCGTGGCAATATCCCGACACGCGGAAGGTCGAGCCTGTCGGCGTCGAAGCAGGTGTCTATCGTGATGTCGCCTGTCCTGTGGCACACTGTATGCAGCTCGCATGCTTTGCGCAGCTGTTCAAACTCCTCATCCTTGAGCCGGGCAAGCAGTGTGCCACGCAGCTTCAGGATGTTTTCGGCTGCGCGCTTGCCATGTTCAAGGTCCTCCCAGTTGTCAATGCGCCATTTGTCGTGCAGATAGGCAAACAGACGCACCACGGTGGTGTTCACCTCCTCGGTTGCCAATAACAGGCCGTTGCGCTCTACACGTTCCCAATGTGGCATGCCATGGCACTCCCCCAACTCCCAGCCTTGCTTTGCAAACTCCTTTATCTGTTCAATCATGGCAGTCATTCCATTTCAAATTCAATCTTTGCTGCGAGGTTGTAGCCTTCCTGATACAGGGCGTGCAGCTTGTTAATGTCACGTTCCATGCGGCTTACCTCAATGGGGCACTCGGGGCGTATGACAATGGCACTACCCTCGGCCTCCATCTTCTCCACAAGTTCCACCTGGCTGTTGTATATGGCATTACGGTTGCGTATAGCCTCTTTCAGCTTGGGGTATTTGCGGTACATGAAGAATGGTACTTTGGTTCCCTTGGCCGGTTTGCGGTATCCCTTGTTGCGTGTGAGGACTATGACGGGTCTTGTGAAGCCTTGCGACATCGCGCGCTCCACCGGAATGGAGTCGGCAACACCGCCGTCGGCCATAGGGACGCCGTCGACGTATGCTATCGGGCACACGAAAGGCAGACTGCTCGATGCCTTTACGATATCTATCACGCGTTTAGGGTCGTTCTTCTCCTCGAAGTAGTTGGCCTCGCCTGTGATGCAGTTGGTGGTTACCACCTCAAGCCTCTCGGGGCAACGTGCAAGGGCGTCGTAGTCGTATGGGTAAATCTCCTCGGGCAGCTTATGGAAAAGCAGGTCAAAGTCCATGATGTTTCCTTGAGTGACAAGATGCCTGAAGCCTATGTAATTGTACTTCTCCATCATGTCGATGTTGGAGAACTTGGCCCTGCCTCGTTGGTTGGACATATAAGAGAGTGCATTGCATGCTCCTGCGCTTACACCTATTATATAAGGGAACCTTATTCCGCGGTCCATGAAATTGTCAAGAACGCCGATAGTGAATATACCGCGCATGCCTCCTCCTTCAAGAACCAGTGCCGATTGTTCTGTTATGTTTACTTTCTTCTTCATATTCTTGAATATGATGCCGCAAATTTACGAATTATTGTGTAGTTATTGAACAAATATTCTCTATATGTTTGCATGATAAAAAAATTATTTAACGTGAGTTCGATATAATAATTGGTACTGTAATTGAGTGTATTTGTCATGTCAACCGAACGGGAGATCTCTCTTTTTCATAGTTTTGTCATGTCGAACGTATGTGAGACATCTCTGTTATCGCGTATTGTTTGAGATT
>JAGBFX010000039.1 GCA_017936265.1 Bacteroidaceae bacterium | reverse complement strand
TCAACCAATGCTTTTGCGGAAAGTTTTAATGCAAAGATTAAAGCGTTTAGGACACAACTAAGAGGTGTAACGGATTTAAAGTTTTTCTTCTACAGATTGACTAAACTTTTTGCTTAGCCCCCCAGACTTTGCAGGTGAGCCGTAATCCTGTCCTATGCCTAGCCCCTCATAGCAACATACCCCCATATAATGACGTGCCCGGGCATTCTCCTGCAGAGCCGACTTCACGAACCAGCGCACAGCCGTACTCGGATTACAGACCGTACCACTGCCTGTAAGGTAACAGAATCCGAGGTCGCATTGGGCATCGGCATGCCCTTGCGTTGCTGCCTGCGAGAGCCACATAACGCCTTTTTCAGCATCCTTAGGCAGCACATCACCTTCGCTGTACATCCGGCCAAGCATATACTGCGCATCGGCGAAATCATTGCTTGCAGCTTCATAGAGCCAATCTATCGCTTCTTCCTTGTCATTGCCGAGATTGATATGGAGATAACAGAGGGCAAGCGCATACTGCGCAATGGCAAGACCACGCTCCGCAGCCTTCTCATACAGTTCCATTGCAACATTGCCATCGGGATAAACCCCGATACCCCACTCGTAACAAGAGGCCAGATTGTATATACCCTCAAGGTTTCCCCTGTCTGCAGCCTTCGAGTACCACCTGAAAGCCTCATCATCATCCTGCGCCACCGCATACCCGTTCTCATAGCAGGAGCCGAGATAAGATTGCGCCTCGGCATTGCCCTGCTCCGCTGCACGCTTGAACCACTCTACCGCAGCAGCATAGCTCTGTTCAACACCAAGACCGCTGTAATAACATACTCCAACGGCACACTCGGCATCAGCATTCCCCTGTGATGCAGCCTTTGTATACCAGTCAACAGCATCGACAGGCGAGACATCTGTACCATATCCGTTCTCCTGACAATAGCCGACACTGAACTGCGCATCGGCATTGCCCTGTACCGCAGATTTCAGGAACCAGGCGAAAGCCTCATCATAATCGGCCTCCACCCCCTCGCCGTTATAACAGCATAGTCCATACTCATACTGCGCGGCAGCATGCCCGCCTTTGGCGGCCTCAAGAAATAGTGATGACGCCCCGGCAAGGTCATTGTTTTTGAAAGCCTCAACACCCCTTTGGTATACAACCTCCAACGAATCCCCATCAACGGAGTCGGCCACAGAAAGCGGATTGGCCCCTACGGAGAGGGATAACAGCAACAGGATTATGGACAGCAGTTCTCTCATGATACTATGATCATTTCTTCAGTTCCTTGAGTTTGTTTGCTGCATCAGGATGTCCCAATGAAATTGCCTTGTTCAGATTCTCCTCGGCAAGACTCCTGTTGCCCGACTTTGAGTACGAACAGCCAAGAAGGTAATATATGTCCGATGATTCAGGATCAATCTCCTTGGCGGCCTCAAGAGCTGCCACAGCCTCATCAAGCAGATTCAGACGATAGCACAACAGTCCTTTTTCGAAATAGAACAGGAGATATCCCGGTGCAATCGATATCGCCCTCTCAAGGTCATTGAGCGCCTGCTGGTACATCTTGCATTTTACCTCGGCCTGCGAACGTATATAATAGAAGGTTCCTCCGAGCCTGACAGCGCTGTTCTCCTCATAGTAATTATAGTCCATGACAGCTTCGCGATGACGGCCTACCGAATCCTTCATGAGTCCACGCTCGAAGACAAGCGGCAGCGCGTCATCCTTGTTTGTCTCCATGGCACGGTTCACCGCACTGTCCATAAGTTCTATTGCCGCATCGTAATTCTTCAGTACCCGCTGGCACTGTGATGCATTGGCATATACACCGTCCTGTTCGATGTCGGCACCCACCAGTGACATATAACAGCCGTATGCCTCATCGAACCTGCCTGCATCATAAAGGCGGCCGGCCTTGTAATATACATATACAGGCAAGCTGTCGGCAGCAATGGCCTTGTCAAGCATTGCTATCACATTGTCTACGGAAAGAGCATTATGAAAAACAGTATCGCCGTCATAAATCATTGAGGACAAAGTCTTTGCTTTGTTGAAATATACCTCGGCTGGTTTCTCAGTAAATGAAAGGGATTTCTCCCACTGCGCATCGGCCGCCTCAATGTCGCGGCAATGTACCGCCAGGAACTCAGCCTTGCTCATATAGCCCTCATAGCTTTCAGGGAAAGCCTTAATGTACTCATCCACCACCTTGCCGTAGGAAGCGCTGTCGCCCAACACGGCCTGCATATACATGCATGACAGGGCTACATCCTTGTCATCGGGCAGAAGAGTACGTAGACCCATATTGTTATAATGTCCCCTGCCGTATGTTACGGATGTTGTGACAAGTTTTTCATATACGGTAGAGCCTATGGCATAGCTGCATGTATCGCCAGCTGTCATCGGCTGCATTATTGCCACAAGCTCGCCATTGGCGTTTACGAGCGGGAGCGACGCATATCCCTCCTGCATCTTTATGTCAAGCGTGTAATATGCATGCGAGTAGAATGAATCTACAGCAGCGACACTCACTCTCATTACCTCGCCGCTGTTCTTCTTGCCATACGAAAGCATGTAAAGTTCATCGCCAACCGGCACCGCACTATGCGAAACGGGCAGATAATGTATTTTCTTGTCGGCAGCCACGCGCACCCTGACGCAATCGTACAGATTGTTCAGACCTACAATACCCAATGCTGGACGCACCTTGCCTTTAGTGTCGATGACAGCAATGCTGTCCGACTTACGTGCCAGCATATACGAAAGCACCACATCTCCGTTGCCGCCCACGAAGAATGCGGTTCCGTCTCCTTTGAGTTCTCCGTTGCTGTAGGCAAGTATGCTTGTTACCGACTGGCGTGCCTTCTCTACCTTCTTGGGCAGTTTCTGAGCCGCACAGAAAGTTGCAGTTAACAGCAGGGCAAGAATTATAACAATACTTCTTCTCATATTTTTCAGTCCTGAAGATGACGCTGGCGCACAGCCTCGTATAGGATGACACCTGTCGCCACCGATACATTCAAAGATTCAATGTTACCGAACTGCGGGATTGATACCCAATCATCACACAATGCAAGATGCTCGCGGGGAATACCGGTATCCTCGGCACCCATGACAATGCATACAGGCTCATTGAAATTGGCCTGGGTATAATTCATGTCTCCTTTCTCGGTCGCACACACGATGCGTATGCCCGAAGCCTTCAGGTACTTCAAGGTCTCTGTTATATTCTTCTCGCGGCATACAGGAAGAGTATGCAGTGCACCTGCAGATGTCTTTACCGCATCGGCATTAACAGTGACACTGTTGTGCGCGGGGAGAATGATTGCATCGACACCTGCACAGTCACAGGTACGTGCGATAGAGCCGAAGTTACGCACATCGGTAATGCCATCGAGCAACACAAGCAGCGGGGACTTACCCTCCTCGTAGAGTGTCGGTACAAGAGTGTCCACCTGGGCATACTCCACAGCCGAGATATATGCTATAACTCCCTGATGATTCTTGCGTGTAATACGGTTCAGTTTCTCTACCGGCACACGCACAACAGGAATGGTACGGCCTTTAAGAGCCGCAAAGAGCTCGCGTGACAGTTCGCTCTGAATATCGCGTTTAACCAGAATCTTATCAATCTCCTTACCGGCCTCAAGAGCCTCAAGAACGGCGCGTACGCCGAAAATCATTTCATTTGTGTTTACCATAAAACAGGCAACTGTTTGTTTTTATTTTACAATTCTTATCTACACTCCTTCGAGAGCAACCCACGGGCATTGTCAAGCGCAGCCTCGCTCAGTACCTCGCCGCTCATCATCTGCGCAATCTCCCTTACCCTATCCTCATGCTCGAGCCTGATGATATTGGTTACGGTACCCTTGGCAGTCTCTTCCTTGTACACCTTGTAATGGTTCGAGCCCAAGGCCGCCACCTGTGGCAGATGAGTAATGCTCAGCACCTGACAGAAACCGCATGCCATCTGTTGCATGATACGTCCCATGCGCTCGGCAAGGATTCCCGACACGCCGGTGTCCACCTCATCAAAGATGAGAGTCGGCTGTTTGGTACTCGATGCGACGAGCGACTTCAACGCAAGCATCACGCGCGCCATCTCACCGCCCGAAGCTACATCACTCAACGGCTGCGGAGCACTGCTGCTGTTAGCCGAGAAAAGGAACACCACATCATCGCACCCCGACGGAGTGAAACCATCGACAGGCCTGAACTCCACCTCGAAACGTATCATCGGCATTCCAAGATTAACGAGTATTGCGATTATTTTCTCCTTCAACTCCGCAGCACTCTCCTTACGCTTGGCTGTAAGTTCTGCGGCCACCTGCAAGAGTTCCTCCGAGGCACTTTTTATACGCTTCTCAAGCTCCCTTATATCATCATCGCCGAAAGCTATGCTGTCAAGCTTTGCGCTGTACTCGGCAGCAAGAGCTATCAGTTCCTCTGCACTCTCAACCCTGTGCTTCTTCATCAGGGAGTATATCTGCGCCACCCTGTTCTCTACGAACTCAAGACGTGCGGGAGCAAACTGCACACGTCCGGCACGCTGCTGCATCTCATCGCAGCAATCCTTCAGTTCTATATAGTTGCTCTCGAGCCTGTCGGCAAGCTCCTGCGCCGCACCATAATGCGCTGCAATGCGGGAGAGCGCCGATGAAGCCTCACGCAATGCCTGCAACATGCTGCGCTCATCGCCGTCAATGGCATTGTAGGCTCCGTAAAGAGCAGCCTGAATCTCCTCGGCGTGCGACAACTCCTGAAGTTCCAGTTCAAGTTCCTGAAGCTCACCGCTCTTGAGCGAAGCCGCCTCAAGTTCATCAAGCTGGAAACGGAGCCACTCCTCATCACGCTTGGCAGCCTCAAGAGCTTTCCTGCGTTCGGTAAGCTCACGCTGCAACGAAAGATATTTATCATACCTCTCCTTGTAGCCGCCCGACAGCACCTTGTTCCCTGCAAGCACATCAAGCACACCAAGCTGGTAGTTCCTGTCGCCGAGCAGCAGGTTCTGATGTTGAGAGTGTATATCGATGAGCCTTGCCCCTATCTCCTTGAGAAGAGAGACATTCACAGGGGTATCGTTTATGAACGCCCTGCTCCTGCCGCTTGCGGCAAGCTCGCGGCGTATTATGCACTCCCTGTCGTAATCGATGTCATTCTCCTCGAAAAGAGGCTCGAGCCCGAACCCTTCAAGGTCGAAGAGACCCTCTATGACACAGCGGTCAGCACCCTCGCGTATAGCCTTCACGTCGGAACGCTGTCCAAGAAGCATGGCTACGGCGCCGAGAAATACAGACTTTCCATGACCGGTCTCTCCTGTAATTACAGAAAAACCTGCCGAGAGTTCAATCTCGACATGCTCGATAAGCGCGAAGTTGCGTATGGTAATATGCTTAAGCATCTCAATTATTATTCTTTGTTATCTTGTCCCACTCCGATGAGAGCGAAGGGTTAATCTCGGAGAGGATCTTTACCACATCCCTCTTCTCATCAGCTGTACATTTTGAATATACGTTCACAATCTCATCGACCTTGTACTCTGTGAACAATTTAGTGAAATAGGCCATCGGACGGTCCTCATAAGCCTTCTTCAGCAACGAAAGACTCTCTGTTATCGCCTTGCGCCCACCGTCGGCATCCTTGAACATCGTGTCCAGCCCAAGCCTGTGGTATTTGTACATCAGCTTACGCACAGGTTCAAGGGCACCGTTCATATAGTCATCGATTATCGAATATCGGTTATTATTGTTGCTTCCTGCTCTCCAGCCCGCATCGCCCAGATTCTGCGCGTTGTTCACTATCGTAAGGGCCTTGTTCAGGAACTCGCTGCCGCCGAGCTCGCCCATGGAGTCAAGGTCCATGCCGATGATTGTATAGACGTAGAAAGCAATCACTGCAGTGAGATTGTTGTCAAGATTGTCCTCGACAAACTCAAGGCGGTCATACGGCTGGTACTTGAACTTTATGCTTGCATCCTCATACTTGAACAGCAGAGAGTTATATGACGAGCCGAATACAGGACGTGTCGCCTGCACCATGAGCGAACAGTCGAACGAACCGTCATTCGCATATGAGTTCACGACAAAGTTGAAACTGCACATTATGCGTTCATTCTCCTCGTATGTATTGCTTGTCCACTTGCGGCTGTTGATGAACTCCGAGAGGGCATCCTGCAGCATCGTGAAGACCTCGGTATTCGAGCCCTGCACCTTTGAGGCATTGAGATTGACCGTCGCATTGAGTTCCTCTCCTTCGGCGCTTGCAGCCGACGGCAACAAAAGCATTACAAGCATCACAAGAAGCCTTGAGAGATGCGCAACAACATCCTTGGCGACTTCGGCCTTGCTCTTCAAAGGATATTCGCTCTTGCCTTCACGGTCAATGACCGTAACCTTGTTGGTGTCGCATGAGAAACCGGCACCCTTGTCCTCGAGCGAGTTAAGCACTATAAAATCAAGATTCTTTTTGTCGAGTTTCAGACGTGCATTCTCCTCGGCATTGTTTGTCTCAAGGGCAAAACCGACGAGACACTGTCCCTCTCTCTTGGTCTTGCCGAGCGTTGCGGCAATATCGGGATTTGCCTCAAGGTCAATGGTCATACCCTCGCTTGTGCGCTTTATCTTGCTGCTTGCCTGTACCGCAGGACGGTAATCGGCAACTGCGGCAGAGAGAACAGCCGCATCACACGAAGGGAAAGCCTCGACTGCGGCATCACACATCTCGCGTGCCGACTCCACATCTATACGCCTGATTGCAGGATGAGGCGTAGGCAATGAGACCGGACCGGCCACCAGAGTGACATCTGCGCCACGGCGGGCACACTCGGCAGCTATCGCAAAGCCCATCTTGCCCGATGAGTAGTTACCGATAAAACGCACAGGGTCAATCTTCTCATATGTAGGCCCTGCAGTAATCAGGATTCTCTTGCCAGAGAGCTCACTGCCGGTCAAAAAAAAACCCTTCAGCACCTTGATGATATTCTCGGGCTCCTCCATGCGGCCTTTGCCGCTGAGATGACTTGCAAGTTCACCGGCTGCAGCTTCTATTATGTGATTGCCGTAGCTCTTGAGAGTCGCTATATTCTTTACCGTCGACGGGTGGGCATACATGTCGAGGTCCATTGCCGGAGCAACGAATACCGGAGCCTTCATCGACATGTATGTCGTAACAAGGAGATTGTCGGCCACACCCGCAGCCATCTTGCCCAGTGTCGAGGCTGTCGCCGGAGCGACAATCATGGCGTCGGCCCACAAGCCAAGCTCAACATGGCTATGCCATGAACCGCTGTCGCTGTTGAAGAACTCGCTCAGCACAGGACGCCCCGACAAGGTCGACAGTGTCAGCGGAGTTATGAATTCCTTTGCAGCGGGGGTCATCACTACCTGCACCTCGGCACCCTCCTTCACAAGAAGGCGCACCAGCAGCGCAGCCTTGTATGCGGCAATGCTGCCGGTCACTCCCAATACAATCTTTTTTCCTTTAAGCATCTGCGTAATTATTATTTCTTCAGGCCACGCAACTTTATTCTTGTAAGGGCCTGTTTCGTATTCAACGGGAAATCGCCGTTCATCATCCAGCCATAATAGCCGGGGTCGCGGTCAAGCACCGCATCCACCGGCATTCCCTTGTACTTTCCGAAGTTGAACACCTCGCGGCCATTGTCATCGTACACGAAACGGCCGGCAAAGTCGACATTCCTTGTAAAGGATGACTCCTTTGAAAGCGCCTCCATATCATTCTCGAGGTCGCTGTAATGGTCGAGCTGCGCCTTCAGCACATTGTATGTGGCGCGGGTGTCGGCAAGAGCACTATGAGCATTCTCGAACTCCGTCCCGCAGTAGAACTTGTGCGCCGCCGCAAGGGTACGTGGTTCGCGCTTGTGGTAGAGGACCTGCACATCAATCGCATTGTGGCGCGAGAGGTCGATATCCACCTGCGCACGCAGGAACTCCTCAGCAAGCATCGGAAGGTCGAAACGGTTCGAGTTGAAACCTGCGAGGTCACATCCCTCGAACTCGTTTGCAATCTCACGTGCCACATCCTTGAAGAGCGGACAATCCTTCACGTCATCATCATAGATACCATGCACTGCCGAAGCACTCTCGGGAATATGCATCCCGGGATTGATGCGCTTTGAGTACTCGACCTCGCGGCCGTCGGGATAGACCTTAATGTAGCATATTTCCACAATGCGGTCCTTTGAAACATCCACTCCGGTAGTCTCAAGGTCGAAGAATATAATGGGTTTCTTAAGGTTAAGTTCCATATTCCTGTTATTCTGTAAGCATCATAGGCATCAACAACATAAGCAGCTCCTGCTGGTCAACCTGCTCGGCAGGAACGATAACACCCGCGCGTGAAGGGTCGGCAAGCTCAATTACCACATCCTGACCGGGAGTGTTGTTGAGAATGTCGATGAGGAACGAAGCACGGAAACCGATGTTCATTGAAGCGCCCTCGTAGCTGCATGTGATGCTCTCCTCGGCCGATGTAGAGAAATCTGTGTCCTGAGCTGAGATTACCACCTTGTTGTCCTCGATGTGCAGTTTGATGAGACTTGCCTGAGAAGAGAAGATAGCCACGCGGCGGAGTGTGCTGATGAGAGCGGTACGGTCTACAGTGAGCTTATGAGGATTGTTCTGTGGAATTACAGAGTTGTAGTTAGGATAACGTCCCTCGAAGAGGCGTGAAACCAGACGGTACTCGCCGAGGTCGAATGTCGCGAAACGACCGTCGAACTCTACAGCGACCTCCTCGTTCTCCTCCTTGCCAAGAAGATTCTTGAGCAATGTGGCAGGTTTCTTGGGAAGGATGAATGCAGATTTCTCGGCACCCACAACCGAGTAGTCGCGGCAACGCACGAGCTTGTGGCCGTCCGAAGCGACGATAGTGAAGTTCTCGGGAGTAAAGTCGAAGTATACGCCACACATCACAGGACGCACCTCATCATCGGCTGTAGCAAACAGCGAGCATGTGATACCGCTTGAGAGGACCTTTGTAGGGATATTGATAGCCACAGCGCCCTCGCCGAGAACAGCTGCCGAAGGATACTCATCGGCGTTCTGTCCAACCATGCTGTACTTACCGTTCTGGTAATAGATTGTCATCTCGTATGTCTCCTTCTTTACCTCGAAACGGAGAGGCTGCTCCGAAATCTCCTTGAGAGAATCGATGAGGATTTTCGAAGAGATTGCAAAGCTGAAATCCTCGGAGCAGTCAACCACCTCGATGGAGGTGTTGAGAGTATTGTCCGGGTCTGAGGCTGTGAGCATAAGAGTGTTGCCCTTCAGCTCAAAAAGGATACAATCAAGAACAGGGATTGTGTTCTTTGAGTTTATAACACGGCTTATTGTCTGCAAACGAGACGACAGCAGGGAACTTGATACTGTAAAGTTCATAATATTCGGTTTTTAATTGATTAATCAAACACAAAAAGCGCACATTGCGCACGCGCGCGTATTAGTTACAAAGATAATGTTAAATGGATAAAATTGAATAAAAAACCATAGAAAAAATTGCATTTCGGCAATAAATAGACTATTTTCGCCACCGAATTTGAAGACAATTATGGAAATTACAGGTAAAATTATTGCAGTGCTTCCCGAGAGAGGCGGCATTTCAAAAACAGGAAACGAGTGGAAAACACAGGAATACGTTATTGAGACACATGAGCAGTACCCCAAGAAGGTATGTTTCAACGTATTCGGTGCCGACAAGATAGCACAGTTCAACATACAGGTGGGCGATGAGATGACAGTTTCGTTCGACATCAACGCCCGCGAGTATAATGGCCGTTGGTACAACGACATCCGCGCATGGAAAGTCGAGAGAGGAACAGCCGCAGCCCCAATGGACATCCCCGTAATCGACGCTCCCAAGGTTGAGGTACCCGACTTTGGCAAGGCTGCCAACGACCCCGATGACCTGCCGTTCTGATGCATAGCATACACAGAAATGACAATTACCGCCTTTCGCGTGCGAAAGGCGGTAATTGTTTTATAGCATTAGATCGTCAGCAAATTATCATGGTACCTGTCTATGCTCAGACGGTGGGCGACACTCACAATTGTAGTCTCGGGCAGTTCCTTAAGCAGGTTCTCGAAGAGCAACTGTTCCATTCTGTTGTCGAGCGCCGAGGTAGCCTCATCCATAAACAGGAATGACGGCCTTATCAGCAGACATTTGGCAAATGCCAGACGCTGTTTTTCTCCAGGAGAAAGTTTTCTGCTCCAAGTTATGTCATCATCATCAAGATTCGCGACAAACTGGTTCAGCCCGCATTTCTCAAGCACCCTCACACACTCCCCGTCGCTGAAAAGAGCCGGATTCTCGGGATAGCACAAACAGGCGCGGAGCGTATCCAACGGCAGATAGGGCTCCTGCGGCAGAAACATCATCCTGCATTCGGGAAGAGAGACTGTTCCCTCTCCATATTGCCATATGCCGGCCAGCGCCTTCAGGAAAGTTGTCTTTCCTGTACCGGAGCCGCCCCTGACAAGCCACCTTGAACCGGGCTTTATCTCAAGGGCATCGACCTTGGTTATAACCTTCCCGTCGGCAAGTGACAGTTTCAGTCCGCTGACCCTGAGCACACCGTCATCACTCCTCTTGAACTTTATATCCTGGGTAACATCCACATTCACATAGTAGTAAAGCTCGCTCAATCGCTTGCACACAGAACGCAGGGTAGCCAGTCGCTTATACTGGAATATTATCCACGCAAAGCCGACCCTGACCCTGGTAAAGCTCATCGTAAGCTGCATTATGGAGCCAATCTCTATCTGACGTGCGAAGTAACGCGGAATGATGAGAAGATAGGACAGCAGAATGCCGAACTCGGTATACCCCTTTTCAAAAAGAGTGATTCTGCGCGTGAAACGCTTGTAATAGTCCCAGTTTGTCTCTATCCGCGAGAAAAGACGCTTCAGCATCCCATGTTCCGAATTTCCGCCGCGGCTGATGGCAATCTCGGCACTGTTCTCGCGTATCCTCATCATCTGGAAACGGAAATCGGACTCCCTCAGCTGCTGTTCATACTCGACAGCGACCATGTTGCGTCCTCTCTTCTCGAGGATTACCGATGCTATCAACGCATATGCTATTGACACCCACAGCATATAGCCCGGGATATCCACATTTACGCCGAAAAGCACGAAAGAGAGCGTGCCTGATATCTCCCATATGATTATCGAGAAAGTAATAAGGTTAACGAGATTCGACAGGAAACCCAAGCTGAGGTGCAGGGCCATTTCCGTCATACCTTTCAGGTCCTCCGATATACGCTGGTCGGCATTGTCGACCTCCTTGTTGTTCTCTATGCGATGAAAGGTCGAGCCGGCGAGCCATTTTTTCAGGTAGACATCGGTAACCCAACGGCGCCAACGTATCTGCAGAGTCTGGTAGAACCATGTGCGCATAGCCTCAGCGGTAATTCCGCTGACGGCTATGACCAAGGCCTCGAACATAAGCCACCACACCAGCCCAATGTCGTACGAGGCAAATGCATTGAAAAAGTTCCTGTTCCAATACGTAAGCCATGCACCGATGCCGACAATGGCCATGTCAAGAGCAAAGACAAGTATGAACAGCCCTCTTGCCACCCATTTCTCCTCGGAGACCCACCAAGGCTTGATCAAGCCCCAGCACTCCTTAAGTTCCGACCTTGTAACTCTGGTATGTACTCCCATCACTTATCAGAAACTGCATCTCGCACTAAGAGTGAAGTTACGCGGGTCACCGAAGAAATCTCCGTTACCGCCCACTCTTGAATAGTACACACAATCGGTTATATTGTTGCAGTTAAGGAACAGAGAGAGATTAGCGTTCACTTTATACGACACAAAACCATTCAGCAAAGTATAGGCCTCCTGCTTACGTTCAGGTGTAAGAACCGATGCATAGCTCTCGCTGAAGGACATCACGTTGGCACCGACAGCCAGACCGTTCAGAAGCCCCTCCTCGAAGCGGTACACTGCTGAACCGCGGAACGAGTGTTTGGGCTCAACAGGACTGAAAGCAAGACCCTCATCACCGTTTGAAGACTTGGTTATCTCGGTATCGAGGTATGTATAACCGGCACTGAGTTCGAGTCCCTTGCACGGGAACGCATTTATCTCGACCTCAAAGCCCTTATTCTCGACACAACCGCCATTCACGTAATAGTTTGTCGGAGCAACCTTATATGCACGGCCGTCATCCTTCATGTAGAAGAGAGCCACATTCGCAGTCAGACGGTTATTGAAGAACTCGCTCTTCGCACCTATTTCCATCTGGTAACCCTCACGGGGGTCGAGCATCGAACCGTCCTCTTTCTTCTCGGTCTGCGGAACGAAGATTGTAGAATAGCTTGCATAGAACGTGACAGGTTCTATTGGGTCATAAGTGATACCTGCATATGGAGTAATGCGGCACTCATCACTTATCGCCTCGTCCCATTTCTTGCCGTTGAAATCGTACATGCTGGCAAATACAGAGCTCATGCGGCCACCCAGAGTCACATTAAGATTATCAAGAAGGGCCAGTCTCAACTGTGCATAGATACCGCCCTGGCGTACCCTCATCTTCGATTTATTCAGCATATTGTATGGCACCTCGAAATCGGGCACAAGGAACGTGTTGCCGAACTTTGTCTTATAGTAAGCGCTCAAGTACCTCTTGTCATCCACGAAATTCTCGTAATTGATACCTACAAACAGATTCTGTGTCTGACCAAGCATCCTGAAACGTCCCGTCACATCCATTGCCGCAGCGAATCGGGGCAACTCCTCATCGTTATATCCTCGCTGATAGTTCGAAGTACTATCCGAAGCACTGACAGTACCTGCGAATCCATACTTGTTCTCCTGCTCCTGCCACTTTGCACCGGCCTTTGCGGCAACCTTCCAATCCTTACCTATCTTCTGTTCTGCCCTGAACATGAGTTCCTGTGTCTTCCACAAGGTATAATCCCAATCGGGAGTAGGATTGAACGAACGCTTTACAGGCAACGAGTTACGGCTCGGGTCATTAGAATCCTCTCTCCAGGCCGGGAGACCATTATAAAGGACATTGCCCTTTGAATACTGATAGGTATATGAAAGACTCAACTGTGTGGAAGCTGTAGCATCCCATTCGATGACTCCATACGCGCCTTCCTTTCTCATGTCGGAACGGTCATAGAAGAACTCGCGGTTATTGAGGAAAAGAACCCAGCGGCTACGCAGTTTTCCATCCTTTGTAAGCGGAGCGTTGATATCAAGTTCGCCTCTCAGATTGTTCCAAGAGCCCACGCTACCGAGAACATTTATCCCGAACTCTTTGCCGGCCCTCTTTTTCACGAGGTTTATCACTCCGCCCAATGCCAGCCCATCGGGCACACCCTGCAGAATGCCCGACACACCCCTGAGCACCTCAATCTGCTCAAAGAAAGAGAGATCGAACTGCTGCGACAGAGCCAGAGAATTATACGCAGGCAGACCATCGGTCATTATACTCATATTGTAGCCTCTTGACTTGTATTGGCTACGCATATTGTCATTGGCGATGGTTGTCACACCCGTAACCTGCTGCATCGCCTGGTCAATGGTTGTAATGTTCATCTCCTTTATTCTTACAGGATTGACAACAGAAACCGACTGCGGTATGCTGCGGATTGACATTGTCTGCCCCGAGACGGAGACAGGGGAAAGATATTTTGCCGACACCACTACATCGGTAAGCAACCTTGCCGAATCGGGCTCCTCGGCACGGAGTGCCATTGTCACAACCAGTGACAACACAGTAAATAAAAACATTCTTTTCATAGTAAATTATCTTTTTCTTAAAGAATGCAAATATATATCAATAAATACAATAACCGCAAGAGATAAATCCGTTTTCATTATTATTTACAAAAAAATAATGAAAGAAACCTATTTCTTCCATATAAACAGAGCATGGAGTGCCAATTGGCACTCCATGCTCTGTTTGATTACTATTTGATTATTCTTTACGAGTTCATGCTCATCAAGAACTCATCATTGTCCTTTGTCCTCTCGAGGCGGTCCTTAACGAACTCCATAGCCTCCATCGGCGTCATATCGGAGAGATACTTGCGCAGAATCCACATACGGTCAAGTGTCTGACGGTCAAGCAACAGGTCATCGCGGCGTGTAGATGAAGCGATGATGTTGACAGCCGGGAAGATGCGCTTGTTTGCAAGCGAGCGGTCGAGCTGAAGCTCCATATTACCTGTACCCTTGAACTCCTCGAAGATGACCTCATCCATCTTTGAACCCGTATCGATGAGTGCCGTTGCTATGATAGTCAACGAGCCTCCATTCTCAATGTTACGGGCTGCACCGAAGAAACGCTTGGGCTTGTGCAGAGCATTCGCATCCACACCACCCGAGAGCACCTTGCCCGATGCGGGAGAGACGGTGTTGTAGGCACGCGCAAGACGCGTGATTGAGTCGAGGAAAATAACCACATCGTGACCGCACTCGACCATTCGCTTTGCACGCTCAAGTACAATACCGGCAATCTTCACATGACGCTCGGCGGGCTCATCGAATGTAGAGGCAATTACCTCGGCATTAACCGAACGTGCCATGTCGGTAACCTCCTCGGGACGCTCGTCAATGAGCAGCATAATCATGTATGCCTCGGGGTGGTTTGCAGCAATGGCGTTTGCGATATCCTTGAGGAGCATTGTCTTACCGGTCTTCGGCTGTGCCACAATGAGGCCACGCTGTCCTTTTCCTATAGGAGAGAAGAGGTCCACCACACGCGCCGACAGATTATCGTAGCTGCCGCTGCAGAGTGTGAACTTCTCATCGGGGAACAACGGGGTAAGGTTATCGAACGACACGCGGTCACGCACAAGTTCGGGCGATGCACCGTTGATGCGGTTAACCTTCACAAGAGGGAAATATTTCTCTCCTGCCGATGCCGGACGTATGATACCCTCGACAACATCGCCTGTCTTCAGGCCGTAGAGCTTAATCTGCGACTGCGACACATACACATCGTCGGGCGATGCAAGATAGTTGTAATCGGAAGAGCGCAGGAAACCATAGTTATCGGGCATAATCTCAAGAACGCCCTCTACGCGGAGCACATCGGCAAAATCGTACTGCTGCTTTGCAGGAGCCTGCTCCTCATGGTTCTCATGGCGCTTGTCGCCATGCTGCGAACGCTGGTTACGCTCATTCTTCTGCTGTCTCTTGTTCTTCTCGAACTTGCCCACAAGTTCTGCCGGAAGTTCTGCCGGCTCGCTCGGGAGCTCCTCGATAGCGACAAAAGCCTCGCCCTCACCGTTCTCCTCGGGTTTTGTTTCAACGGACTCTACAGCCTCTACAGCCTCTGTAGCCTCGACAGCCTCAGCTGGTGCCTCGTTCTCTTTCTTGGGCTTGCGTCCGCGCTTCTTGGGCTTTACCTCCTCTACAGCAGCTGCCTCGACAGGAACATCGGCAACGGGCTTCTCGGCAGGAGTCTCAGCCGGCACGGCCTCGACAACCGGAGTGGCAGCCTCAGCAGCCTTTTTTGGTTTACGGCCACGCTTCTTGGGCGCAGGCGCCTCCTCAACGGGAGCTGCCACAGGAGCCTGTTCCTGTGCTACAGCTACGACAGGTTCCGCTGTAACCTCCTCGTTCTTTGGTTTCTCCTGCTTTGGAGCACTCTGTGCATCCTGTTTCTTCGGCTCATCCTTGTCGAGTTTTACAGCCTTGTCGCCAGTAGCAGTATAAACCTTGCTCGGAGAGTCGGAATGTATGCGGTTACGGCGATGTTCACGACGGTTCATCCTGTTCTCTTCCTTGACAACCGCAGGAGCGCCTGTCTGGCTGTTCTGCATTGCCTGTCCGTCCAGAATACGATAAATCAACGAATCACGGTCAAGAGACTTTATACCCTTGATTCCCAGTTCTTGAGCTATTGACTGCAACTCGGCAATCTCCTTGCTCCTAAGTTTTTCTATATGATACATAAGTAGGATATGGAACACAATTTACCCCAATCGGGCAGTTGTCCATAGATTTGAAATCGAAAATGATTAATTAATGAAAACACGAGGGTGAATGCCCTACGCACAAAATACAATGCAAAGATAGCGGTTTTGTTTAAAAAACAGTGTACCAAATGCCATTTTTTTGCATTCAGCACACCATTTAGAGTAAAATAAGGGGGAAACGCCCTTTATAATGATGCATTCACATCACTTATATATTGCAGGAGTTCATCGCGCCCCATGCCGCTCTCGGATGAAGTCACGAATATCGGCGGCAGCTCCTCCCACTCCTCGAGCAGACGTCTCTTGTACGCGGCAATGTTGCCTGCAAGTATGCTCTTGCCAAGTTTGTCGGCCTTCGTGAATATTATGGCAAACGGAACACCGTTCTCGCCCAGCCACTGTATGAACTCAAGGTCAATCTTCTGCGGGTCGTGACGCGAATCGACAAGCACGAAGAGCAGCGTCATCTGCTCGCGCCCGAGCACATAGCTTGATATTATCTCCTGAAGTTTCTCGCCCTGCGTCTTGCTGCGCTTGGCATAGCCATAGCCCGGAAGGTCGACAAGATACCACTCATCATTGATTACAAAGTGGTTTATCAGCAAAGTCTTACCCGGAGTAGCCGATGTCATTGCCAGTTTCTTGCGCCCTGTGAGCATATTTATGAGGCTCGATTTGCCCACGTTGGAGCGTCCGATGAATGCATATTCTGGCTTACCGTCCTGCGGACACTTGTGTACGTCGCTGTTGCTTATAACGAAATTCGCGCTTTTTATTACAGGAGTGTTCATTGATAGTTCTTTTTTGTTTTTCATGGCGAAGATAGCAAAAAGTTCGCAATGATGCAATTTGAGCACAATGACACGAGGATAAAGCAAAAATTAACTATATTAGCAGTTGAAAAACACACAACGATGATAAGCCGCAACAGCCATGTCATATCAAAGGCGCTGAAGAATTTCCTCAGCGCATCGGTCATGACCTCCCTTGCCGGACAGCTGGCAGTGACGACCGATGCTGTCATCGTGAGCCACATGGTCGGGCCCGACGCGCTCTCGGCAATAAACATTGTCATGCCATTGACAATGCTCTTCAGCTGTGCAAGCATACTCATAGGGTTGGGTGCAAGCGTGCTTGCGGCAAGAGCCATAGGCGACCGCGACAAGGAGCGCGTCAACAGCATTTTTACCATTGCACTCATAATGCTCACTGTCGCAGGCATAGCCGTGTCGGCAACAACATATATCGGCAGCCATGAAATTGCCTATGCATTATGCGATGATGCACGCATAGCCCCATATGCGTACGAATATACAAGGATAATCACAGGCGGAGCCCTGTTCCTTATAATATCGAACGGAATAAACTACTTTGTCAGCACAGACGGCAATCCGGGGCTTGTGACACGCGGAGTGGCGGCGGGAGCCGTTGCGAACGTGGTACTCGACATCATCCTTGTAGGACAGATGGGCATCGCCGGCTCGGCGTGGGCCACCATCGTCAATTACATGATAACACTGGCTGTGGTGTCGACACACTTTTTCAGGCGTGGCAGCAGTTACCGTCTTGTGAACCCGCTGAAAGGCCTTGGCGGCCACATCGTGCGGAACATATACGAAGGACTGCCGCTTATGTTGGGTAACCTGCTATTAGGTGGAGCCGTATTCATCATCAACAGCATGATATTGGGTGCGGCGGGCGCTGACGGCGTATATATATGGTCGGTCTGCCTGCAGGTGCTCATGCTAACCTTTGTAATACTCAACGGAGTGGGAAACGCCATGCTCTCCATCGGCGGGGTGCTCATGGGCGAGAAGGACTACAACGGGATAAGAATACTCACAAGGTTGTCGACAGGGTTTGTCTCGGCTACACTTACGCTGTTTGTATTGCTTGTACTGCTGTTCCCCGAGGCACCGGCATACCTGTTCGGTGCCGAAGGTGCACCAGCCGGCATTGACACCACCACCCCTCTACGCATATTCTCGCTGCTGCTTGTGCCCTTTGCGGTAACACTCATCATGCGTTTCCTGTTCCAGATTCTTAAGTACCGCATATTGAGCCTGCTGATGTCCATCGGGCAGCTCATGGGCATTATCGCCACATTATGGATTTTCATCAGGATTGACCCCGACATTCTGTGGTGGAGCTTCCCTGTATCGGCCGTTGTACTTATTGTGATACAGCTTGTCGCAACATCGGCAATATACATGAGACGGCGCGACATATCCCCGGTAACTCTCATCCCCGATGAGCCGGAAGGGGAACGCTCGATAGACCTCTCCATTGCCTACAATGAAAAGGCGACATCCCTTGCGATTACAAAGATTGAGGAGTTCATGGGGCTATGCGGCGTGGATACAAGGATTGCCGACAGACTAAAGGAGTGCTGCAATGAGATTATGCACAGCCTCATCACTGGTGTAAAGAGGAAGAAGAGATATTTCGACATACACATACGCATCATAGGCAATGACGTACATGCCGTCCTGCGCGATGCCGGCCACCGGTCCGATGCGCGGCTGCTCCCCGCCACCATGCCCGCCACAGTCGAGCATAAGTACATGTATGGGCAGAACGTACTGTTCGTGCAACTTAAGGAAGAGCGGACCTGATTTCATGGCATAACAACATAAAACAAATCCAGGCTGCACTCATTGTGCAGCCTGGATTTATTTATAACTGAATTTCACTTATCAGTCTTTCAGCTTAGCCTTGATGAACTCGCGGTTCAGGCGGGCGATGTTGCTGATTGAAACGCACTTAGGACACTCGGCTTCACAAGCACGTGTGTTGGTACAGTTACCGAAACCAAGCTCATCCATCTTGGCAACCATTGCCTTGACACGCTTCTTGGCCTCAACCTTACCCTGTGGCAACAATGCGAACTGGCTTACCTTAGCCGACACGAACAGCATTGCCGAACCATTCTTACATGCTGCAACGCAAGCACCGCAACCGATACATGCAGCGGCATCCATAGCCTCCTCGGCAATGTCCTTGCCAATGGGTATTGCATTGGCATCGGGCATACCGCCTGTGTTAATAGAGACATAACCGCCTGCCTGCTGAATCTTGTCGAATGCAGTACGGTCAACCATAAGGTCACGGATTACCGGGAAACCTGCCGAACGCCATGGCTCAACTGTGATTGTGTCACCGTCCTTGAAGCGGCGCATGTACAACTGGCATGTTGTAGCACCTGTTGCAGGACCGTGAGGATGACCGTTCACATAGAGTGAACACATACCGCAGATACCCTCGCGACAGTCGTGGTCGAACGCGATAGGCTCCTTGTTCTCATTTACCAACTGCTCGTTAAGGATATCGAGCATCTCGAGGAATGATGTATCGCCAGGAATATCCTTCATCTGATAGGTCTCGAATGCACCCTTTGCCTTAGGACCTCTCTGACGCCAAACCTTCAATGTAAAACTTATATTTTTATCCATTGCTTACAAATTTAATTAGTTCTTGTAGTTACGCTGCTGTACCTTGATGTACTGATAGTTGAGGTCCTCCTTGATGAGTTCAGGCTCCTGACCCTGGCCGGTATACTTCCAGCAAGCCACGTATGAGAAGTTCTCATCATCGCGCTTAGCCTCGCCCTCTTCGGTCTGGTGCTCCTCACGGAAGTGACCGCCGCAAGACTCCTCACGGTTGAGAGCATCGTATGCCATCAGACGGCCAATCTCAATGAAGTCGAGCAGACGGAGAGCCTTCTCGAGCTCGATGTTGAGAGTGTCTGCCTCGCCCGGAATACGCAGGTCGCTCCAGAAGATTTTCTCTACGCGGTCAATCTCCTTGAGAGCCTTCTCAAGAGACTCCTTGGTACGAGCCATACCTACATTGTCCCACATCACAAGACCCAGCTCCTTGTGGATAGAGTCTACGCTGCGTGTACCCTTGATAGCCATGAGCTTCGCAATCTTGTCATTGACAGCCTTCTCGGCCTCAACGAACTCAGGAGCCTCAGTGCTGAAGCGTGGAACCTGAATCTGGTCGGCGAGATAGTTCTGTATTGTATAAGGAAGAACGAAGTAACCGTCGGCAAGACCCTGCATAAGGGCTGAAGCACCGAGGCGGTTGGCACCGTGGTCACTGAAGTTAGCCTCACCGATAGCGAACAAGCCCGGGATTGAGGTCTGGAGCTCATAGTCTACCCATATACCACCCATTGTGTAGTGGATAGCAGGGAATATCATCATAGGCTCCTTGTACGGGTTGGTATCAGCAATCTCCTCGTACATGTCGAAGAGGTTACCGTAACGCTGACGTACCACATCCTCGCCAAGACGCTGGATAGCATACTTGAAGTCGAGGAACACGGCAAGACCGGTGTTGTTTACGCCGAAGCCCTTGTCGCAACGCTCTTTTGCTGCACGTGAAGCAACGTCACGTGGAACGAGGTTACCGAACGCTGGATAACGGCGCTCCAAGTAGAAGTCGCGGTCCTCATCGGGAATATCGTTAGGATGCTTTGTGCCGGCCTGGAGAGCCTTTGCATCCTCGAGCTTCTTTGGAACCCAGATACGTCCGTCGTTACGGAGTGACTCAGACATAAGAGTAAGCTTGGACTGCTTGTCACCGTGAACAGGGATACATGTCGGGTGAATCTGTGCGTAGCATGGGTTTGCGAACCAAGCACCCTTGCGGTAGCACTGGAGAGCAGCAGAACCGTTGCTACCCATAGCATTTGTAGAAAGGAAGTATGTGTTACCGTAACCGCCGGTACCGATAACCACAGCGTGGGCAGCGAAGCGCTCTACCTTACCGGTAACAAGGTTACGTGCGATGATACCGCGTGCACGGCCGTCGATGATGACAACATCAAGCATCTCGTAACGTGTATAAAGCTTTACAGTACCCTGGTTTACCTGATAGTTGAGTGCAGAGTATGCACCGAGAAGAAGCTGCTGACCGGTCTGGCCGCGGGCATAGAATGTACGCGATACCTGAGCACCACCGAACGAACGGTTAGCCAAGAGACCGCCGTACTCGCGTGCGAAAGGTACACACTGAGCCACGCATTGGTCGATGATAGCACCTGACACCTCGGCAAGACGGTGTACGTTAGCCTCACGTGCACGGTAGTCACCACCCTTGATTGTATCGTAGAAGAGACGGTAAACAGAGTCGCCGTCGTTCTGATAGTTCTTTGCAGCATTGATACCACCCTGTGCAGCGATAGAGTGTGCACGGCGTGGAGAATCCTGAATACAGAAGTTAAGAACGTTGAAACCCATTGCACCGAGTGATGCAGCAGCCGAAGCACCGGCAAGACCGGTACCTACAACGATAATATCCAACTTACGCTTGTTGGCTGGGTTCACCAGTTTCTGATGCGCCTTATAGTTAGTCCATTTTTCAGCCAATGGGCCTTCGGGAATTTTGGAATCCACTTTTACTGAACTTATTTTAGCCATAATATTTGATTTTATAATTTACGAAAAATTGATATTAGCAGCAAGCTGCACCCGCCAAAGTAATCTTACCAAGCGCACCCAAGCCAAAGTAACCGGCTACGACAACAACCAAGAAACCGAGGATGATGATTGTCGCCAATACATTGCTGATAGCCTTCCAGCGGCAAATCCAAACGTTGTTGTTTGCACCCAGTGTCTGCATTGCGCTCCAGATACCGTGAGTGAGGTGGAACCAGAGAGCAGCCAACCACACTACATAAAGAGCAGCATAGACAGGACAGCTGAATGTGCTTGCAATGTAATATGAGCCATTGGCAACATTCTCCATTGTAACAGCATCAACGTGCATGCCCATCATGTGCAATACCTCGGGCAACTGCATCTTAGCCCAGAAGTTGAAGAGGTGAAGAGCGATACCAAGGATAACGATGATACCCAGAACAAGCATGTTCTGCGATGCCCATGTAACGTTCTTAGGTCTCTCGGAAACAGCATAGCGCTGTGAACCGCGTGCCTTTCTGTTCTGCAATGTAAGGATGAAAGCATAAACGAAGTGCACAACTACAAGAGCAGCAAGACCTGCTGTTCCAACCAATGCATACCAGTTAGCTCCCAAGAACTCACAAATAGCGTTGTAACCATCGGTGCTGATGATAGCAACCAAGTTCATTGACATGTGGAAAAGAAGGAAGAGCACCAGGGCCGCGCCTGTAACACTCATTACAACCTTTCTTCCCACAGAAGAATTAGATAACCACATAATGAATTGATATTAAATTATATAATAAATAAATAGTTCGTTAAAGTGCGTTTGGACGCAATGTTACAGATGACAAAAATAAACCTTTTTTTATAAAAAACACAAAAAGGCAAAATAATTTTGATTTTTACGCCATTTTCGCCCATTCAGGCATCTGAATGCCTTGTCAACGGTTCAGCAGCGCCGACCATGGCATTTACAATAAACACCGGCGCATACATAAAAGATTGTCATAAAACGTTTGGCACTGAAAAACTCATTTGCTACATTTGCAGTTAATAGACACATGACCGCGCACCTGTCATTCTGAGCAAAGCGAAGGATCTCAAAAACGCAATAACAGAGATTCTTCACTACGTTCAGAATGACAAAACAACGTTTTGTTATCGACGAGTTTTGCAGCAACAGGTCAAACGCAGCATAGCCGTAGGTTATGCCGTTTGGGTTGCGAAAAGCAAAACGAGTCAAAGACAGTGCAAATAACAAACAAAAAAATAAAAAACATGGCAATACTAAAAGAAAAAATCGGCTATGGCTTCGGCGACATGGCATCATCAATGTTCTGGAAGATTTTCAGCGCATACCTTCCATTGTTCTATGCAATGGTGTTCAAGCTCGACCTTGGGACAACAGCAATCCTCATGCTTGTCACACGTATATGGGACGCCGTCTCCGACCCCATGATGGGTATCATTGCAGACCGCACCAACACACGTTGGGGCAAATACAGGCCTTACCTCCTGTGGATAGCCATCCCGTTTGCCGTTGCCGGCATACTGCTCTTCACGAAACCCGATTTCGGCGAGACAGGCAACACAGTATGGGCATTCGCTACCTACATACTCATGATGACCGTATACACAGCCATCAACGTACCCTATGGTTCAATGCTGGGAGTGATTACAGAAGATAGCGATGAAAAGACCGTTTTTTCATCGTTCCGCATGTTCTTTGCCTATGGCGGTTCGTTCATCGTACTTGCTCTGTGGGAGCCGCTGTGCAACTTCTTCGCAGGCACAAGCGGAGAGCTTACACTTGACCCCGATGCCTGGCAGTATGGCATGATTGTCGTGGGTATCATCTGTGTAATATTATTCGTGCTCACATTCGCAATGACCAAGGAGAGGGTAAAGACAGCCCCCAAGACAACAAGCATCGGCGCCGACCTCGGTTCACTGCTTCACAACGGCCCTTGGTGGATTCTCCTCGGCGGAGTGCTCTTCTTCAACTTCTTCAACGCAATACGCTATTCAGTGATACCGTTCTACTTTGCCACACTCATAGCCAAGGATGCAAGCCTGTCGATATTCTCCATTGACTTCATGTTCTATGCCGGCATATTCCTTGCCGTTGGCGAGGTAGCCAACATGATAGGCGTTGCCATTGCCACCCCAATAACATTCAAGCTGGGCAAGAAAGGCACATTCCTGTGGTCACTCTTTGCACTCATCGCACTCTGCATCGCATTCTACTACGTACCTACGAGCGGTAACGGAGCATATTGGACACTCCTTGTATTGCAGATTCTTGTATGTATTCTCACGGGTATAGTATCTCCGCTGGTGTGGAGTATGTATGCCGACATCTCCGACTATGCCGAGCTGAAGTTCAAGACCGCATCTACAGGCCTCATCTTCTCATCATCATCAATGGCGCAGAAGTTCGGCGGTGCTTTCGGTGCTTCGGCAGTGATGTGGATACTTGCAGCCTTCGGCTTCAACACTGAGGAGGGAGCAGTGCAGACGGCAGATGCCATTGAGGGAATAAGACTCCTTATAAGCTGGATTCCCGCTGCCGTAGCCGGAATATCGGCATTCTTCATCTTCATCTACCCGCTTACGACCAAGCGCATGAAGGAGATAAACACTGAATTGAAGAAGATAAGGGAATAAATAACTGAATTGAGGCGCACCGCGGTGCGCCTCAATTCAGTTATAATTGTTTAATGTTTATGGTGTAATGTTTAGGTGTATTGCTGTTTATTGGCACATGACAAGCGTGTAATGTTCTGGGTGTAAGGTTTATTGAGCCCGTTGCACAACGGAAAACATGCACCTGCATGCCGGGGCATAGTCAAGCACTACAAACCACCTTATTACTGATACTTAATCCCAAAATAATCAAGCAACGCCTTGTAATTGTCCTGCGCTGTCAGGCAAGTGTCAAGCAGATAACCACGCACCCTGCCCCACTCCTGCAATCCACGGTAGTAGAACATCTTCAGTTCATCGGTAATAATAAAAGGCACAAGACCATTGGCAAGACACTCCTTGAACATCACAAGACGCCCTACTCGTCCGTTGCCATCCTGAAACGGATGGATGACCTCAAAGCGCTGATGCAGGTCAATTATATCCTCAATACTTTTCCTCTTTTTACCGTTATATTCCTTGAGCAATGCCTTTATCTCGCTATGGACATCTGCCGGCTCTGTAGTGCAGTTACCGCCCACCTCATTGGGCAGAAGTTTATAATCTCCCACAGCAAACCACTCTTTACGGCTGTCCGATGTACCCTGCTTCAACAAAAGATGCAACTCCTTTATAAAAGATTCCGTCAGTTTTTCCCCCGCCTTGTCAATAATGAAGTCAATGCAACGGAAATGGTTAGTGGTCTCTATTATGTCATCAACACGGAGAGTCTCACCCTCCACACCAACAGTGTTTGTCTCAAAGATAAAACGCGTCTGCTCATGTGTAAGACGGCTACCCTCGATGTGGTTCGAGTTATATGTAAGGTCAACCTGCGTGCGGTGATAGATTCCGCCCTTCAGCCTCGACTCCTTTTCGCGGCGTAATATCTCCAGAAGAGGCGATATCTTCTGCTTACGGTTCTTACGGAGCGGAAGCTCCGCATCGGCCGGCACGCTCCATGTCTTTCCGACAAGAACCGCACCTTCAATCTTTCCCACAGCACAATAATTACGTGCGGTACGTTCCGATATCCCATACTTTCCGGCAAATTCTGCAACTGATATATACTCCATAACTCCTTATATCTATCGGCAAGTTTTCTTGCAATTTCCTTTGCAAATGTATCATTTCTTGCCGATATCGGCAAGAAATGACCTAAAATTAACCTTAGTTCAATTAAGTTCAACCAAATCGCGAATCTGTCATGCTGGAACGAAGTGAAGCATCTCAAAGACGCAAGTGATAGAGATTCTTCGCCTTGCTCAGACGTGTTGTTGAGGGCTTTGCCCGAAAAATGACAAGTACGTGAAAACACCGGCATTGTCATCCCGACAGAGCAAAGCGACGAGGGATCTCAAAACATAGTGAAACAAGAGATCTCTCACATTCGTTCGAGATGACAAATACTATGTCAAACGTGCAAATTTATAGTGAAAATGTTATATCGAACTCAAGTTATTTTAGCACTCTTCAGTGTTTGCCTTGCATATAAAATCAATGGGCTGTCTAAAATATTAGCAGCCCATTGATTTACATAACGGTTACGAGGTTATTATTTTACAAACACCTTCTTACCGTTTACGATATATATGCCATTGGTAGGATTCTCTACCTTTCTGCCTTGTAGGTCATAAACAGTTCTCACATTTGAACTTTCAGTTTTCACATCATTAATTCCGGTGGTGTCAACAATGTATTCACCTTCAATTACAACATTTTGAGCAGGCATACTGTCAGGGACTCCAACCCAACCGCCGAATATGTAACCCTCTTTCTCGGGAGGTGTGGGAAGCTCAATCTCTGCACCAAACTCAACTGTTGCGGTCTCATATACCTCGCCGTCAATCATGAATGTTACTGTGTAGCTGTTGATTGAGAATGTGCCCTCGATGGTAATGTCATTAGCCGGCATTGTCTCAGGCGCTTCGCTCCAGCCACTGAAAGTGTGGCCCTCTTTTACAGGTGTATCGGGCAGTGTAATCTTTTCACCATATTCAACTGAAAGTGTATCATAAACTTCGCCATCAACTATAAATGTCACTGTGTATGTTTGTGCTGCAATACCCTCGACAAAGAAGAACTCTTTCCACTGTTCAGCTGACTGATATTCCGCCTTGTATTTTTCAGGAACCCAAAGTGTGCAATTCCACTTGTTTATATCATCAAGTGCCTGTGCACCACAGGTAGGTGGTGTCTTTGCACGGCTTATTATCTGGGTCACATTATTGCAATCACTGAAAGCCTCCTCGCCAATGCTTTGTACACTCTTTCCGAATGCAAAATAGTCAAGCGCGCTACAGCCACTGAATGCCCAGTTGCCAATCTTCTTTACACCATTGCCAATAGATACATTCTTCAGGTTTGAACAACCATAGAACTCATTGTCGTAGACCTCTTCCTCTGTGTCTGTTATGAATACACTCCTCAACGATGTATTACGGTAGAAAGGAGAATAGCCATAACTGCTCGATGTACTGTAGGTTATTTTACCACCGATATACACCGAATCCAGCGGACAATCGCTGAACAACGGAGATGACCCATTAGAACCCAATGAAAGCGCCGTTGCTCTGTCCTCGATAATGACATCAGCAAGAGCTGTACAGTTGTCAAACGCATAACTATTTATTCTTGTAACAGACTGCGGAATTACTATCTCAGGAAGCGATGAACATGAATAAAAGGCGTCACTTCCAATAGTTGCTATACTATCGCCAAGCGTTATTGAACTCAATGCACTGCAACCACTGAAAGCATAACTATTTATACTCTTTGTACCGTTGCCCACCTTCACAGTTTCCAATGATTTACAATTTTCGAAAACCTTAGAACCTATTCTTGTAACAGCATCGGGTATTACAATTCCACTTAACTTTGAACAGCCATAGAATGCAGAAGCCCCAATTGATGCTATACTATCTCCAAGCGTTGCTGTTACAAGGCTGCTGCAATCACTGAACGCACTCTCACCAATATAGCCATTGTTAGATATTGTTGCACTGTTAAGACTGGTACAGCCATTAAAAGCATAGTTGCCTACTATGCCATCATTATCAACTTTTATAGTCTTGATATTCTTGTTAGCATAGAATGTATAAGGCATAACCTGTTTAACATTCATGGCAATGCCTTTAAACAAAACAGTCTTCTCAATATTAATATCTACAACAGTGCTGTCATATATACAATCTATTGCATCACAAGTACGCTCTGCCGGACTGACAGGTACATATTTTACACCACCAACCTCAAACAAAGAGCTCAAATACGGATACACTTTCACATTACTCAAGCCCGAATATTGGTCATTAGCGACATAGTTGATTGTTGCACCAACATTCTCATAACCAGTTGGCGGAGTATTTGTCAGCCAAATTGCTTTTTTTAAATTACTACAACTATAGAACGCACTGTCTCCAATACTTGTTACACAGTTGGGGATTTCTATGCTTGTAAGGCCAGAGCAACCAGAGAACGCACTACTTCCAATGCTTGTAACGCTATTAGGAATTGTTATGCTTGTAAGCCCCCTACACTCCTCGTATTTACAACCAGTTATTACTCAATATTTTGCGAGTAATAAGTCAGGAATATGGTCATAACCTTTAAGGGCGCATTCTAAAAGGTGAAGATTTAACGTTTTTATTGTTTCTTAACGCTCAAAGCGTATCAATAAAGGATG
>JAGBFX010000038.1 GCA_017936265.1 Bacteroidaceae bacterium | reverse complement strand
TTGAGATTCTTCGCTCCGTTACTCTTCGCTCCAGAATGACAATGTCCAACGAATTTTCATTGCAAGAGTAATTTTCAAAAAGAAACCGGCACTGTGTGAGCAACAGTTGTTGTTAGCGGCAAATAAGGATAAAGAATGGGGGATGTTTGAGCGGTGGATTACCCTGTTGCTGTTATATCGTGAATAGCGAGTTACCCCATTCCCTTATTTGCTGCGTTAAGACAACAACGGCAAGAATAAAACGACCGAGGGATGTTGCTTGCAACTCGTAAGCAAAGTTTTATTCGACTTGTAAACTTTGTGCCGGGCCTTTTGGTCCTTTTGGGCGCCAAAAGGACATGATAACAAGACTTGAAGAAAAATCCAAGTGAACAATCAAGGTTGATGACTGCTGCTGAATATAAGATGAGTAAAGCGAGATTCTTCGCTTTGTTGCTCTCCGCTACAGAATCTCTAAAAAAAGGCTTTCAAGACATAATTCTGAGGAGTTAATGATAAAGATTCTTTCCTTTTAAGACTGACAAAATTATATGCGTGGAAACGAAGGGGCTCAGTAGCAAAAAGGTGTGGGTTGACAAAATATTTGCGGTTGTAATGAAAAAGAGATCCCTCGTCGCTACGCTCTGTCGGGATGACAATTGCGCAATGACAAGCAGAGGTAATCTCTATTTCGTCCACACTAAATTTCTACTGAGCCAACGAAGGCCCTCAGAATTTAACGTTGAGCCGCTTAAGGTAACCAAGGGTAATTAAGGGGCAACAAAAAAACGTGCACTAATATACGGTGCACGTTTTTTTGTTGTTGGGCTGTATCTATCAGAACAGCTTTGCGGGATATTCGCCTGCGTCAACAAGTGACTGAATCTTCTCGACTGTGCCTGGGCGGTCAGCTGCATAAGTAACGCCGAACCACTTTGCTGTAGTGTCAAGAACCTCGCATGTTGCCTTGCCTGTTGTTGTCAGGTTGTTGACTACCAATGGAATGAAGTACTCTGCCTTTGGCTTGTCGATGTTCTCCTTCAAGAAGTCAACGAACTGCTCCTCGGAGTGCTTGAAGTAGTCGGGTGTGAAGCCCCAGAAGTTCATTGATACCGGTGTCTCCTCGCCTACGGGCTGCCATGCGCCCTCCTCATCCTTGTAGCAGATGGGGCCGTCAACGCGCATAATCTCTGTACGCTCGACAACGCCTGTAAGCATGTTCTGGTCGTTCTTCTCGCAAACGCCGCGTGCTACGCTACCGTTCTCGCTAAGTGTGTTGCAGATGCGGAAACCGACCATTGAGTATCTGCCCTCGCTGCCCTCGGGAAGCTCGCTGAGCCACTTGCCCATAACGGCAAATGCGTCGCGACCATAGAAGTCATCGGCGTTGATGACTGCGAATGGCTCCTTGATGGCGTCCTTGCCCATGAGCACTGCATGGTTTGTACCCCATGGCTTTGTGCGCTCCTCGGGTACGGTGAAGCCCTCGGGAAGGTTGTCGATAGCCTGGAATACCAACTCTGTCGGGATGTGACCCTCGTACTTGCTCAATACCTTCTCACGGAAGTCCTGCTCGAAATCCTTGCGGATAACGAATACCAGCTTGCCGAAACCGCCGCGGATAGCATCGTAGATAGAGTAGTCCATGATTGTCTCGCCGTTAGGGCCAAGACCGTCCAACTGTTTCAAACCGCCATAACGGCTGCCCATACCTGCAGCCAATACAAAAAGTGTAGGTTTCATCTTTATTATTTTTAGGGTTAATTATAGTGTTTTCCAATCAATAAGGCACAGAAAACTGCACCACTTTCAAAGGTAGTGCTTATTTATTAAAAAAAGAAAAAAAATGTGACTTTTTTTGTGCTAAGGTAATTTGAGGGGTACGGGGCTAATGGGGATTAAAGGTAATTGAAGGGGCTGTTATCCTGCCTTTTAGAACGGGTATCCTATTCCGAAGTGCCATGCGAAGCCGTCTTTAAGTGGGTTCAGATTGAAGTAGCCGCTCCGTCTGGTCTTGTAAGGAGCGTGCAGACCCATGCCGAAATCCAGTCGCAGGACAAGGAAACCAAGGTCATAGCGTGCTCCAACGCCGGTGTTCAGCGCTATCTGGTCGGCAAAACTACTTAGTCTGAACTCCCCGCCCGGGCGTTCGGGGTCTTTCTTCATGAGCCATACGTTTCCTGCATCAACGAAGAGCGCACCATGCAGGTCGGCGATAATCCTGAAGCGGTACTCCACGTTCATCTCCAGTTTGAGCGTACCTGTCTCGTCAAGGTAGGAGTAGCGGTCATCGCCTGCAGGGTGGTAGCTGCCCGGGCCTATGGTCCTCACGGTAAAGGCACGCAGGCTGTTGGCTCCGCCTATGTAGAACTGTTCGCTGTAGGGCGGGTACTTTGAATTGCCGTAGCTATGTATGGCGCCAATCATCAGGCGGGTGGCAATGTAGTTGCTGCTGTTGATTCTCCACAGCTCACGCACCTCGGCCGTCGCCTTTATGAATTGTGCGTATGGGTTGTTCAGTATGTGCTTGTCCCTCTGGCCCAATGAGTTGCCGAGTGCCCAGTATATGAGCGAGGTCACGTTGCCGGCCGATGTAACCGATGCCTCGACCCACGTCTTGTTCCTGTGGCTCGTGTTCGACTCGTCATAGGTGTATGTATACTGCATGGCCGGGATGAACTGGTTGCGGAAACTGTTCTCTATGGCGCGGTTGCCGGCCGAGATGGAGTCGAACTTGGCGGTTGTCTTCAGCAACATGTCATATGTCAGGCGCAGTGGAACCACTGTGTGGGTGCTTGTATTGCTGCTGAAAATCCTGTATGTCACATCGCCTCCTGCGCGTACCATCCTGAAGAACCCCGAGCGGTTCATCTGGTCGGTGTATATCCTGAGTGCGGTTGTCGAGGGCACACGCAAGTAGCGGCGGTGCACGACAGGGAAGAAGAGTCGCGGGAAACTGAGTGAGGCATCGGCACCCATCTCCCATGAGTTGACCACCGCAGCACGCCCTTTTACATTCCCGTCGGTCTGCCATTCGTATGAGCCTGTCAGCGAGAGTTTCAGAAGCTCGCCGCCGCCGAACACGTTCTTTTTTGCAAGGGTAATCTTGCTTCCCGGGCCTATCTGGCTGTTGCTCTTGCTCGTGGCGTTGAGCTCGAAGGTAAAGTCATAGGGCTTGTCCAGCTGTGCCGTGATGTTTACGTCAAGGGTGTCGCAATCCTTTCGTGGCTGCATGTTGACATTGATGTTGCTGAAAATGTTCATCTGGCTCAGCATGCGGCTTGCGTTCTGCTGCTTCTCCTGAGAATATGGTTCGCCCTTCCACAGCTGTATGTTGCGCATCAGTGACCCCAGGCGTACAGGTGTCTTCTTGCCGTAGTAGATATATTCGATGTTCCTTCGCCTTAACGTGTCGCCCTTGCCCGTCATGGCGTAATTGCTTCCGTTGTCCATTATCTGCAGCCTGATGTCGCCGATTCTGTATGCGGTGTATGTGTCGGGGGCAAGGTCTTCTGTCGCCTGCATGCGCAGATTGACTTTCCCGGGGCTGTTCACGGTGTCGGCAAGGTAACTTATGTACGACGGCTTGAAATTGTAATAGCCGTTATTGCGCAGGGTGGTGCTTACTCTGCTTCTCTCCTCTTCGAGGGCTGCCGCATTGAACTGCCTGCCGCTTTTTACGCCTGACTTGCCGAAAGTGCTGCTGATGAGGCTGTCGACCTCCTTTGGGAAATTGCAGTATGAGACGCTGTCATATGTGTAGGGCGCGCCGAAGTAAATTCTGTATGTTACGTTTGCCTTCTTGGGGTTCTTGCTGTCGGTATTGACCTCGGCTTCGGCTCTGCCGTTGAAGTAGCCGTAGTATCTCAGTATGTCGCTTGCGACCTGTGCCCTCAGTTCGGGGGCTACCTTGGAGATGAGTACCGGGCTGGCACCGAACTTGTCGAACAGCCACTTGCCGATGCCTCTCTTCGAGTTGTAGAAGGTGTTGTAGAACCATAGTCCTACAGAGAAACCCTTTATGCTTGAACTGCCAACAAAAGAGCCGTTGGGGGCATAGCCCAATGCCGATGATATCTCTTCGACGGCGGTCTTGCCTGTCTCGCTCTGGGCAAACTCCTTCTCGCCGATGAACTCCATCTTCTTTATGCCCGTGTAGAGCTGTTCGCCCTCGGGTATGCGTCTTGTTGTCGAGCATGCGGTCAGCAGCACTGCCAACAGGGTGTATATCAGGATTTTTCTTTTCATTCAGTCTCTTCTCTGTTTTCTCTATTGCAGTTGTTATTGGCGGGCTTATCCCGCTCCTACTTCTCTGTTTTCTTCGCGTTGCGGAATATGAACAGCTCCTTCAGTCTGTTCAATTTGCGCTTGTATACGTAGCCGATGCCTGTCTCTATTATCTCGCCTTCAAGTATTGACTGGTAGTTCTTGTCGTAGAACAGCTTCAGGTACCGGTTGCTGTTCTCGCTAAGTTTCCATTCGAGCGAGGCGTTGTTTATGAAGCTGTTGCTGCTGTCGGGGGCTTTGCCGCTGTTGACCTCGCCGCCTACGACCAGCGTCACACGGTCGTTCCAGAACCGCTTGCTGAAACTGAACGAGTAGTTCTTGTATGTATCGCCTGTCTCGGCATTCGTGGCGTCGTTGATGCCCACATTGATGTTTATGCTCTTCATGGCAGTTCCCGCGATGTCGTTTATCTTGGCATCAATGAACGAACTCAATGCATTGGCTGCTGTCATGCTCTTGCTGCCTGCATATGCTCCAGTCAGCAGCATGGTTACTGCATATCGGTTCATCTCCTCTGTGTCGAGTGCGTTGAGCTGCTCCTGTATGGTGGGGTTCTCGGGGGATGACATTATGAAGCTCAATCCCATCTGCTCGAGCGTGTTGCTTACCTTCACTCCCACGTCGAACGGTACCGGGAGCGTGCTGTTGTCATCGAAGGTAACCGAGGTGGTTACCCTCTCCAATGCTGTCACGTCGAGCGAAGGGTTCAGCAGTTCTCCGCTCCAGCTTACCTCGCTGCCGTCGCTTATGGCGAGGGTCTTCAGCGGTATGACGGGCAGGTTCAGCTTGAACTCGCCGTCTCTCATGGCATAGCGTCCGGTAACGTTTATGCCGGTATCCCCGGTGTATGTAAGATGCAGGTTGCCGCTTCCTTCGGTAGTGACATAGTTGTTGCGCCCCTCATCAAGGTCGGCGTTTATCCTTGCTCCGTCATCAATCGTCAGGTTCAGGTTAAGGTCGATGTTGCCGAGGTCAATCTCCTTCTCTGCTACAGCGACTGCTGTGGTGTCCTTGAAGTTGACAAACTCCACAAGGCCGTCAAGCTCCTTGTCCGACTCTATCGGTGCGTCGGTCATGACGTATGTTATATTGCTCCTGCTCTTCATGACAACGTCGCCATAGAACTTCATGTTGCTCAGGCTGCCGCCAATCATGGCACGCACGTCTACGAACAGTCTGCCGTAGAACATGGCTCCCTTTCGTCGCGGTGCGTTTATCAGTTCATAGTTCATGGCGCTCATGCGCAGGTTGAATGCGGGGTCAAGCAGTCGGCTGAAATCCACGTCTCCGTTTATCTTGAACGGGTTGTCATCCATTGCATATATGCTGAAATCCTTGAACTGCAGCCTGTTGTTGATGATTGGTGTCGTTGCATCGGGCACGTGGAGGCTTGTGCCAAGGGTAAAGGCATCAATGTCCACCGACTCAAACTGTATGTGTCCGTTGGTGTTCAGGTGGTTGAGCATGCCCTCGGCACGCATGTCGCCGCTTACGAACCCTTGCAGGGCAACTCCGCTCTCCTTCAGGAATGCCTTTGATACGGCAAGCGGGAACCTTGTCAGGGTAATGCTTCCGTCAAGGCCTGCCTCCTCGCCGTTGCCGTAGTTTCCGCTCAGGTGTGCGACCTCCTCTTCATCGTGAAGCAGCAACAGGTCAAGGTAGTGGGTGTTGTCCTTCTTGGGAAAATAGACGGCCTCGATAGTCTCATTGCCTATATATACTCCCTCGTAGCTCAATCCGTCGGCATGCATGTCGGCGCTGAGCATCATGCCGTTATCGCCGTCTGTAAGGTTCAGATCAAGGTCGAGTATTCCGGCAAGTTCGGGCGCATAGGGAAATATTCCTGACAGCTTCTTCAGGTCTATATTGAAGAATGTGGCGCTGGCATTCTGCCCGTCGCCCTCATCGGGGACAGCATGCAAGTGAAGTCCCGAGCCATGATTGTCGCTCAGTGTAAGCTCGGCATCGACGCTCAGCCCTTTGCCTATGTTTATGTGGTTCCCTTCGTTGAAACGGAAAGGCTCTGCAAGAAGTATCGCATCGGGGTTGAACCTCATGTCAAGCCCGTGCGGCTTGAGTATGGTTGTGGCTCCAATCTTGACGGCGGCTTCCTCGTTCTTGTCGCGGAATACGAAATTCGTTGTGAGCGAGTCGTTTATAAGGTTGCCGTACAGCATGGCATTGTAGCTCTGTTTCTCGTTCTGCGGGTTGAGCGCTGTGCTGCGTACTCTGGCGTAATATCTTATCCTGTCATTCTCCTGTCGTGTGAGAATCCTTATGGTGTCGAGGTTCAGGTCGCCCTTCTTGAAACCGTATACGCCACCGCGTATGTTCAGTCCTGTGACAGTGTCCGTGTCGATGTTCATGCGCATGGAACTTGCTGTCATGCCCTTCATGGCAAGGAAGTTCGCCAGCATGTTGTCGCGTCCGCAACTGAACGCGAAGCGCAGTTCGGGCAGCAGATGCTGGTAGTCCTGCATGTAGTGTACCGTATTCTCGTGCTCGAGTGCGTCCAAGAACAGGGCGCCTGTCTTTTTGAGTGATTCAAGTAGGCCCTTGTAGCCGCAGTCCATGGTTCCCGACACGTTGAGGTCGCCGTTGTGGCCTTTGAGTGATGTGGAGTCGGGGGCTGTGTAGAATGCAACGTTTATATCCTTTGGTGTAAAGGTACGTATGTCGGTTAGGATTCTTATATTCTCGCCAAAGAACTTCATTGCATGCCTCTCGCCAAGGTCTGTGCTTATCTCCATGTTCATGTGCAGTTCGGCGGCGAAATTGTCGTTCACTATATTCATTTTGCCGAAGTCGGCCTTTGTCACCTTTACATCGGTGCTGTTGTCGATGCTCTTGTCATGCAGCTTGGTGTCGGCGTCGATGAGGAATGTAAGGTTAGGGTCGTTGCCCTCGGCTATAATTTTCGATATCAGGTTTGCCTGGCTTGCATTGATGCTTATATTGCCCGCCGCAATGTCACCGTAACGTATCGTGTCGACCTTCAGTGCAATCCTGTAGGATGTGCTGTCACTGAAGATATCCGTTCCTCTGCCGTCGGCATCCATTGTAAGGCTGATGCGCCCTATTGGTACAGAGGGCATTATCCTTGCGATGTTTATGCTGTCGGCTGTCAGCTTTGCGTCATATCTCTCCTGCGCAATCTCGTAGAGTCCACAGGCCTTTATCTCTCCATCTGCGGTGGCAATGACAATGTCGGCCTGGGCAATGCCCGAACCGTACCCGACGTTGCCCCTTAAGTCGGCTTTTGTGCTGTCGCCATTGACGGTGTTCAATGTGTCGCCGCTTGCATAGGCTATTATCCTGCGTATATCATCGGCATGGCCGTTGATGTCCATCGCTGCCGAGAGCCTTTCCTTGTTGTTGATGCTCTTGAGATAGCCCTTTGCGCCCATTACGCCCAGTGAGGGCAACGATACGCTAATTGTGTCAATGTCCATTTTTGCGCTGTTGCCCCTCAGTTTCATGTGCGCTGCGAACATCTTCTCACGGAACAGTGACAGGCTGCCGTACTGCTCCTGTGTCAGCAGTGCGCCGAGGTCGCGCTTGTCAATGGTGGCTTCCACCTCTGCTGCCATTCCAGCCTTGCTGCTCTCGCTGAAGATATTCCATGGCATAGTGCCTGTGATGGCAAGCGATGAGCCGCTTTTGCTGCGCAATGAGAATGCGCTTATCTCCAATGATGCCGTGTCGCAGCTCATCGAGCCGCTGCTCTCGGCAATGGTTATGCCACCGGGCTGCTCCAGCGTAAGGTTGTTGATGTCGATATGGGACAGGGTGGGGCTGACCTTTATGTCGCTGCAGTCAAAGGCAATGCCGTTCAGACAGATATGCTCCAACGGGTACTCCTCCCTGTTGCGATGACCCTTGTCATACGTTGCGCTGCTGCCGCTGAAAGTTACCTGCTCAGCTATGTAGCTTTTTTCTCCAATCCCGGCAACGGCTTTTGTGATGCTTGCCTTGCCAATCTCCAACCTTGCCCTCAATGTGTCGGCAGGTATATTCAGACTTATGCTGCAGTCGGTCAACGTTCCCCTGCGTAGTGATAGAATCCATCCGGATGGGGTACTCTCATCCTCATCATCGGGGATGGTGTCGGTCAGTGTCACTTCAAGGCTCGTACCGTTTATGTGCAGCTGTCGCAGGTCGGCTCTCTCCCGGGCAAGGTCGATGTTGCGGGCAACTGCTCTCAGGTATTCAATACCGCCTTCAATGGCAACGTCGGGTATGAGCTCTCTTGTGTCAAGCCTTATATTATCAATCTCAATGTAGTTCAGTTCTATCTCTCCAGCCAACAGCGGCCACAGCGAGACGTTCAGGCCGGCTTTCTCTCCTTCGGCGTATATATATTCGCCTTTTGCTACGGCGAACTCCTCAATCTCCAGTTGCAAGGGGAACGACAGATGCAGGGAACCTATCCTTACGTCGTAGCCGCTGCTCTGGGATATCTTCCGGCAGATTGTGTCGACGGCATATTGTTGTATCGCAGGAACATAGAGCAGTGCAATCAGTGTCCATATGAGAAATAATGGTACACCGATGATGATGAGGAACAAGCGGGCGATTCTGTTCTTTCTGCTCTTTTCCATTTGATTGATATGGCTGTGTGAAATGCGCCTTTGGCTTATTTACATTAATTAGAACACGCGCGGGCGACAATTTGCGCGAAGATAATAAAAAATAATACAGGAGAGGATATCTTTTCTTCGGCTTTTGACAGGCGTTTCTCATTAAACAGCGGCTGATGAGGCGTTTTTTTGCGGGATTTGCTTATTTTTGCCTGCTGAAACAGCAAATAAGTGTAACAATGGAAACAGCTGCAATAAGTTCTACAGTGCTTGGCAACGGTCTGCGTGTGCTGCATATGCCCTCTCCGGGTGCGGGAATGGTCTATGTGAATGTCCTCTATGGTGTAGGTGCACGTAACGAGGATTTTGAGCATACAGGCATAGCGCACCTGCTTGAGCATCTTATGTTCGACGGCACCAAGGCTGTGCCTTCGTTCGATGAGCCGCTTGAGAGTGCAGGAGGCGAGAACAACGCTTATACCAACAACGATGTCACATGCTATTATATATCGTTGCCCAAGAAGAACGCCGAACTCGCTTTCTGGATGGAGAGCGACCGCATGCGCAACATTCCTTTCAACAAGAAAAAGGTTGATGTGCAGCGTCAGGTGGTCATCGAGGAGTTCAAACAGACAACACTGAACCGCCCTTATGGCGATGCGAGCAGCATACTGCGTTCCATGGCCTACAAGGTCCATCCCTACCGTTGGTCTACCATAGGCCGTTGCTTCGCCCACATAGCAGAAACCCCGATAAGTGTGATACGGCGTTTCTATGACCGCTTCTATGCTCCCGACAATGCTGTCATCTCTGTTGTGGGTGATATCCCGTTCTCTCAGGTGGTGGAGTGGTGCGAGAAGTGGTTCGGTCCTATTCCTGCCAGCGGTTTTGTGAAACCGCAGCTGCCTGTCGAACCGCGTCAGGTGCGTCAGCGCCGCAGGACTGTCCGCAAGAATGTACCTGAGAATGCCCTGTATATGGGCTTTCACATGGGAGGCCGTCTCGATGCCGATTATTATCCGTGTGATGTGATATCGGACATCCTTTCCAACGGCTATTCAGGCCGTTTCATGACACGCCTAGTAAAGGAGAAGAGGCTCTTCTCGAAAATTGATGCCTTCATTACGGGCAGCGAGGATGCCGGAATGTTCTGGATATATTCTCGTGTGCCAGACGGTGTGACGGTTGAGGATGCCGAGGCTGCTCTCTGGGAAGAACTTGAGCAACTGAAGAAAGAACTTGTGCCCGCCGATGAACTTGAGAAGGTGCGTAACCGTTTTGAGTCGGACTTTACCTTCCGTAACCTGTCAGGCGAGAATCTCGGCAACAACATCGCGCTTGCCGCCATGCGTGGCAACCTCGATTCGCACTTCAAGGAACCTGAAATGTACCGTGCTGTGACAGCCGATGAGGTGCGTGATGCAGCAAGAGAACTGTTCCGCAAAGGTAACAGTGTGGTGCTGTACTATCTTAAGAAGGAGTAAAGGGTATTTATCCTTCGAAACTCTGCCACAGCCTGTCGGCGGGGACAGGTGCTGTCACCTGTATCAGCTGCTTCGATACGGGATGTATGAACTCGATGTAACGTGCGTGCAGCGATATGCTGCCGTCGGGGTTGGAGCGCTGTGCACCATACTTCAGGTCGCCCTTGATGGGGCAACCAATAGATGCCAACTGGCAACGTATCTGGTGGTGGCGACCGGTCTTGAGCTCAACCTCAATGAGATTGTAGTTCTGCGATGTAGCCTTCAGGGTGTAGCTGAGCAGCGCATGCTTGCTTCCCTTGACCTCCTTGGGGTAGGAGAAACTCTTGTTCATCTTCTCGTTGCGCAGAATCCAACTGCTTATTTCCCCCTCCGTCTTAAGGGGCTTGCCCTTTGTTATGGCCCAGTAGATTTTCTTCACATTGCCGTCGCGGAACATGCCGTTTAGTCTCTCGAGAGCTTTGCTCGTCTTGGCGAACACTACGACGCCGCTCACGGGACGGTCGAGACGGTGGGGCAGTCCAATGAAGACATTGCCGGGCTTGGCGTATTTCTCCTTTATGTACTGCTTCATCGTGTCGCACAATGACTTGTCACCGGTCTTGTCGCCCTGTACAATCTCACCGGCAGCCTTGTTTATTATGATAATGTGATTATCCTCGTATAGTACATTCATTGGTGGCTGCTGTTTTTCCGGTATACTGAAGTGCGCTGAGGATGACATTCTCGGTAAAGTACTCCACGAACTTCTCATCGTTGTTCTTGCTTATTATGCCATTGATGAACGGCATCTCGATGCCCTTGAGACAGAAATGCAGGAAACGTGCCGCAAGGTCGGGACTTTCGGTGTTGAAGATACCCATTTTCTTGCCCTCCTCGATGATGCGGCGGAAAAGGGCAATCTCCTTTGCATCGAAACTCTTGCGTATATGCTCCACGATGAATATGTAATCGGCATGCAGGCAGCTGTTGCGGCGCACGATGCTGCGTGTGGCCTGCAGACGCACGAAGATGAGCTTTATAAGCTTCTTGTCGGGAGTAAGGTTGGACATCGCCACCTTGGTTGTTGCGGCGGAGATTTTCTTCACTTCCATTTCAATTGATGCTTCAAGTAACTCCTCCTTACTTTGGAAGTAGGTATATACGGTACGGCGGCTTTTGTTTGCGGCCTTGGCTATGTCGGCCATGGTGATGTTGCCTATTCCTTGTTGTGCAAAAAGTTTCCGGGCAACTTTGATGATTGCATCCCTTGTATCTATCGTGGACATCGTTTCTGTTTATTTGTGTGCAAAATTACACAGAAATGCACTTTTGTGCAATTCAGGAACCGTTTAAATTTCTAAAAAATATTTTTTTATAGGGATAAGGTCGTTTGTTTTGCCGTTTTTTATATCCAAGAATGCCTGTTTCTTCCTTTTTTATGGTTACATAGCCCGCTATGCGCCCTGCAAAAATAAAAATCTTGATTTACGAGTTTATGAAGCGGAAGGTAACGGAGTGAAGAATCTCAAAATTAGCATTGATTGATATCATTGATTTAGTTTCTCTATTTTTAGAGACCATTTTGTTTGAGTTCCTTCGCTTTGCTCAGGATGGCAGATTCGCGATTCGGTTGAACTTATATCGAATTCACGTTATATTTATTCTCATTCCCATGTCATCATAAGAAATATCCCTCAACTTTTTACGTTGAGCCTCTGAATTGATGTTAAAAATGAGCCTTTTTGAATGTTCGTGTAAAAAAGTTGCCAAAAAATTTGGTTGGTAACTGTAAAGGCTGTATCTTTGCATCAGTTTTGAAAACCGCATCGCGGGGTGGAGCAGTGGTAGCTCGTTGGGCTCATAACCCAAAGGCCGGAGGTTCGATCCCTTCCCCCGCTACTTAAAGGAGAACACAAGTTCTCCTTATTTTTTTGTCCTTTTTTCGCGCCCGCGATCAAATTTTATAAAATTAAATCATTTTATTTCTTTGTTCCGACTTTTAATTTATATCTTCGCATGTGAATGGTGTGCCGTGAACATTTGCGCTGCACACTCCATTATAGAATAAGAATGGTTTTTTAAACAAGTATATTTATCATGAAAACACGTCTTGAACATGATTCATTAGGCGAGATTCAAGTCCCTGCCGATGCTTATTATGGAGCGCAGACAATGCGTGCCATGGTTAATTTTAAGGATATCTCAGGTATCACAATCAGTGACCATCCTTATTATGTAAAGGCTCTTGCAATGGTCAAGTGGGCTGCGGCTCATGCCAACGTCTCTCTTGGAACCCTCGATGAGGAGATAGGTGCTGCCATTAAGAAGGCTTGTGAGGAGATTATCGAAGGTGCGCTTGCCGACCAGTTCCCTGTTGACCTTATCCAGGGTGGTGCGGGAACATCAACCAATATGAACATCAATGAGGTTGTCGCTAACCGTGCGCTTGAGATTCTCGGACACAACAAGGGCGAGTACCAGTATTGCCACCCCAATGACCATGTGAACCTGTCACAGTCGACCAATGATGCCTATCCCACATCATTCAAGCTCTGCTTTATCCTCCACAATGAGGATCTGGTACGTGAGCTCAAGCGTCTTGTCAAGGCGTTCCGTGCCAAGGGCAAGGAGTTCGAGAAGGTCCTTAAAATGGGTCGTACACAGTTGCAGGATGCAGTGCCTATGACACTCGGTCAGGAGTTCGAGGCGTTTGCCGTTACTCTTGAAGAGGAGGTAAGCCGTCTTAATGAGATGGCACGTCTGTTCCTCGAGGTGAATATGGGTGCAACAGCTATCGGTACAGGTATCAATACCGAACCCGGTTATGCCGAGGCATGTGTCGATGCACTCCGTGTCATCTCGGGCAAACAGTTCGTTCTTGCAGGCAACCTTGTCGAGGCAACTCCCGATGCGGGCTCTTCTGTAATGTACTCTTCTGCCCTCAAGAGACTGGCTGTCAAGCTTTCAAAGATATGCAACGACCTGCGTCTGCTTTCAAGCGGTCCGCGCTGTGGCTTGAATGAGATTAACCTGCCTCCTATGCAGCCTGGTTCAAGTATCATGCCGGGTAAGGTCAACCCTGTTATCCCGGAGGTTGTTAACCAGATTTGTTTCCGTGTGATAGGTAACGACCTTACCGTTACATTCGCTGCCGAGGCCGGTCAGCTGCAGCTTAATGTTATGGAGCCTGTAATTGTTCATGCGATAATATCTTCTATCCGTATGCTGTTGCGCGGTCTTACACGTCTGCGCGTGCTCTGTGTCGACGGCATTACAGCTAACGAGGGTCACTGCAAGGAACTTGTCATGGGCAGCATCGGTATCGTTACCGCGCTTAATCCGGTGCTCGGTTACGAGAACAGTGCGAAGATTGCCAAGCGTGCGCTCAAGGAGAACCGCAGTGTCTATGACCTTGTGCTCGAGGAGGGGATGTTGTCGAAGGCGGAGCTCGATGAGTTGCTTCGTCCCGAGAACATGATTGCACCGCACAAGATGCCGCATAAGAAGTTCTGATAAAGCGGATTTACCAAAAGCATCAAGAGGAGCGCCTTGGCGCTCCTCTTGATGCTTTTGGTAGAGATGTATTGCCGATTGGTAAAAATTTTTGCAATTTTATGCGTAAATTATATATCTTCGCGGCAAGAAATTGATAGAATTGTATCAACGATGAAAAAACTATTATTGTCGCATATCAACAGCCTTTGCCTATGCATGGTTTTGCTTGTGGTAGGCTGTGGCAAACGCGCTGTTCTGGAGTATGATGAGCATGTCGTGGAAATTGAACGTGTTGTGAGGCCTCTCTACAAGGTACCGTCACTCGATGAGTCGCTGTTCGGGAACAGGGTGTATATAGAATTCTCTTCATCAGGTGTCCGGGTGTCGGCGCTCCCAAGTGGTGTAACTGAAGAGAATAATGGTAAAATGGTTTTACTACGCTCGTCAATTCCGGGAGTTGAGTATATCGTTGGCGGCACTACTCCCGATGCGTCGCTCGCCATTGTAAGCGAATTCTCTCCATTGGTGACGCTTGATAGCCTTTCTCTTGTGTCGCATGGCGAAAATGCTTTGCAGGTCTCATCAGAGGAGGTAATCTTTTTGCGCTCGACGGGCAACAGCGTCATCTCGGATGTGGCAGACACCTCCAAGGCCGACAGTCAGTCTGCTGCGATAAAACTCATGGGACGCTCTGTGTTTTGCGATGGCGGGCTTGTTGTCAATGCCGCACGCAGGAGTGCCATCTTCTGTACCGATACACTCTATCTTTCGGGTGTCGCCTTGTCGCTTTCGGGAGCACCCAACAATGCTTTGCTCTCGAACAAGTCAATCGTCTTCTCGGACGGTGCTCTCAGCGCATCCTCGGCAAAGGATGTGGTAAAGTGCAAGAACGGCGATTTCGTGATGTTCGGCGGAGCTGTGTCTCTCTCTTCCGGTATGAACAAGGCTGACGGTCTGCAGGCTACAAATGTTTATATAGCTGACGGTGTGCTTAGTGTCGTGGTCAGTGGTGCCGCTTCGGACGGTATCAAGGCCAAGGGCAATCTCTGTATCAGCGGCGGTGCGGTATCTGTCTCTGTCGAGGGTGGTGCGCTGTTCAATGAGAAGAAAAGCGACTACAGTTCGGCTTCGTGTCTCAAGAGTGATGCCGTTGTGGATATCAGCGGTGGAGTTTGTGCGTTCAGCGCCTCGGGCGACGGCTCAAAGGGCATAAGCAGTGACAGTCTGGTGATAGTCAGCGGCGGTTCGCTAGGCATTGTTACCAGTGGCGGCGATGTGGTTCATCCGTTGGATATAAATGCGCACGCTTCTTCAAAAGGTATAAAGAGTGACGGCAACTTATATTTCCTTGGTGGCGATATCGAGGTCGCAGTCCTTGGAGAGGGCGAGCGCAGCGAGGGTGTCGAGGCGAAGAAGAATGTTTACATAGGTGGCAATGCTAGGGTCTATGTGTATGCATACGATGATGCCTTGAATGCGATGAATCTGACTGTCGCCGACGGCCACTCTTATTTTTATTCGGTTGCAAATGATGCCGTTGACAGCAACGGACGTATTGATATTGATGGTGGTTCTTTGGTTGCTGACGGTTCTTTCAGCCCCGAGCAGGGCGTTGATGTCGATGACCCTTCTGCATTTGCCATGAGTGGCGGAACGCTCTTGTCGGTCGGCGGTTCCATGGGGCCTTATCCTGTATTGCCGCTGGACGCGGGCACTTCAGTGCCTGTAGTCGCATGGTCGGGTGTCGATGCCCCAAAGAACAGTTTCGTTTCTCTTGCGTCATCGGACGGCAAGCTGCTGCTTGGTTACCGTCTGCCCCGCGCTCTTGAGAGAGGGGCTGTGCTTTTCGCATCAGACAATTTGATGAGTGACGCTGAATATACGTTGGCATTGTCGGCAGGCATTGACAGTGACGGGTATGTGGGCAATGGCTTATATCGTGGCGGACATGCGACTGACGTCAATGATTCTCTCACTTTCAGGTTGCAAGGGCTCATCAATGGTATCTCGGCCAATGGCGAGGTAACGGTCATTGAGCCGGGTAAGGGATTCCCGCGAGACATGATGCCACCTCCGCCACCTCATGCGGTGGACAGTGCGGTGCATGGTGGCGCTTTCCCGCCCCCGATGCCTTCAGGTGGCTCTCCTCAAGGTATGGCTCCTCCTCCGTTCCCGCATGCGGGTGACACTGTCGGTGGGCGTGGTGCATTCCCGCCGCCACCACCTCCTGTGCGTAAGGTAAAGAGTGAATACGGTTTGGGAAATCTGCCGAATATCGACTGAAACATAGTGTATCTATTGTCAGATATATGTGGTGACTAAGAAGTAAATTTGCTAAATACCAAACTTTGCTTTTTATTCACCCCAACAACAAGGGGATGACTTTTGAGTCATCCCCTTGTTGTTAAAATACTTTTGTGATTGTCGATTATTGGCGGATTTTGCTCTTGTAGCGTTTGTTGAGACCGTTGACAATCTCCATTGTTATGTCGAACGCCTCGTTTGCGAACAGGATGTTGTCTCCTATTTTTGTCAGTATGAAGTCGTATCCCTTCTCTCTGTTGTGCTCGAGGATGAAATTGTTTATCGAATCGCGTAACTCCTTGCCTCGTGCCATGTTCTCTTGCTCCCACTCGGCGTAAAGCTCATCGCGCTCTGTCATGAACTCCTTCTCCTTGCGTACAATCTCCTCGCGTGCCTGGACAAACTCATCTTCGCTTGCGAATGTCCTGGCATTGCATTTATATTCGAACTGGCTAATCTCCTCTTCTATCTTCTTGCGCTTGTTCTCGAGGGTGGCGCTTATCTTGGCTTCCTTGCTTATCATCTCCTTGTTGATGTCAAGCGCGAACCTGTAGCGGTACATCACAGTGTCAAGGTCGATATATACAATCCTTATATCTCTTATCGAGTCGGGGTTGACGCATTGATGCTGTTGCTGCTTCATGTCATTTGGCCGGCTATTGCTGCATTGGGTGAACAATGCAAGGCAAAGAATGGCGTAGATTATGGATGTCAGTGGTTTTATGTTTCTCATATTTGTTCTGTTATGTCGTTTTGTGCCTTTTCTCTTTGTGTGTTACTTACTGCTTTCCTTGATTCTCATCGGGTTGTTCTTGCGCGCGTCCCTGTCCTGCGATTGGGCGCATTTGATACCCCTCTTGCGCATCTCCTTGTTGCCGCCGATGTGTATGTTGGGGAACTTGCCGTTTTTCTTTATGATTATTGTAATGGCAAGCAATGCAAAACTTATGGCAATAATTAACAGTGTAAACAATAAAGTCTTGAACATTTTTATTACATTTGTATGTTTGACGGAAACAGCCTTGTTGCCGTGCCGGTTGTGCAAATATATGCCTTTTGTCTGCTCAACTGAAAATTTGGTTCCGTAAAAAAAGTAAAAAAAAGTATTGAAATAGACCTAATTAATATAATTTTAGAATTAAGAAAAGCAATTAACAAATTTAAACTATTCAGATATGGAAAAACTGCATTTGCAACCAGAATCACTGTTCGATTTTTTCCAACAGATTTGCGCAATTCCTCATGGTTCCAAGAATGAGGGCGAAATTTCGGCGTTCCTTCAGGAGTTCGGCAAGGGTCTTGGCTACGAGACGATAGCCGACAGTGTAGGCAATGTGCTTATAAAGAAACCTGCAGCTCCGGGTTATGAGAAGCGTAAGACCATTATTTTGCAGAGTCACATGGATATGGTGTGCGACAAACGTCCCGACGTTGAGCACGATTTTACAAAGGATGCCATCAAGCCATGGGTCGACGGCGAGTGGCTCAAGGCACAGGGCACGACTCTCGGTGCCGACAACGGTATCGGTGTGGCTGCTGCCATGGCTGTCCTTGCCGATAAGGAGATGAAGCATGGTCCTGTGAACTGCCTCTTCACTATCGATGAGGAGACTGGTCTTACCGGTGCTGAGGCTCTCTCTCCCGAGCTTCTGCAGGGCGATATACTCGTTAACCTCGATTCGGAGGATGAGGGCGAGATTTTCATAGGTTGTGCGGGTGGCGTATGCAACTATGCCGAGTTCAAGCATGTATGCACTAACATTTCGGGCGACATGTTCTACATGAAGGTCGATATCAACGGCCTCACAGGCGGACACTCGGGCGATGACATCAGCAAGGGACGTGCCAATGCGAACAAGCTGCTTGCCCGCTTCCTCCTCAAGGTGGCACAGAAATATGAGTTCTATCTTTGCGATATAAGCGGCGGCAGTCTTCATAATGCCATTCCGCGTGATGCATCGGCGGTGTTCGCAGTCCAGAATTCCGACAAGGAGTCTGTACGTGTCGACTTCAATATCTTCGCGGCCGAGGTTCAGGACGAGTTCAGTGCAACAGAGCCTGATATGCGTTTCACCCTGCAGAGCACCGACCCGGTTAAGCGTGTCATTGACCCGGTTGTCGCAAAGAATCTGCTCAGCTCGCTCCATGCTGTCTTCAACGGTGTGTTTGCAATGAGTCAGGATGTTCCCGGCCTTGTTGAGACATCGAGCAACCTGGCATCGGTAAAGCGCATAAATGAGAATCTTATTCTTGTCACTACCAGCCAACGCAGTTCAATCGAGTCGGCAAGGGACAATGTATCATCGGCTGTGCGTACGGCGTTTGAACTCGGCGGCGCGACTGTTACCACAAAGGGACAGTACCCGGGATGGAAACCTAATATGAAATCGGAGATTCTGAAGGTCGCTTGCGATACCTACAGGGAACTCTTCGGCGAGGAGGCAAAAATAAAGGCTATCCATGCAGGTCTTGAGTGTGGTCTCTTCCTTGAGAAGGCTCCTCATCTTGATATGGTGTCGTTCGGCCCTACAATGCGTGGCGTGCACTCGCCCGATGAGCGTCTGCACATTGCATCTACCGAGCGCTGGTGGCGTCATCTGCAGGCACTGCTTGAGCAGGCTCCTGCAAAATAAAACAGCAGTTTCATCGTTAATATATATATACTTTGTTTATAACGGATATATACGATGAAGTCAATAAATAGGATACTGCTTTATTTTATAATGTCGGTAATCCTCGTTGCGTGCAGCGAGGATGCCGACTTTTCTGCATCTCCCTCGTACAGGCTCGAGTTCTCGCGCGATACCATAGCTTTCGATACTATCTTTACTGATGTCGGCTCGCCGACATACGGGCTTGTCGTGCGTAACCGCAACAAGGAGGGCATACGCATAAGCAACGCAAGGCTTGCAAGCGGGGGACTCTCGGGTTTCAGTGTCCTTGTGGACGGCCAGTATGGCGCAAGCATGAACAACCTCGAGGTCAGGGCAAAGGACAGTATCTTTGTCTATGCTTCGGTGGAGCTTGAACGCAATGGAGCCGATGTCCCGCTGGTTGTGGAGGATTCGTTGCTGTTTACCCTTGAGAGCGGTGTGCAGCAGCATGTGACGTTGCTTGCCTATGGCAGGGATGTCACGTTCCTGCGAGGGGAGACGGTATCTGCCGACAGGGAAATCCCAAGCGGCCATTATGTCGTATATGATAGTCTTGTCGTTGCTCCGGGTGTGACATTGACGCTTGGCGAGGGGGCGAAGCTCTATTTCCACGATAAGGCATTCATGAAGGTCGAGGGAACACTTCTTGCATCGGGCTCACAGGCAAGGCCGGTGGTAATGCGTGGCGACAGGACGGACAACATGTTCTCCTATCTGCCTTATGACCGCGTACCGGGGCAGTGGGGCGGTGTCATCATCTCCTCAACGAGCAACGGTAACCGTCTGTCGCATTGCGACATCCACAGTGCAAAGTACGGCGTCAGGGTCGAACAGGGCGATACGGCGTTGCAGCGCATAGCGATAGAATCATCCAAGCTGTATAACTTCGAGGGCAATGCTCTCGAGCTTAACATGGCGCACGCTACGGTGGAGAACTCGCTCATAGCCAATGCCCAGGGCAACTGTGTGAAGGTCGTCGGCGGCGATGTGTCGTTCGTGCATTGTACAATAGCGAACTTCTATGTATGGAAGCAACGCGATGTGGCACTTGCTTTGCACAACAGCATCGACGGTGTTCCGGCACCGCTGCGGGGGGCGCTCTTTGCCAACTGTGTTATTTCCGGCTCAAGGGAAGATGAGATAATGGGTTATCTTACAACGCTTGGCGACTCGGTGCCCGACTGCATCAACTACCGCTTCGAGAATTCGCTGATAAACACTGTGCCTACAGAGGACAGCTGTTTCGTGAATGTCTCATATGACAATACGCCGTATGGCAAGGACCATTTCCGTCTTATCGATCACGATAATTTCATATATGACTTCCATCTGGGCAACGACTCGACAATGGCTCGAGGCTGTGCCTCGGACCTCTATCTTGAGACTCTGCCTTATGACCTTGACGGTGTGTTGCGCACGGCAGGAGCAGTCGATGCGGGATGCTATCAGTTTGTGGAGATAGAGGATAGTACTGAGATTTATTGATACACTGAAGGCCTAAGGGGCGTTCGGGTTTTAGAAACATTACTATGAAAACAATAAAAGTTTTTGTCGCCTCATCTGTTGAACTCAGTGATGAGCGCAAGGAGATAATCGTTCTGTTTGACCATTTGAATGACATTTTTGAGAAACGTGGCTTCAGACTGAAATATTCAGGTTGGGAAAAACTGGATGCGTCTATGGGGCGAGAGCGTAAGCAACAGGAATATAACAATGAGATAAAGACTTGTGACATATGTCTGGTGCTGTATTGGAATAAGCTCGGTGAATATACCAACGAAGAGCTTGAGGTTGCCTATAATGAACTCAAGAAGGGCAACAAACCATACAAACTGTACATATACTTCAAGGAGGTGGGCGAGCTCTCTCCCGAAATTGTGGCGTTCAAGACCGGGTTCGAGAAACGATATGGTCATTTCTATGGCAAATTCAAAAATGTGGAGGCTCTCTTGCTCAGTTTTTCTCTTCAGCTTGGGATATGCCAGAATTGCGGTGTGATAAAGGTTGAGAACTCTATGGTGACAATCGACGGTTATGCTGTTGCCAGTCTTGACAACCTCCCCTTTGCTGCAAACAACGAGCGATATAAGCAACTCAAAGAGAATATTGAGGATGTAAAAGAGGATATTGCCTTGTATGAAGAGAAATACAATGAGATTGCCAGTGAAGTGTTTAAGAGGAGACTTGATAAGAAACGTCTAGAACTTCGTGAGCTGACCGAGGAACTTGCCAAGCATGAGCAGTGTCTGTTCGATACGGCAGTGCGCATGGCGCAGTATGCGGGAGAACGCGTGTCGCTCCGTATGCAGAAAGCAATTGAATTGTTCGAGGATGGCAAGGTCAGTGAGGCAAATATGCTTCTCGAAGGTTCTGAACGTGATGCGGAAGCCTCTCTTGCTGAGTACCGTAAGGCAAAGTGCATTCTCGAGGCAAACAGGGATAATATCGTATGTTCTATTGATGAACTGATGCTCAAGGCATCGGTGATGCTTGCAGATACCTCCTATGAACCGGATGTACGCATTGAACTCGCCGATTCTTCGTTCAGGAAGGTTGTTGAGCTTGCATGTGAATGCGGAATAAGCAAGGAGAAATATTCCGATATTTTGAAGGAGTATTACCTCTTTCTTGAAAAGTATGCCAAATATGAAAAGGCAATGTCTGTCGCTAAGGAGTGTCTTGAACTCGACAGACAACTCTTTGGAATACGTTCAGAAGAGGTTGCCCAAGATTATAATAATATAGGTATCATTTATAATCATTATCAGCGCAATTACCCGTTGGCATTGGAGAACTATCATAATTCCCTTGGAATACGCCTCGAGGTCATGGGCGAGCATCATCCCGATGTGGCTAAGGTCTACAACAACATAGGGGTGGTCTATTATAACCAGAAGGAGTATTCTTTGGCTATGGAAAATTATAACAGGTCGCTGGATATTTGTCTTGAGGTCTTTGGCGATTCTCATCCGGATGTGGCATCTACATACAACAACATCGGCGTAGTGCATTTCTGTAAAAGAGACTATGATGATGCTTTGAGGTGCTATGACATGGCGTACGCAATCTACAGTGGAATTAATGGAGAGTGCAACCCTAATGCTGCCATGTGCTTGAATAATATTGGTAATGTGTATCTTAGCCAGGAAAAATACCACGAGGCTCTTGAAATGTATGAGAAGTCTCTCGAGATTCGTTTGAAAGTCTTTGGAACAAGACATCGCTTGGTTGCAACAAGCTATAATAATTTAGCTATCGTGTATGGCCGGATAGGTGACAGTTCGCGTACCATAGAAAATTACAGATGCTCATATGATATCTTGGTTGATATTTTTGGTGAACATGATTTAAGAACTATTGGGGCTTTGGAGAATATTGTGGATTATTATTTGCAATCAGGCGATGAAGAAGGCGCTATGGAGTATATAAAGCGTGGCGCTCATGTCGGCAGTGTGATGTGCACCACCTATCTTCGTATGAAAGGGGTAACGGTGGAATAATGTCTTGTGGAAATAATGCTGTCTGTTGGTAATTGGACATGCATCATGAGTGAGAGTCGCGCGACTCTTACTCATGATGATATGGCAATTTGTTGATTATGGTGTACGCCCTGTAGAGTTGCTCCACGAAAAGAAGGCGTATCATCTGGTGCGAGAAGGTCATCTTAGAGAGTGACAGTTTTTCGTGTGCGGCTTCGTAGACCTTCGGGGCAAAGCCGTATGGGCCTCCCACGATGAATACCAGCCTCTTTGTCGAGATGTTCTGCTTGTGCTCAATCCAGGCCGCGAACTCGGTGCTGCGGTACTCCTTGCCGCCCTCATCGAGCAACACCACGCGGTCGCCGGGCTGCAGTGCCTTTAGTATAAACTCTCCCTCCTGCTCCTTCTGTTGTGCTTCGCTCAGTTTCTTGGCGTTCTTAAGCTCTGGAATTACCGAAATTTCGAACTGCGCAAAGTGGCTGACCCTTTGGGTGTAGTCCTGTATTCCTGCTGTTATGTTGCTGTCGACGGTACGGCCCACGACAAGTAGTGTAATCTTCATTGTCCTTTTAATTTTATGCGAATATAAACAAAAAAGCCTCTGCCTTTGCGCTAATTGGGAGAATTATTTATCTTCGCAAAAATAAACAGTAAAAACTGATTGTACTATGAATGTAAAAGATGAACTTATCGATAGACTTATCGACCTTGCATTTGCCGAGGATATCGGCGACGGTGACCATACCACGCTTTCTACTATCCCTGCCGAGGCAATGGGTAAGAATATGCTTCTTATTAAGGAGGATGGTGTCCTTGCCGGTGTTGAGATGGCAAAACGTATCTTTGCACGTTTTGATGAGAACCTGCAGGTTGAGGTGCTCATCGAGGATGGTGCCGAGGTCAAGAAGGGCGACATCGCGATGTATGTGACAGGCAGTGTGCGCTCGCTGTTGCAGACAGAGCGCCTCATGCTCAATGTGATGCAGCGCATGAGTGGCATCGCTACAATGACACGCCGCTATGTGAAGGAACTAGAGGGAACTGGTACCCGTGTGCTCGACACCCGTAAGACTACCCCAGGCATGCGCATAATGGAGAAAGAGGCTGTACGCATCGGCGGTGGCGTGAATCATCGTATAGGACTTTTTGATATGATTCTCATAAAGGATAACCATGTTGATTTTGCAGGCGGCATTGAGCAGGCTGTGCAGCGTGCCAAGGAGTACTGCAAGGCGTGTGGCAAGGAACTGAAGATTGAGGTTGAGGTACGCACGCTCGAGGATTTGCAGAAGGTGCTTGACATGGGCGGCGTGCAGCGCATAATGTTCGACAACTTTGACACAGAGAAAACACGCAAGGCCGTAGAGATGGTTGCAGGACGTTTCGAGACAGAGTCGTCGGGCGGTATCACATTCGATACTCTGCGCGACTATGCTCTCTGTGGTGTTGACTTTATCTCGGTGGGTGCACTCACGCACTCGGTAAAGGGCCTTGATATGAGCTTCAAGGCTGTCAAGTGATGATGTTTTGTTGATATATCTTTGCCGTATGCTGATTTTTTTATCAGCATACGGCAAAATGTGTTATATTGCAGCTGATTTATTAATTGTTTGGCCTCATATATAACGGATATCCGATGGCACGTGTGACGGGTAAAAGATATGCTGAATATTTGGTATACCTCTTCTTCTGGGGTATCCTGCTGTTGTCTCCGGTGTGGGCATATGTCCTTGATCCTAACGGTAGCGAACTTTCTTGGAGCACGGTGCTGACATTCTGGGAGTATCTTATCCCCGCGGCGATATTGTTTTTCGTTAACAATTATGTATTGATACCCTTCTTTCTTTATAAAAAGAGAGGGGGGTATTATATTGTGTATACGCTGTGCCTGGTTGTGGTGCTGTGCCTGTTGTATGTCTTCTCGTATGATGATGCTCCCAAGGGTCTTCCCCCGCCAAGACATGACAGAGGCATGCATCATCATATGGATGAAAGGCCTGTTGAGGATGGTCCCGGATTCGATGAGATGGCTCCTGACAGGCGCGGAATGAAACCGCGTCCGCCAAAGGTCAGGCCCGAGGATAAGGTCTTTTTCAGATTCTCGCACCCCGGGAGTGTCAGGGTATTGCTTGTAATTCTGGTGCTTGTGTTCAACGTGTGTATACGTATGACTTTCTTTGCCATGCGTCGCGATGAGAGATACGAGGAACTTGAAAAGGAGATGCTGAAGACGGAACTCGATTATCTTAAGTATCAGATTAACCCGCATTTCTTCATGAATACCTTGAACAATATCCATGCCCTGGTTGATATCGACAAGGAGAGGGCGCAGAAAGCGGTGCTTGAACTTTCGAAGATGATGCGGTATGTCCTTTATGATTCAACGGCACCGTTGGTGCCTTTAAATAAGGAGATTGCCTTTTTGAGGAGTTATATCGACCTGATGCGCCTGAGGTACACAGACAAGCTGCGTCTGAACGTGGTATTGGACATTGTGGGTGCCGAAGGGGTAATGGTCCCCTCCCTGCTGTTTGTCGTTTTTCTGGAGAATGCTTTCAAACACGGTGTGTCATATAACAAGGATTCCGATATTGCCATATCCATAATGATTGATGAGACTGATGGTAAGGTCGTGCTCTCTTGCAGCAATAGTCTCTGCAAGCGTGCCGAAGATACTGTCAATGAGCGTAAAGGCATAGGTATAGAGAATGCGCGCAAGAGGCTTTCGCTCCTTTATGGAGAGAACGCTTCGCTTGTGACAGCCGAAGAGGGAGACAGGTATAATGTAGTGCTTAAAATTCCGATACAGTATGATAAGGTGCTTGATAATTGATGATGAACCGTTGGCTGTGGTGCAGCTTGAAAAGTACATAGAGCGTGTGCCCTTCCTTGAACATGTCGCTTCGTGCCATTCCGCGGGAGAGGCCTTCGAGGTACTTGTGTCCAATGAGGTGGATGTGATGTTCGTTGATATAAACATGCCTGATATTGACGGCGTGCAGTTTGTTCGTTCCCTTTCCGATCCTCCGATGGTTGTGTTCACGACGGCCTATTCCGAGTTTGCGGTTGACGGTTTCAGAGTAAATGCGGTTGACTATCTGCTGAAACCGATAGGCTTTGATGATTTTCTGAGGGCCGCCAACAAGGTGAATGAGACGTATGCGTTACGCAACGCGGCAAAGGCGACGCTTGCCATGCAGAACAATAGTGTAGAATGCACGGATTCTCTTTTTGTCAAGTCGGACTACCGCATATTGCGTGTTCCCATTAACTCGATAGTATACGTAGAGAGCATGAGTGAGTATGTGCGTATCTTTGTCGAGGGACAGCCGAAACCGATAATTTCGCTGCTCAGCATGAAGAAAATTGAGGAGACTCTGCCGGGTAATTGTTTCATGAGGGTACACCGCTCATATATCGCGAACCTTAACAAGATAAAAGAGGTGTCAAAAATGCGTATATCCTATGGCGATAATATATATGTGCCAATTGGGGATATGTACAAGGATGCTCTTTACGATTATATCGACAGACGTCTTGTCGGCAAAGGTCATTGATGCCGTGCTGTGAACAGAATATGTATGTCTGGTGTTCTGCATGTATAAGAATATTTGTACATATGGAACATGAGGATTTTATGAGGCAGGCAATCGCGCTGGCTGTAGAGAATGTTAAGAGTGGTGGCGGTCCTTTCGGTGCCGTGATAGTGAAGGACGGTAAGGTGGTGGCAACGGGGGTAAACAGGGTAACACCCGACAATGATCCCACTGCGCATGCCGAAGTCAATGCAATAAGAAAGGCATGTACTTTGTTGGGTACGTTCGACCTTGGCGGTTGTATTCTGTACACATCGTGCGAACCCTGTCCCATGTGTCTGGGAGCAATCTACTGGGCGCATCTCGACAAGATATATTATGGCGCAAACCAACGCGATGCGGCCAGCGCAAATTTTGATGATTCGTATATTTACCGCGAATTGGAGCTGAAACCCGAGGAGAGGCATAAACCCGCAGAGAATATATTGCGCCATGAGGCTCAGGCTCCTTTTAATGCATGGCGTGAGAAAAAGGATAAGGTTGCGTATTGATGCGTCGTTGACTCTCCTCTGTGTCGGAATATTTGCAAAATTGTGTATTTGTAAAAAAATAATCCTTGGAATATTTGCGTGTTCCAAGGATTTGTTCTACCTTTGCATCGCAAAATAAGGGCGTAAGCCAATTCAAATGGAAGTTTGGGTGAGTGGCTGAAACCAGCAGTTTGCTAAACTGCCGTACGGGTTACCGTACCGGGGGTTCGAATCCCCCAGCTTCCGCTTATTTTTGCATGGCGCTTTCGTCTAGTGGCTAGGACACATGCCTCTCACGCATGGAACACGGGTTCGAGTCCCGTAGGCGCTACAAAACAGCAAATACGGCAAAAACAGGTGGCTAGGACACATGCCTCTCACTCCTTGTTTTTTTTACGAACACGAGTTCGGTTTCCGTAGGCGCTGCAAACAGTTTTGCACTCCGGTGCTTTTTTAATGCCTTCATGGCGCTTTCGTCTAGTGGCTAGGACACATGCCTCTCACGCATGGAACACGGGTTCGATTCCCGTAGGCGCTACTTTAGTTAGAACCTTTTGGGTTCTATTTTTTTTGCCTTGCCTTGATTGACAACACTTGCTGTTCGCATCCCGCCCTGCACCACTATCGCGGTGCTACGTGCGACTATTGCTGCAAGTGTTGCCGATTAACAGCGTTGCTGTTAATTCCCGTAGGCGCTACTTTAGTTAGAACCTTTTGGGTTCTATTTTTTTTGCCTTGCCTTGATTGACAACACTTGCTGTTCGCATCCCGCCCTGCACCA
>JAGBFX010000037.1 GCA_017936265.1 Bacteroidaceae bacterium | reverse complement strand
TATTTGCATACAAAAGTAGATATTATCGGCAAATTCTGCAAAACACAAGAAAAGAAAATTTGCCAAAATACGCTAAAACACAATGTTTTGCATATTATTGGCAAATCTTAGAAAATAGGTGAAAATACCCTATAATTTACTTTGAGTAAATGAGTATTTTTCGGGCAAACGTAACAACAAAAGAGTCTTTTTAACCAGCCTCTTATTATATTATTATGAACCCACACAACCAACAGTGGTAACTCAGTTTCATCTTTCATCTTTCATCTTTCATCTCTACTCTGTTCTTCCTTACAAATTCCTCGGCAGGCTTGAGTGCATCGAGCTTACCGACATCGATAAACTCAAGATTCCCGGCAACGACACCATATACCGGATATTTCGCAGCCAGCCACATATAGAAACTCATTATGGGGAAACGTGTGCCCTTGACCTCATCAACAGGCAAGCCCTTCTCCCGAACATACTCCTGCATGAGAGCCGGAACCTTGTCACTGAGTATATGTATTCCCGAGAATGCCAGCGCGCGGCACTCATTTGGGTCGATTTCGGGAGATGTCACATGATAGTCGCCACTATCGGTGTTCATCCAGCCTACCAGTCGAAGTGTATCGGGATTGAACAGCAAAAAGCGTGTAGTCTCCCTCTCGCTCACAAGCAGAGTAGCCAGGGCGTCATCCTTTACCTGCGACTCAAGCCAACGGATATCGCAATTCGAGAGAATATCGACATTATGTATGAGGAACCTGCCGCATCCCTCAAGATAACGTCGCGCATGCAGCACCGCACCGCCGGTCTCGAGCAGCTGTTCACGTTCATCACTTATCTCAAAGAGCATCTTTCCCTCGGAAAGTTCATCGCGAGAAGTGACAATCCAGTCCTGTGAGTTAACCCACTCCTCTACCTTATCGGCGAAATAGTGGATATTCACTACCACCTCATTGATGCCCGAAGCAAACAGTTTCCTTGCCACATGCTCTATGAGAGGTTTTTCACACACCGGCACAAGTGCCTTGGGAAGCGTATCGGTAAGCGGTTTCAGACGTGTACCCAAGCCCGCTGCGAAAATCATTGCTTTCATATATACAGATAATAGATTCTGTCACGAAGATAATGCAAAAAGGCGGAAAGAAGAAATTGGGAGGCCCTAAAAGCTGCGACACACGGCAAAAGAGTGTTTACGCACTTGCCGACCTATTTATTTGTCTGCAAATTTCTCCATTCAGTGAAATATCGTTATCTTTGCGCTAAAGCGCATATTGTCCACATGCATAATACACCCGAAAATCGTTTAAAAACAGTGTACCTTCATGTGACAATAGAAATCAACAGGTTATCAGATGACAGACAAAATAAAGAGAAAAGCAATAGAGAGCGCAATGCGCGACGGCACCATACTCGGCATGCTATGGATTGCCACATTCTCGGTATCCATCGTAATGCTCAAGTCAATAGGCAACGGAGGTAGTCTCATCCTGTCATTGGCAGTGACCATACTCACACTTTCATCTCCAATTCTTGCCTACAAGCTTGCCGTGAAGCACAGGAACAGCGAATGCAACGGCGCAATAGGCTATGGCGAAGCATGGATACACATATTCGTGATGTACCTGTGTGCCATACTCCTTTCATCAATAATTCAGTTCATCTTCTATGCCTACATTGACCCGCATATCTTCGGCGACCTGATTCCGGCATTCGCGAAGCTCGCCGCAGAGAGCGGATTGGGTACAAATGACATTGAGATATTTACCCAACTGTTTGCAAGCATGGAGAAGATGAGCGCCGCAGAGATTGTCATGTCACAATTAAGCGGACATGTTACAAGAAGCATTATTTTGACGACCTTTATAGCTATCGCAGTAAAGAAAAATCCTGAAAACAATATATAGCAATGGATATATCAGTAATAATACCGCTTTTCAATGAGGCAGAATCGCTGCCGGAACTGACAGCATGGATTCAGCGTGTAATGCGTGAGAACAGCTACACTTACGAAGTAATATTCGTAAACGACGGCAGTACCGACAATTCGTGGGATGTCATTGAAGAGCTCTGCAAGAATGACAACAACCTTCACGGAATAAAATTCCGTCGCAACTACGGCAAATCCCCGGCCCTTTTCTGCGGTTTCGAGCGTGCCATGGGAGATGTTGTCATAACGATGGACGCCGACCTTCAGGACAGCCCCGATGAGATTCCTGCACTATACAGGATGATTACCGAGGAGGGTTACGACCTTGTATCGGGTTACAAGAAGAAGCGTTATGACCCGCTGAGCAAAACAATCCCCACCAAGCTTTTCAACGCAACAGCGCGCAAGGTATCGGGCATAAAGAACCTTCACGACTTCAACTGCGGGCTGAAGGCCTACCGCAACGAGGTAGTCAAGAGCATAGAGGTCTACGGTGACATGCACCGTTACATCCCCTACCTTGCCAAGAATGCAGGCTACACAAAAATCGGAGAGCACGTAGTGCAGCACCAGGCACGAAAGTACGGCAAGAGCAAGTTCGGTATAAGCAGGTTCTTCCATGGTTATCTGGACCTGATGTCACTGTGGTTCCTTTCAAGGTTCAGCCGTCGCCCAATGCACATATTCGGTCTGTGGGGTTCGCTGATGTTCTTCATAGGATTCATTGCTGCAATAATCGTAGGAGTGACCAAGCTCATAGCGCTTGCCAACGGGCAGACATTGCGCCTTGTAACTGACTCGCCATACTTCTACATAGCACTGGCAATGATGATAATCGGCACACAGCTGTTCCTGACCGGCTTCCTTGCTGAACTTGTCAGCCGCACATCGCACGACAGAAACCGTTACAACATTTCCAAAGAGATATGATGAAAGGCAAGAACATCACATACATTATTGCAATTCTGTTTGCCACACTGTTTATTGGCTGTGACAACGGCTACGACTGCTACCTCGAGAACACCGCATATGACAGGATTGGATTCTACAGGAGCGACAGCAGCGAAGTGAAGTACGAGTTTCCCGAAGCTCTTACCGTGTCGCTAATGGTTAACGGCAAAGACTCAATTGTCGTGAACCACATTGTGAACACCGACAACCTGATGCTCCCCATGAGCTACACCAGTGAGTGCGATACTGTAATATTCGGCTATGAGAACAGTCTGGCCGACACGCTCTACTTCCTACATGAGAACATACCATATTACCAGTCAATGGAATGCGGCACAATCATGTACCACAGGCTTGAGGGCATTGAGCACACAAGAAGATTGGTCGACTCGGTTGCCATTGTTCAGGAATATGTAAAATTTGACGCCAATGAGAATGTTAAGATATTTTTTGTTGAGTAGCATCATACTCCTCTCGGCATTGTCTGTGACAGCACAGGAGCGCGATGGCAAAGAGAGTGAGGAGAACCCCATCAGTTTCTCTTTCAACGGTATAGCAGCATCGGCCGACCTGTTCGGATTTGCCAACTCCCTGCTCAGCGACTATACAAGCGGAGAGGTTGCCATTGAGGCGAACTTCGGTAACCGCATCTACCCTACCGCCGAGTTCGGTTACGGCTGGTGCGATGCCACAGATGAGACCACAGCCATAAGATACAAGACAAGCGCACCCTACTACCGTGTCGGAGTGAACTACAATTTCAGCACAACAAGGGAGAAGCCCGACCCCGACTACAGTATCTTCGCCATAGGCCGTATAGCCTGGACAAACTGCAGGTACGATGTCGACACACCGCCCATAATAGACCCGGTCTGGGGAGGAAGCACAACACTCGAGCTCAATGATGTCAAAGGCAGTGCCATGTGGGCCGAGGTAGGCGTTGGGGTAAGAGTCAAGATTGCCAAGAATTTCCACATGGGCTGGAGCATACGCTACAAGGCACGTATAAACCAGAAGAAGGCAAGCAACTCACAGATGTGGTACATTCCAGGCTATGGCATAAACCAGAGCACATGCTTCGGCGGCACATATAACCTCATCTACGAAATACCATTCAAGTAAACAATGAACGGCAAACTGAATATTTGGAAGATATTGTTCCTGCTTTTCCTAATGGTAGGAACCATTTATATAATAAGGAACAACCAGACACGAATCGAGCAGGAAAAGGCATCGAAGAACTGGCAGAAGATTGACGCTAAAGGCAACAGATACACATCATCTACCATTGATGAGCACTATATCTGCAACCGCGGCAACGTATTCGGTACGTACTACAGCATTACCTACCGTTCGGCCGAGGACAGACATGAAGCCATTCGCGCAATACTCGCGGCTGTGGACAACTCGCTATCGCCGTTCAACAAGAATTCCCTTATAAGTGCTATAAACGAGAACCGCGACACCACTGCCGACGCAATGTTTACCGCAGTGTTCAACCTTGCCCAAAAGGTATCAGAAAAGACAGGCGGAGCATTCGACATAACCGTGGCACCACTTGTGAACGCCTGGGGATTCGGCTTCAAGAACGGAATAGCTGTCGACAGCGCAACCATTGACAGCCTGTGCAGATATATCGGCTACAAGAGCATAACACTCGACGACGGCAAGATTACAAAGCAGTTCCCGCAGACAATGCTCGACTGCAGTGCCATTGCCAAAGGATACGGTTGTGACGCGGTTGCGGAACTGCTGACAGAAAATGGAGTAACAGACTTTCTTGTAGAGATTGGAGGAGAGGTTGTCGCACGTGGCAACAATCCCAAAGGCAAGGAGTGGAGAATCGGTATAAGCAAGCCTGTTGACGACCCGTCGGGCAAGAGCACCGAACTGCAGACAGCCATCAATGCCAGCGGCAAGGGTATGGCCACATCGGGCAACTACCGCAACTACCGTGAGGTTGACGGCCGCAAGATTGCACACACAATCGACCCACGTACAGGCTATCCCGTAAACCACAGCCTGCTATCGGCAACGGTCATTGCCGATGACTGCGCCACCGCAGATGCCTATGCGACAGCGTTCATGGTAATGGGTGTAGAAAAGGCCATGGAAATATGCCGCAACGACAGCAGCATAGAAGCATTCCTCATATACAGCGACAACGACGGCACACTAAAGACCGCCGAAACAGAAGGCATGAAGAAATTCTATTGACGCATTACCATAGAGATAAGCAACCACAAGACTTTCCATTTGAATAAGATTCATTTGTATCTCTTTTTACCAGCAAAATAGATTTCAATATTGATATACTTTTCTCTTTTCAAGGAGAGAATATATTATCTCAATGCATTCTGCCTGCGACTGTTGAGTGCAACAACTCAGACTGCTTATGACTTCTATTCATGAAAAAGAGGGAGTAGGATTTACCTCTCCCTCATAACCATTTACCCAGAGCTGTCGACCGACTTTCGGCGTCTACCGGCACCGGTGGTTTGCTAACGCTGCATCCACATCGGAGTGCAGTCTGTTGCCACAATGGGCAACGTGACACCTTTTGGTGTCCTGAAAATCCACTCATACAGCAGAACCCCAGTCTGCACCGGAGTTAACAAGTCGTTTGGCGGGTTATCCTCCAACGGGGTATACCATATACTCTTGTCCAAACGAATGAGTGGGCCCTGTCAATTGCAGGGTTACATCCTGAATGTACTGACACATCCGGCATCAAGGTTCAGTTCCTTGCAGAACTTCCTTATTCTTTCTTCATCTTCGGGGGAATGATAGCTTATTTCCCAATGTGCATCATCCTTTACCGACGACTTTAATTTTCTGTAATAATCCATGTCGACAGTTCCGAGCGAACAGCCTATTACGGTCACTTTCCCGACGCTGCCGAGCGAGTTGAAGAAGCCCATATTGGCATCAATGACCTTCGCCGTATTCTTGAAATTCAGATCATAATATTTCTCCAGTCGTTCCTCGGCCTCCTGTACCGCATAATAACGTATCGGCAACCGCCAGTTTGCATTAGAGTCATCCTTGTGGAAGAAAGCCAGATAGGCAAGCTTGTCGTTCCTGAAATAACGCCCGCGCTTGTCCTTCTGCACATGGCGATAACGGCGGCGGTTCCGATTCTTGTGTCTCCAGCGTTCAAAAGCCTCCTCGTCGTGCGAACCATGTCCCAGAATCAGAGAGCCGAACTTACCGTTCCTGTTTCCATGGATATAGCATATCTGTTCGGCCGGGACTCCATACTCACTCTCCAGGAACAGCGTATAGTTGAAATTCAGGAAGAGTGCATCTTTGTCGATAGCCAGCATCTTCTTTCTGAAGCCTTTAGCATAGTGGAGAGTATTGACCCACCTGTGGAAATGATACTTCATTTCAAATGTACATGCATTCACGGCACCGGTTATATTGTCCAACGGTGCATAATACTCCGAATAACTGAATCCCTCTTCTCCTTCATCCACACGTGGCAACTGCATGTCAAGGATGTCAAACACCTTCTCCCGATTAAGTTCGCCGAGGTTCGCTTCAAAATCCTTCCACAGGTTCATCCGGCTCCATGTAGCTACGGGATAACGCAGCCCGTATTCCTTATGTCGGTAACTGTATGGCTGCATACACCAGAACCATCCGACTGGAGATGAGAAACTCCTCTCCAATGAACGTGGACCGAAATACAGGTCGAAGAGTCCTACCGTTTCAGGACTTCGCCTGTAGAGATAGCGGCGGAAGTTCCTGTATCCCGACTCGGCACCATGATGCAAATCAAAACCATTGCCGATAACATAGAGATGTCTGGCAGCTTCTCCCTTTATTGCATATTGCCGTTGCAAGGAGTATGGTGCAAGAGAACCGCCCATAGCATAGCAGTGTCGGGTCATTTCCTCGACAACCTCAGCCTTGGGCATATCTACAGGCAAGGTACTCAAGAGGGCCTCGACATTGAACGGTTTGAGATACCTCAACCCTTCAAGCGGCAACATCCCATGACTCTCATGGAACCATCTGTACGCACGTATAATAAAGAGTTTTCTCCTGTACTCGATATCCGATTTATCAATTGCGCTTCTACGTCCATGCAGAGTTGCCGGGAACAAGGCTTTGATTCTCTGTAGAGTCTCCTTGAGTTCATGTTTCTCCCGGACAGAATACTCATTTGATTTCCTTATTGCCTGGTAGTGAGCGACAATTCTATTCCTCAATGTTCCGGCCCGCGATGTTTCGCCTATTGTCAGATAAAAGGATATCATAGCCTCGGCGACCCTGAACCTCATCGATGCAGCATCGTAACCGCCGAACGGCTCAGACACCTCTTCAACAAACAGAAGATTCAAGGCATGAGCGCAACGATACATGCTCTCTGTATCGCCCTTCCTCACACTCTCCTGAAGTTCAGATATCGACTGTATAATTCTTGCCTTATCCATTGTTCTCGTTCACGGTACCGATTGAAGGTTCACAATGTCACTCATTTTTACAAAGCGAATATAGCTACAAAATAAAAAACATGTAGAGCAGGAGTCGTTTTTTTTTGAAATATAAACTGAATAAATTCAAAGTCGTTTACAAAAACAGAAGTTTAAAGGAGAGCAAAATCCTCTCCTTTCAACTTCTGATGTCAGCACAATGCAACAGTGAAACTGCCACGTGCAGTCACCGGAAATGCGTTCAAGGCTCTCTCAATGGCAAAGAGACGGTCATCGAGTCCCTTCAAGGCAGAATCGTACTTATCGTACATACCGCCTGAGATGAGTTTCACACTGACATCATTCCACCGACATTTGCCCTTCCTGACAGGTACGCTGGCATGCAGCGCAATGGAAGCCTCGGTCAACGGAAGCGTAGCCCAGCCATCGGCATCGGGCAACGCCTTGAAACTCTCGACCCAACCCTCCTTGTCTATTATACAACCGCAGATGACGTTCTTGCCGTTGCCTTTGCCACGGAAGCGGACATACTTGTATTTTCCAACATACGGAGTAAGGTCGAGGCGGTATCCGGCAAAACCTTTTACCATACTTCCATACTCGCCCAATGTTGCAGGATAAGGGGTAGCCTTGTCAGGCAGTACCGAGTATGGCGCTCCTACGTAGCGTGCGAGCGCATTGTGGCAACTTACGAGGCTATCGAAGAGTTCCTTCTCGACATAATTTACTACACGCCGATTCTTTTGAGCAGGGGCACCATGCTGCACCCTGTCCGTCTTGTCTGAAATGTTCTTTTTCATGATTTATCTGCTTTTTAATTCACTTGGAGAACCCACACACAATGAATGTTCTCCGATGCGACAAAGGTAGTACTGCATAAGAAGGAGAAGGTTGCTGTTTTGACATTATCCGGACACAGTAGAACTTTAATAACCCCCAGCTATCGATAATGAACATCAAAACAAAACAACAATATTTTTTCAAAAAACCGACCGCTCGCAATGATGTAAAACATTGCTATATGCGGAAAACACGAAGAGGATGACTTTTGAGTCACCCTCTTCGTCAGGATCTATTATATTCCATTGGTCTATCAGCCCGCAGTTGCCGATATCTGGCTTATTAGATAAGAGAGATTAGAGGTAAACAGCTTGACGGAGATTGCAAGCAGGATTATTCCGAAGAACTTGCGTGTGAAGTATATACCGCCTTTACCAAGCAACCTTATAAGGAACGATGTCGCACTGAGCATTGCAAACACGACAATGGCGTTCAGCACAAGAGCCATTAGGATATTGGCCGGAGCATATTCCGCCTTGAGCGAGAGCAGAGTCGTGAACGAACCTGCACCGGCAAGCAAAGGAAATACCAACGGTACGATTGTTGCATCGTTTGCCGCAATGGAAGAGTCCTTGAAAATCTCGATATCAAGCACCATCTCAAGTGCCATGAGGAAAATGACAATTGAACCGGCAACGGCAAACGAGTTGATATCTACACCAAAAAGGTTCAGAATCCAGTCTCCTACAAAGAAGAAGAGGAACATGAGGCCGAATGCAAAGAACACCGCCTTGACAGGATTTATTATCTTGCCCTTATCACGGATTGAGAGCACGATGGGCATGATGCCGATGGGGTCAATTACAGCGAAAAGCACGATAAAGGCGCTCAAGAACTCAACAAAACTGAATGATGCAAAAAAATCCATATTCTCCTATAAATTGATATGTTACACTTTTAACTTGAGATTCCTCATCGCACATACAGACGGCACATCACTCCACCATTGCCTGACATACAGAAGAAACCTCACCAGCAGACAGCATCTGCGAATATACGAAGAAACGAGCGAGAAATATCAAGCTTGCTTGAATATTTTTCACAGCGAGTGCCAAGTATATCTGCCGCAAGGCGAATATACGAATATTTCATGTAAAACATGAAAAAGGAACCATTTTTAACTCAACGATGCCATTAATCAATATTCCATTATAACAATCGAGGACGCCTTGACAGCATCCTCGATTACCATTTATCACTTATACATGAAACGTCTTATACTCTGCTTGGGAGTCTTCTCGAACGGCTCACGACGGATTTCGGTATAACCGATTTTGCTGTACGCCGCAAGCTCTGAATTTAGGGCAAGCACATTATCATTGACAATCTTGTCGACCTGCTCATCAGTGAGACCGGCTTTCTTGCCTGCATCATAGTCAGCAACCACCAATGCGACAAGCGTATTCTTGCGGCCTACGACAATGGATTCGATGACATAAGGCAGATTGTTTATCTTGTCTTCAATCTCCTCGGGGTAGATATTCTGGCCACTACCTGTGAGAATCATGTTCTTGCAACGGCCCTTGATGAAGAGGTTGCCCTTGGCATCGAGAATACCCATGTCGCCTGTCTTCAGCCAGCCGTCAGGAGTGAAAGTGGCCTTTGTAGCCTCCTCGTTGTTATAGTATCCGAGCATAACGGCATCGCCCTTTACCTGAATCTCACCGAGCACACGACGCGGGTTCGCCGAATCGATGCGTATCTCTATCGGACTCGCCTTGATACCGCATGAATATTTCACATACTCGCTCTTGTCACGGTAAGAGATAAGCGGGCCGCACTCTGTCATGCCATAGCCTACCGTATATGGGAACTTCATACGCTTGAGCAGGTCCTCTACCTCGCGGTTAAGTGCAGCACCACCGATGATGACACCCACTGTAAAGTTATTACCGAATGCCTCAAGCAACGAGTTACGGATCTTATTGAGCACAATCCTGTCGAGCCCCGGAATCTTGAGCAGAAGCTTTGCAGGAAACTTGCGCACAACGGGGAACACCTTTGACTTGAATATCTTCTCAATCACAAGAGGTACAGTGAGGAACATGAATGGCTTTACGGTAGCAAGGCCGCCGATAAGACGTGCAGGTGTCGGCTTGCCGGGCATCACATAGATATGTGCACCACCCGACAGGGGGAAGAGTATATCGAATGCCTGACCGAACATATGAGCCATAGGAAGGATTGCGAACACATTGCCGCCCACACATTCGGGAACAATGCCACGTCCGAACTCAAGGTTCACAGAGAGTGAACGCGCAGGAAGCACGACACCTTTTGACGTAGCGCTTGTTGTGCCTGATGTAAAACTGATTTCAACGATATCCTCCATACCGAAGCTGTCATTATAATAGTTGACATCATCGGCTGTTATTCCGTCAGGATATTGCTTTGAGAACAGTTTCTCGATATTCCCGCATACTGTGCCAAGAGAATCATCCGCAGCATGAACGACGCCGAGCCCCTTGATAGCGATTACACCAATGAAGTCCTTGACGTTCTCCATGCGCTCGAAATTCGCCTTGTCCTCATTAAGGCCCTTGATAGCGATATCATCGGCAATCAGAAGACGGCACTCCGAGAACTCGCTGAGTTCAGCCACTGCCGAAGCGAGAAAATCGGGAAGGAAAGGAACTGTAACGGCGCCATAGGTCAACGTCGCATAGTAAGCGATGACCCATTCTGCCGAGTTACGGGCATAAAGAGCAATCTTGTCGCCCTTCACGATTCCGGTCTCCTTGAAAAGGATATGATACTTTGCGATATTCTCTGCAAGCTGACCATAAGTATATGACTCCTTGCCGTAATTTGTTACAGCAGGTAAATCCCAATGTTCCTTTACAGAATCATTGAAATAACTTATAAAATGTCTCATATATATTGAAGTGATTGATTGTCGGCATCAAAACCGAGTGCAAATTTCTATATTTTTTTTGAATTGGCAATATTTTTTGCACAAAATAATATCATTTGTGCAATTTTTCCTATCAAAAACCATCGGTTTTAACATTCTTTTAGAAGCAGAACTCATTATGTTCTTGCTTCTATCACATATTGTCTGTTCTGCATCTTGTGGGTAACCACCACCCTTACCCCGAACTTTTCGGCAACATGGTGTGCTATATGCTCGGCACTGTAGACCGAACGGTGCTGTCCGCCCGTGCATCCGCAGCACACCTGTATGTGGGTAAATCCGCGTCTCTTGTATGTATCGACCATATTGTCGACAAGCGCATAGGCATTCTCAAGGAACTCAGAGATGTTGCTCTCAGTCTCAAGGAATTTTATTACCGGCTCATCCATGCCTGTCAGTTTCTTGTAAGGTTCATAACGGCCGGGGTTATGAATCGAGCGGCAATCAAAGACAAAGCCACCGCCATTACCCGACGGGTCATCGGGGATACCGCGCTTATAGGAGAAGCTGATGACATCAACGGTAAGCTCCTTCGACTCCTGACGCATGAACATCGGCAGCTGCGCGACCTCTCTGATGAGAGAATGAAGATAAGGGAACATCTTTCCATTGCCGAGCATCCCATTCAGTTGGGACAGAGCTGCAGGAATGCTCTCGACAAATGCCTTCTTACGTTCAAAGAGACCGCGATAGCCATAGGTTCCGAGGTTCTGCAGCAGACGGAATACCCTGAATAGACCGAGCATCTTCAAAAAATGAACCCTGTCCACCTTTTTATACTCCTCAAGAGCCGAAATATAGGCATCAATCATCGCCTCTACAGCCTCATGGGTATACTTTGCCCGCGCCTGCCCCACGAACGACGCCACATCGTAATATATCGGCCCGCGCCTGCCGCCTTGGAAATCTATGAAGTATGGCTCGCCATCCTTCAGCATGACGTTGCGCGACTGGAAATCGCGATAAAGGAATACATTGTCATTATCACTCAGCAGCATTGCCGCCATGCTGTCGAACTCATCCTCAAGCAGCGACTCATTGAACTCTATACCCACTCCTTTCAGGAAACAGTACTTGAAGTAGTTAAGGTCCCACATAACGGTACGCTCATTAAAATCGCTTACAGGATAGCAGAGCGAGAAATCGAAATATTGCGGCACACGGAACTGGATATGCGGCAACTGCGATATTGTCCTGCATAGCAGTCCGACATCATCTACATCAAAACATCCATTGTCCCTTGAAGGCTGCAACGAAGCATAGAGCGAGAGATCGCCAAGGTCATTCTGCAGATAGGCAAGACGGTCCTCCGAAACCTCAAGCACCTGGGGAGCATTCACTCCGCTCTTGGCCAGTGCATCGGCAACTGCGAAGAACGCTTCGTTCTCCTCTACCGAGATACCAACGGCTCCTATGACAGACACATCATCGGATGAGAGACGGAAATAGACACGGTTGGAGCCATCGCCTGTAAGTCGTACTATCGAGTGTGGCTCGCTGCCGAACCGCCTTAAATATAGTTCCTTTATCTTTGAGTGCATAACTGACAATACCTTTGACGCGAAGATAATACAAGTTCACTGATTATAAAAAAATAGCCACACGTTTTTAATCAACAATGCGGGCGCGACAGAATCGCGCCCGCATTATCGAAACTTACTCGTTTTATAATATAGTGACAACTTTCAATAAAGTTACTTTACAAAAACCTTTTTGCCATTGACTCCCTTTTTTATTAGCGCCCCACGCGGCACCACTGATGCGGTGCTGCGCGTGACTAACCGCTAAAATGCTCATCTATAGCAAAAAGTTACTTTACAAGTACCTTTTTGCCATTGATAATGTAGATTCCCTTAGTAGGGTTATCTACCTTTCGGCCTTGCAAGTCGTAAATGGTTTTCACATTTCCGTTTTCACCTTTCAGTTCGTTGATGCCTGTCTCATCTGAAACGACAAGATTTACATCAATTATCTGGCCGCCATAATTGCTAAATGTTCCGCCAAAGTTTTCATTGCTGTCACCCATCGGGTCTATGCTGCACCAGTCCTGCTTGATGCGCAAACGGTAGGTACCTACCTCCTGAGGAACCGCAAATCCAGGAATTTCAGGTTTGCTGCGGTCGTCTCCTGTGATTGACACACCGTTGCAGTTCCAACCGCTCTCATCACTGCTGCTGCCGTTGTTGTAGAACGAATATGAGACAAGGTCGCCTGTCGGCTCATAATTGCTGCCATCAGCAATACCTGCAGTAAACCCGTCGGCCTCATAATCTATATATATATAATGGTTAACCCAAGAGCCGTCGGTTACTATATCCACAGAAACAAGTTCTCCAGGAGCAGCCACAAAACACAATTCAGCTTCTGTAAGGTCAAGATACTCGCTTGCACGTTCTGTAGCGGTCAGGTAATATTCGACTTCGCCGTAATCAGCACTGACAAACTTGACAGCATTGATATTGCGCTCTGTGTAATTTCTTGTACCTGTATTTGTCGGCGTATAATCAACCTCGCCGTTTACAACGTTAAGCATGAAGTCAACTATCTGACCGCCATTTTCCATAAAGTCGCCGAAACGTCCGTCACGGTCACCGGCAGGGTCAATGTTACACCAGTCAAGCTTTACACGTACACGATATGTACCGTCCTTTTCTGGAACAACGAACTGAGGCAAGGCTACTGTACTGCGGTCATCTCCCGCAATATCCTTAGCGGCACTATCCCAGCCGCCTGCATCACCGGCGGCACCGTTATTATAGAATGAATAAGAGACCAAATCGCCGGCAGGCTCATAATAGCTGCCTTGAGCAATGCTTGCAGTGAACCCGTTCTTGTCCTCATCGATATATACATATGCATTCATCCATGAAGCATCGCCGATGTTTACCTCAACTGTCACGGTCTCGCCTGCAGCGGCCTTCATTGTAACACTACCCGTGTAGTCGTTATAGCAGAGTTTGTCATCATTATTGACCGTAATAGTGTTTGCACTCTCTTCGGCAAACATCTCGCTTGTGAGCTTGATTTCAGTTATCCAGCGGTCTTCTCTAGTCTTGGTACCCGTGAACGCTGGTGTGTAATCAACATCGTCAGGTGTCGGAGTCGGGTCTGGGTCAGGTGTCGGAGTAACCTCGCCACCTTCCTCATCGAATTTGATGGTATACGAATGGATGTTGCTGTTGTTCACGGCATAGTCGTTACCCTTTACCTTGACAGTAAGCACCTTGTCCAATTCATCATAGGACTTTTCAATAGTTGCACCCCTGCCGTTCGAAGTGAGCGACAGTTTGCTTGCGTCATACTCGGCACCTATTGTATATGACTCTTTGCCTGCAACAAAATAGTTCTTGCCATCATATTCAAGCGATGCAAGCTCGGAATAATATACAAACTTCACGTCATCTGCCTCGAGCACACTGCCTTCCTTTATGTTCGAGCGGTTCCAATAGTCGCCGCTTGAAATAATGACATTTACTTTCTCGGGAGCCAAATGCTCAGTACCGGCAACGTAGTCAATGGGAACCACAATCTTCTGCCAATCATTATTCGCGGTTGTAGAGAAAGCATAATCACAGCTTGCAATAAGCCTGCCGGCCTGCACAATTCCGTCCGATGTCTTACCCATTATAGCACGGTCGACATTCTCTTTCACATCATCCGACGCAGAAGATTTTATATTACTCTTGAATGTTCCTGTCCACATATATACGATAATATGCGCATCCTCGCCTGTTCCGCCACTCCTTTTATACCAGCCTTCAATGGCGTCGGGAGTATATGTGAACGGCATACCGCCATACACACCGCCATCGCATTCATTGACTTTGCTGATTGCATAGACCCATGGAGTCGCGAAACTGATGAAGCCAGGTGCGTTAGAACCTATTCCCATTACGCCTACATACTTGTTCTGCATCTTGACAGCGCTGCCGGAAACACCTTCTGACTTCTCAATAAGAGTCTCTTTCTTCTCCATCATCACCTTCTGGTTCACACTTGAGCCTTGCCATTCAGCAGGTTCATCGCCGGGGCGCTGACGTAATCCGAAAGCAGAACTGCCACCAGCCAATGAACCGTCTGACGACTGGTATGTGCTCCCTGCATTGCCACCACCCTTCCAACTCTCGAATGTTCCGTTAGGAATATACTGCGCCTGTACCGACAGTGCTGCGGCAAGAAATAATGATGTAAAGATTTTCTTCATAATTATATCGTTTTTTTTATTCTGTTCAATAAAAAAATAATCAGTCGCTGGTACTCAGCGCTCATAACAAGGCAAGTCTATGACATGATAATAATTCTGCAAAATTATCCCAACTTCCTGAATTTTAAAAGTCCATTCAGTTTTTTTATGAGTTCTGTTACGAAAACAGACAATATTCCTTTGTTAAAAGCAAAAAAACAACAAAAATCTCCTTTTCAATCAACTTGACAAACAAAATTCTTGTTTTTTCAAAAAAACGCTTACATTTCTTCATTTTTTAAAAGCAACTTATTATCTTTGCGAACAGAAAAAAATACAAAACAATATAAAAATGAAAGTAGAAACAACTCTTGAGAGCCTAAAAAGGAGATTCCCCAACGAGCCAGAGTATTATCAGGCCGTAGAGGAGGTGCTACACTCCATTGAAGAAGAATACAACAAGCATCCCGAGTTTGAGGCGAACAACCTTATCGAGAGGCTCTGTATCCCCGACAGAATTTTCACGTTCCGCGTCACATGGGTCGATGACAATGGTAATGTACAGGTAAATACAGGCTACCGCGTACAGCACAACAACGCTATCGGACCATACAAGGGGGGCATCCGTTTCCACCCCTCTGTAAACGTGGGCATTCTCAAGTACCTCGCGTTTGAACAGACATTCAAAAACTCGCTGACCACTCTACCCATGGGCGGCGCCAAGGGCGGTTCCGACTTTGACCCCAAAGGCAAGAGCGACAACGAGGTAATGCGTTTCTGCCAGGCATTCATCACAGAGCTGTGGCGTAACATAGGCCCCGAGATGGACGTTCCGGCGGGCGACATCGGCGTAGGCGGCCGTGAGGTAGGCTACATGTTCGGCATGTACAAGAAACTGACACGCGAGTTCAACGGCGTATTCACAGGCAAGGGTCTCGAGTTCGGCGGTTCGCTCATACGTCCCGAGGCTACAGGATACGGCAACATATATTTCCTTCAGGAGATGCTCGGCACACGTGGAGAGACTATCCAGGAGAAGACATGCCTTGTATCGGGCTCAGGCAATGTCGCACAATACACAGTCGAGAAGGTCATCCAGCTCGGCGGAAAGGTTGTCACCATGAGCGACTCCAACGGCTACATATATGACCCCGACGGCATTGACCGCGAGAAGCTCGACTTCATCATGGAGCTCAAGAACGTGCGTCGTGGTCGCATCAAGGAGTATGCCGACAAGTACGGCTGCAAGTATGTCGAGGGTGCACGTCCATGGTGCGAGAAAGGAGACATCGCTCTTCCGTCGGCGACACAGAACGAGATTGACGGCAATGACGCCAAGACACTTGTCGCAAACGGCGTGATAGCGGTATCCGAAGGAGCAAACATGCCTTCTACCCCAGAAGCCATCCACATATTCCAGGCTGCAAGAATCCTTTATGCTCCTGGCAAGGCATCAAATGCAGGCGGAGTATCGGTATCGGGACTCGAGATGAGCCAGAACTCAGGCAAAATCAACTGGAGCAGTGCAAAGGTAGACCAGATGCTGCATGAAATCATGCACAACATCCACAGCGCATGCGTCAAGTACGGCAAACGCGAGGACGGATACATCGACTACGTCAAAGGCGCAAACGTCGCAGGCTTCCTCAAAGTCGCCAAAGCAATGATGGCACAAGGAATAGTTTAAGAGTACAGAGTATAGAGTACAGAGTACAGAGGGATATACAAAAGCAAATCCGCACGCGTGCGGATTTGCTTTTGTATATCTACTTTTTTAAGTATCTTCGCAGAAGAAAAACACAAGACTTAGAAGTTTCTTAATATGCTCAAGAAAAACAATGCATGGTTATGGGTTCCGTCGCTCTATTTTGCATCGGGACTGCCCTACCATGCCATAACATCAATATCGGACATCATGTACAAGGACATGGGAGTAGACAACAAAAGCATAGCCCTGTACACAAGCATACTGCTCATCCCCTGGACAATAAAGCCCCTGTGGAGCCCGTTTGTAGAGATGATGGGTACGCGCAGAAGCTGGACGCTCTATTCACAACTACTGTTGGTAATATGCTTCGCAGCCATAGCCTTTGCTGTTCCCTCAAGCAATTTTGTACTGCTCACGCTCATGGCCTTCATGGCAGGAGCATTCGTGTCATCGACACACGACATTGCCCTTGACGGCTTTTACATCCTTGGACTGACACAGGAGAAGCAATCGTTCTTCTCTGGAATAAGAAACACGTTCTACCGTATTGCTACAGTATTCAGTTCAGGGGTACTCGTGATGTTCGCCGACCGGATAGGCAAATCATCGGGCGATGAAAGATACGCATGGAGTGCCACATTCGCCGTGACGGCACTCATCATGGCAGCACTGTTCATCTACCACAGGAAAGCCATGCCCAAGCCCGAGAATGACATCGCGCGTATGCCAAAAAGCATAGGCGAGATATTCCACAACTTCGGCGATATCATAAAGAGCTACTTCCAGAAGCCGGGCATATGGGCGACACTGCTGTTCCTGTTGCTGTTCCGTTTCCCCGAAGCGCAGTTAGGAAAGATTGGCAAGCTGTTCCTCATGGATACCATATCCTCAGGAGGTCTTGAGCTGAGCAAGGGCGACATCGGATTCCTCAACGGTGTAGTAGGAGTATTCGGACTTATTATAGGCGGAATACTCGGCGGAATATGCATATCACGCAAAGGACTCAAGTACTGGCTGTGGCCTATGGTCATTGCAATATCGTTGCCCGACATCGTATATATATACATGAGCATGGCAATGACAAGCGACCTTACGATAATCGGCAGCTGCATCTTCATCGAACAACTTGGTTACGGATTCGGTTTTACTGCATATACGTTATATATGATATACTTCGCGCAAGGCAAGTACCCCACAGCTCATTTTGCGATATCGACCGCATTCATGTCATTGGGTATGATGTTGCCGGGAATGATATCGGGCTACATCCAGGAGTGGTTGGGATACGAAAATTTCTTCCTGTGGGTAATGCTTTGCACTTCAGTGACATTTGCAGTGTCGGCACTGATAAAAATTGACCCCGCCTTTGGCAGGAAGTAAAATTTGAAGTATCTTTACAGAATATTACCGTTTTTTCAAAACTAAGATGATTATACTTATAGCAGATAGCGGTTCAACCAAAACCGATTGGGTACTATGCGAGAACGGCGAGATTGTTTCACGCGTAAAAACCCAGGGACTGAACCCGACAATACAGAACACCGATGATATACTTGCGGTCCTTGAGGCTGAGCTGAAAGATGCCTTGGACACGACAGCCCCCAAACAGATATATTTCTACGGGGCAGGATGTGCATACGAAAATGCCAACAACCGCATGAGGCTCGCTCTCGAGAGCATATTCACGACAAAAGATATAAACATAAGCAGCGACCTTCTTGCAGCAGCCCGCGCACTATGCGGACACGAAGAGGGCATAGCATGCATATTGGGCACAGGCTCGAACTCATGCCTGTACAACGGCAATGAGATTACCGAGAACACCCCTTCACTCGGTTATATACTCGGCGATGAGGGCAGCGGCGCTCATCTGGGCCGACAGCTTGTGAGCGACTGCATCAAGAAACAGCTGAAGAAAGAGATCAGGGAGAAATTCATGCAGCAATACAACCTTGATGTAGCATCAATACTTGAGAGAGTATACCACACTCCCCTGCCCAACCGTTGGCTTGCAAGCCTCACTCCGTTCATAATCGAGAACAGGAAGGATGCCGATATACACGCAATGGTCACAAGCTGTTTCGTACAGTTCTTCAAGCGTAACGTTATGGTGTACCGACATTCATGGCTTCCGATACATATAATTGGAGGAATAGGAATCAGTTTCGCCGAAGAAATCAAAGAGGCGGCCGAGAGCCTTGGCCTTGCAATAGGCAACATCGTAGAGAGCCCGATGGAGGGACTCATCAGATATCACAGCAACAACCAATAATTATTATATCATGAAAAAGTTAATTTCAACAACACTCGCATGCATTCTCGTGGCAATGACAATGTCATGCGGCAAAGGCATTGGCAATGGAAGTTCAGACAAGAATCTTGATACATTGTCATACATTGTGGGTATGAACATCGCGAACCAGATTGAGAAAGGCGTAATGCCACAGCTCAAGGCAGACTACGACGTAATCGTAGAGACACTTGAGAGCGGTCTCAATGGACAGAAAGAGTTTACCGTTGAAGGTGTAACCATCAACAAGGAGGCTTTCCGTGAACTTGGCATGAAATATTTCGGTCCTGAGCTCTGCGAAAAGATTGAGGCAGCAATGGCCGACACCACAGGCATGACAGAGGTCTTCGGCGACCCTGCAGAGAAAAAGATCGCATCTACACTGCTCGGAGCAGACTTTGCATTCAGTTTGGAAAATGCACCTTATGAAATCGTTGTAAAAAAACTGATGCAGGCTATCAGCGACGTCCACAACAACAAGCCCGCCCTTACCGATGAGAAGGCAAACGCATTCATGGAGAACTACTTCACTGTAGTAATCCCAGCCCAGAACGAAAAGCTCTCAAAAGAGTGGCTTGCAGAAATCGAGCAGGAGAGCGGTGTGGAAAAAACCGAATCGGGTCTTCTTTACAAGATTGTCGATGAAGGAGACATCAGAACAAAAGCTATAAACGACACCGATGTCGTAAAAGTCCTTTATACCGGCAAGACACGCGAAGGCAAGGTATTCGACAGCAACCGTTGGGCAGACATGCCACAGCAGCGTCAAGAGATGATAAAGGCTTATCAGCCCGATGAGGCAGAAAAGGATAACCCTATCGAGTTCCCTCTGAATGGTGTAATCAAGGGCTGGACTGAAGGCATGAAGCTTGTAGGCAAAGGCGGCAAAATCACTCTCTGGATTCCGGGTGACCTTGCGTACGGCAAGAGAGGCGCAGGCCAGGACATAGGTCCCAACGAGGCTCTCTGCTTCGATGTAGAGCTGCTTGACGTTAGAGTAGCCGAGCAGGACAGCATAGGCGAGTAAACAGTCGGTAACTAACCACAAAAAAATAACCGTTCAGAACTGAACGGTTATTTTTTTGTGGTTATACCCTCTTACTTCAACACCTCGGCGATGAAAGCCTGCATCTCGGCCTGATGAGCCTCAACGCTCTGCAACAGTTTGAACTGAGCCTTTGAGCGAACGAGGTTATGCTCGGGATACTGAATCTTGTAATATGTATCGCCGTTGATGTAGTCCGCCAGGAAGCGTACAGTCTGCATGTATGGGAACAGGGCTGCAGCATATGGCAGGTTCTCTACCTCAAGAGGAGTAATGAAAGAAGCCGCAGATTTCAAGTAGCCCTTTGTAAACGACTTGAAAATCTCCATATTGAAGTTCACATTATCAAGGTTCTTGTCATCCTCCTTACCGGTGTTGGCTGCAGAACGCAGATAGTCACCGAAGTCAGAGAAAATGAAGTTAGGCATCACTGTATCAAGGTCAATCACGCAAAGCACGTTGCCATCCTTGTCGAAAAGGATATTGTCGACCTTTGTATCGCAGTGACAGATGCGCTTTGGAAGCTTGCCCTCGCGGTGCAGACGCTCACCCTTACACATCTCCTCGGCACGTGCCTCGAGCTCATCAACAAGCCACTGTACTTCGGCAAGACGGCCGGCCTTGTTCTCGGCAACTGCCTCGCGGAGCTGCTGAAGACGGAACTCCATGTTGTGGAAGTCCTTTATTGTCTCGCCAAGCTCGGCAGGGATATCGGCCAACATGGCCTGGAAGTTACCGAATGTCTCGCCCACGATGTATGATGTCTCGGGAGTTACCGCAGACATGCCCACTGTATCGGGAATGAACTCCATTACACGCCAATACTTCTCGCCGTCGAAGTGATAGTACTTGCCGTCCTTGGCAGGAACGAACTTGAGTACCTTGCGTGCGATATCATCTGTACCGGCAGCAACGAGTTTGCCATGGATGTGCTCAGTAACAGCAACGATATTGTTCATGAGCATATCAACATCGGGGAAGATAGCGTTATTCACATGCTGAAGAACATAGTCAGGAGCATCGCCCTCGGTCTTCACGCGATAAGTCGTGTTGATGAGGCCATTGCCCAGAGGAGCCACTTCGACAACATTGCCCTGAATGTTGAACTGAGAAACAATTGTGTTCATTGGAGTAATATTTTTAAGGTTAGTATTTTCCATGTCGGCGCACAGCACAGACGCCATACGCAAAAGTATACAAAAGAAAAGAGCATTACAAAATTATAATGGAATATTTTGCCGGGAACATAACAAAAAGATTGACGTGGGTGACCCAAAAGTGAAATGGGTCACCCACGTCTGTAGGGAGGTTGGATAAAAAGAGCTATTTTTAGGCTTGCAAAGCCCGAAAAAACGCAGTTTACTAAACGTAAATGAGTATTTTTCGGGCAAGCGTAACAACAAAAGAGCCTTTTTAGTCAGCCTCGTCAACACTTATTATTAAAGAGATTTACTTGATGTAAGTCTTCTTGCCGTCAACAATGTAAAGACCGTTTGAAGGGTTCACTACCTTACGGCCCTGGAGGTCATAAATGCCTTCTACCTTTCCGTTTTCACCTTTCACCTCTTCAATGCCTGTCGCATCGGAATATGTAAGTACAATTGTCACATCCTCGCTGCCCATGATATACTCCTTGCCCTGCTCGCACACAAAGCCTTCGTATTCCGGATAAACTATCACGTCACCCTCACAACAGAGCTTTGTGATTACCTCTGTAAGGTCACCGACGGTAATGTTCATTGTGAGAACATGCATCTTAGCGAAGTTATGTACATACCAAACAGACCATGCACCTATTCCTGTAGCGAACTTGGGAGTCACGCCCGCAGCCTGCGAGTTCAAGTAAGTGCCGTTTGCAACAAAGCGTACAAGATAAGGATTGTCTGTAATCTCAACAAGCCACGACGTGTCACCTGTATTGACGTCACCGCCACCTGCCTCAATCATAGGGCTGTATGCCTCGAACTGCGCAGCACCTGCCTTTGCACCGAGCTGCACGTTACCGTTGGGCGCCTGTACGTAACCCTCACCGTCGGCATCCTCGGGATAAGCCTTGCAAAGATAGAACTTTGAATCGCTGCCTTCTACCGGCTCCCATACATACACATTTGATACGACAGGTTCCTCACTCTCAACTTCAGGAGCGGCACCATTGAACCAATAACCGTTGGTTTCCGATACCGACTGCAAGCCTATACGTGTAGGCAATGTCATGGCACGCAAGTCGGGAGCTGTGAGAGTGTCGACAGCTGCAGTTGTCGTCTTTGCAAAATAAATCTGCAATGTAGAACCGGCATCAGCACCACCATCCCAGAAAGCCAGCTTGCTGTCACGATTATTCACCTTGTGGCTCTCATATCCCACCTCGTACATATAAGCATGGGCAACATCTGTTGAACCCAGGTCATCAGAATCCTCGAACTTCCAAAGGTCGGTATAACCTTCGGGGAGATTATCCACCGGCTGCATTGTAGGGAACGACGAGTTTCCGGTATTTCCCTTCATTGTAGTTGGGGCAGCAAGAACCTTTGTACCACCGGCCTGCATATTGTATATGCGGTAGCCGGCATCCTCGTTGCCTGTGAAGCACCACAACTGTGCCGGATTCTCAATATCCACTTCTGTATTTTCGAGTGCAATAAATGAAGCTGTACCGTTATCGGCAAGCACATATCCGTCCTGGCCTATCTGGATTGTATACCAAGTGGTTCCATTGGCGAAATTTCCATTCTCCACTTTCGTTGTCTCATAGCGTGTCTCGGGCTCCAGAGGAACGTATGTACCCTCCTCAATGAAGAGGCCCTCAATCTCAACGTCACCGCGCATATACTCGCCCGGAATGACTATGCAGTCATCAGCGTCAAACTGCTGGCGCTCGAAGAAGACCTTCTGCCACTGTACATTGTCGTGTACGATGCTGTCACCACCTAGGTTGTAGCCATACTTCACGATAATACCTGAATACTCAAAGCCATTCTCGGGCACCATCTGAATCTTGAAGTCCTCACCGAATGGAGCAGTATATTTCACGAGGTCGGCACCATCGGCAGCAGCAACCACCTTACCATTACGGTTGGCATCGTTCACGTTGGCAAAGTCACCGTGAACATTCAGGCGGATATCGATAATACCGCCACCGTTGCTGATGATTGAGTTGCCGGAATCCATATTGCCCGCAGGGTCAATGCAATCCCAATCGACCTTGTAACGCAGACGGTAATAACCATTCTCAAGGCCCTCGGGAACGGTGAATGCCGGAGGAGGAAGAACATTCTGGTTGGTAACTGTTGCACCGGTGCTGTTCTTGCCCTGATAGTAAGAGTATGCCATCACCTCACTGCCTTCGGCAATAGTATTGTCATCGTTCATAGTTGCCTCGAACTTACCGTTGTTGTCAACGTCAAGATATACATATCCGTGCATCCAAGAGCCGGTATATGAGAACTTTGGAGTAACAGTCTCGCCGGCGCGTGCATAGAATTCCTCGGTAGCGTGGTCAACGTAAACAGTCTTTGGAGATGAAGGAGAAGCGACAGTCTGTGTACCGTCACCCGATACAAGTGTCACAGAATTCACGAATCGGTCGTTTCGGCTGTACTGCTGACCCTTGTCAAAGGCAACAGGATAGTAGCCGTAAACGAACTTCGACTGCGGATTGTTGTTTACCTCAATGTTGTCGATGTAGCATACAGCATCCTCGGTGTAGTTGTGAGGCGACTCACAGTCGGGCACAACAACAAGGCTGTATATGTCGATACCGCCGTTACCCTTGATAGGGAGCACGACATCCTGCCATTTGCCTGCGCCTACATTTGTCGTAGACATTGCCCAGAACTGCTCAGCCTCGGGAGACTGGTCACGGCGCTCAGTGCGCTTACCGAGACCCACCACCATCACACGGCCGCCGTATGGACGGTAAACCATCACGTGGATATACTTTGTTTGCGGTGTGAGTTCGAATGTCTCATTGAGGTCTACACGTACACCGAAAGTGTTACTGCCGAAACGTGAACGCTGTATGGCAAGAATCTTAGATGACTCATTGGGAGCAACGCCCAACTGATCATCTACATACTGCAAATGATTGTCAATCACTGCATAGTTACCCTTGAGGGCACCTGAGCGGAAAGGAGACTCCTCCCATGTATCATACACACCGATAGACTTGTAGTCCTCGGTCTCGAATGTAATCTCAGTCTGCGCCGAAGCGAACATTGGAAGTACCAAAGCAGCAAGCGCAAATATATTTTTCATTTTCATAGTTACAAAAGAATTAAATATTAATAAACGCTTACTTTACTGATTAGCGGACAAGCCTTGCTGTCCTCGATGACTACGCGCACACCTTTCACATTGAAGCCGGCACCGTAGCTGTTGGCAGTGTTACCGTGAAGAGGGATGATTCTCTTGTAGCCCACGGTTGTTGTCTCCACGTTAGAAGCCCTGCGTGTCCATGTATTTCCGTCCTCGCTTGTCTCGATGTGGAATTTCTTCACACGCTGTCCCTTGGCAATATACTCCATGAGTTCCACGTAACGCACTGTCTTGGCCTCATCCCACATAAGTGTGATTGTAGCCTCGGTTGTGCCGTCGTTGGTAGCCCAATATGTATCCTTGTTGCCGTCGGTCATGTTCGCAGCCTCATAGTTGCGTGCAGCGCCTGCTGTACGTGTCTCGGTTACCTCAACCTTTGCATCTTTTGCAAAGTCATTTGTAAGACGTGCCTTGATGAGGTCACCCATACCCTTGAGCGCATTTACCGATGCATCAGGGAGAACACCGGCTTTGTTGGGAGGGATATTGAGGATGAGCGTAGCGTTACGGCCCACAGTCTCAAGATACATCTGGAACAGACGCTCGGGAGACAATGGAGCCTCGCCGTCGTGGTAGAACCAGCCCTTGTTTGTAGCCTTGGCGTCACTCTCGCCAGGAAGCCAGAACCAGCCGTTCTCGCTACCGTACATACCGTTACCCTCGGGAGCATAGTCACGGTTCTCGGGCGACCAGTTTGTCTGGCCTGCCCAGCCGGCCTCGTTACCTATCCAGCGTGCCTCGCCACCTACACCCCACATTACGCAGTCGGGGCAAATCTTGTGGATGCTGTCACGTAAATTGGGAACGTCGTAGTATGTGGCACGGTCAACATTCACTGTCGTATTGCGGCCACCATAGTAACCGCTACCGCCGTTGGCACCGTCGAACCACATCTCGAACTGGTCGGTACCATACTCGGCAAGCTCGGCACACTGACGGAGGAACACATCCTTCACATACTTGTCGGTACCATAGTGAATACTATTGCGGTCCCAAGGAGATACATAGAAGCCGTACTTCATTCCTAAATCCTTTGCAGCAGCAGCGAAATCGCGCGGGATGTTAGTGTTACGGCCATAATCGTTACCGGAGTTGGTAACATTGTGGTCAGTTGTCTCTGTTGGCCACTGGCAGAAACCGTCATGATGTTTTACAACGGCAATACCGCCGCGCATGCCCGCAGCCTTGGCAGCCTCGAGCCACTGGCGTGGGTTAGGAGCCGCTGTAGGCGCAAAGCGTTTGGGGTCCTCATCACCGTTACCCCACTCAAGGCCGGTGTAGGTATTCATACCATAGTGGAAGAAAGCATAGAACTCTGTCTCCTGCCACTTTAACTGACGCGGATGCGGAACAGGATGCACCGCAACCGGTTCGTTGTCCGGGTTAGCCAAAGCCTCCTCTTTCAGCTGCAACTGTGCCGAAGCCGCAAAAGGAGCCATAATACCCAACAACAAGATTGATGTAAACAGTTTTTTCATCTTTTTGGTTTAAAGGTTAGTTAATAAATTTTTCTTAGTCACTCAAGAAGACCCGCCACAGAATATGAGCATAGCCATCCAAAATACAAATTTAATCAAACATACGTTAATATTAACAATAATACAATTTTTAACTAAAATATATGCATAAAATGAACCCCAAAAGTTTATTGCCAAACTTTTGGGGTTCATATCACTTTTTAGTCTTCTTGTTTCAAGAGTCTATATATCTTATACCATAGTGCCCTTACTTCACAAGATATTTACGGCCATTCACAATGACAATACCCGAAGCAGGAAGTCCTTCGAGTCTCTGTCCATGCAGATTGTATATGCCTTTACGTGTATTCTCTTCTGTTACCACGACACTCTCCACTGCGGTAATATCATCCAATGTGATATTGGGATTCTCCACTATATACATTACAGAACCATGGTCATCCCATGTCCAGTTACGCACAGCTGTCAAAGGCTCGTTGGTTACAACACACGCAAAATATGTGGAACCGTCACTGTAACCGCCACCTGCATGAAAGCTGAAAGTGCCATCACCATTGTCACGTATCATATCCAATGCAGTCTTTTCTGCAGTAAACTTATAGTCCCTGCCATCACGGGTAACATACTCCTGCTTTGCAGGCTGATAAAGGTAATACTTCCCGTCCTCCTGGATAATCTGCCAAACGACAGTCTTGTCAAAAGGGCTCACATCTTCCTTATATATGCTCACTACAGCCTTATTCGATGGTAGATTATTATAAGAGGAGTTTGTCATACCACGCAAACTGATATATGTATCAGAGATTGTAGTATTCCATGCAAGATATCCCTCGCCGCTCTTGGCCTTGATGTGATAAGCTGCTCCGTTGTCCAATTCACTGAGCGAGTTTATCTGACGATACTCCTGAATCTTCTTGTATTCTACAATGATTACACTGTTTTCAGCATCATAAGAAATCTCAGCTGTATAACCTTCAATATTTATGGCTGTAACATCTTCTACCGTAAAGAACTGGCTTGCATAGATCACATCACCGTTCTTGTACTCCTTACCGCCATAAACGATACCGCCTTCGGCACCGGTAACGCTTACAGTATACTGATAAGCCTGCTGCATATCGCCCTTGATGCTAACCTGGCTACCGCGTATATACTCGGCCGGAATTGTGTATGTACCGTCGGCAGCAATTGCTGTATGCGGAACGTTTACCTCAATCCAATTGGGGTTGCCATTGTCATCAAGCTGTTCGGCAGCATTCACATTATAGCCATACTTGAGGGCAAAACCATTCTGTATAAATCCTGGAGCAGGAATATCCTTTACCTCCAAAGGTTCTCCATAATTGGTTACATAGCCCTGCAATGCGCTCTCATCCGATGCCAATACAATATCACCGTTGAGCTGTGAAGCACTGACTGTCACCTTGTCGCCGTGCACATCAAGCATAAGGTCTACATATCCGCCACCATCGGAAACGAGAGTGCTGCTTCCTGCAGGGTCGATACTGTTCCAGTCTACCTTGTAACGCATGCGGTACATGCCGGGCTCCGTTCCGGCTGGGATGGTGAATGAAGGAACGCCGCCTCCGATGGTATTACCGTTGCCGACAGTAGTTCCGTCACTCTTGTACCATGTGCCGTCAACCTGATATGCGCTGTAGCTGACAATTTCGCTGCCGTCAGCCGGTGTACCATTATCGTTTATCTCGTATTCGAATTTACCGTTTTTGTTCCAGTCGACATATACATAAGCACTCATCCAGGAACCAGAATAGCTGAATGTAGGCTGTACCTGAGTGCCGGCCTTTGCAGAGAACACACTCACGGTGGTGTTGTCGGTATAAACCTTGTCGGTATTTGCAGCCGACGTGTAATTGACTCCCGAAGATGTAAGACCTACACTATTGAGTGAACGGTCCTTGCGTGTTCTTACAGCATCCTTGTCATAGGTAAGGGCATACTTGTCGGTCGAGAAACGCTTGTCGGGATTATTGTCGACAACAATCTCATCGATATATGCAACCCAATCATTCTTGTCGGCATGTGGTGAGCGTACATCGGGAACAATAACCAAAGAGTATATATCAATACCGCTGTTGGCATTCTCCTCCTTAGAATAAGAGAATCCCTTGAAACCAACCACAATATCCTGCCAACCATCCTTGGGTGCGACATTTATGTTGGTGGTTGCCCAGAACTGCTCCTCTTCACCTGTCTGCCAGTTCCAGCTCTCCTCGATTCGCTTACCCAAGCCTATGACCATCATGCGGCTATCGGCGGGTTTATCTTTGAGGTAAGTCATCACGTGAATGTACTGCAACTGCTTGGTCACACGGATAGGTTCCTTGAGGTCTATCCTCACGCCAAAAGTATTGCTGCCGAAACGGCTACGCTGCAATGCAACTACCTTGCCTGTTGAGTTAGGAGCTACGCCCAGGACCTCATCTACAGAGAGGTCGGGATTGTCAGTAACTCCTGCATTTCCGGTGAGAACACCCGTGCGGAATGGGCTCTCTTCCCATTTATCGTAAACACTGATGGATTTATAATCCTCGCTGTCGAATGTTATTGTTGTTTGCGCCGAAGAAGCAAGGCTTAAAAACATCAACGCAGCTGAAAATAATATATTCTTTTTCATAACTCTTCTTTTTATTATTGTGTCGATGTTTATTAATATACGTTCAAGTTAGAGAGCAAAGGACAAGCACGGCTATCCAGGATTGTTATACGCAGTTTCTTTGCATTATAACCGCTGCCATAGCTTTCGCTTGTCTTTCCGTTCAAAGGAATGATGCGTTTGTAGCCCACAGTCGTTGTCTGCATTGCCGGGCAGAGTTCAGTCCATGACTCACCGTCTGCGCTGTATTCAATCTTGAAGTCCTTTATGCGCTGACCCAAGAAGACAGGCTCCTGCATAACAAGGTAACGTATCACCTGAGGAGTATCCCAAGAGAGTGTAATTGTTGCAGTGAGACTGTCGTCGTTTGTGCCCCAATATGTATCCTTGTTACCATCGGTAAGGTTGGCAACCTCATATTTGCCACCCTCACGTGTCTCGCTTACCTCAATTGTTGCGCTTTTTGCATAATCGGTAGCCTCAGTGCTCTCGTCAAGACCATATACAGGCACCGCCAGACGCTCGTGAAGCATCTTGCCCAATTTTGTCAACTCGTTCACAGTATTCTCGGGAAGAACGCCATACTGGTCGGGAGGACAGTTAAGAATGAGGGTCGCATTGCGTCCAACTGTCTCAAGATACATCTGGAACAGACGCTCCGCGCTCTTCATAGTCTCGCCCTGATGCCAGAACCAGCCCGCGCTTGTAGCCTTGGCGTCACTCTCACCGGGATTCCAGAACCAGCCGTTGATGTCGCCCTCTTCGCGTACAACAGACTCGGACAAATAGTCGGTCATAGCCCAGTTTGTCTCGCCGGCATAGCCCGACTCGTTACCGATCCAACGTGCTTCGCCACCCACGCCCCACATGATACAATGGGGTGCAATACGGTGTACACGGGTACGCAAGTTAGGTACATCATAATATATTTCAGGGTCAATGTCGCGTGTGCCACCCTCGCCGCCATAGTAACCGTCGCCACCGCGTGCACCGTCGAACCACATTTCAAACTGGTCGGAACCATATTCCGCCAACTCCTCACACTGTTTCAGGAATACCTCGGTAACATATGTATCCTTACCATAGTGTGCCGAGTTACGGTCCCACGGAGAGATGTAGAAACCGTACTTCATATCATGTTTCTTGCTTGCCTCGGCAAAAAGCTGAGGAATATTGGCATTGCGGCCATTCTCATTGCCGGCATTCTTGATGCTGTGCTCGGTAGTTGCTGTAGGCCACAGGCAGAAACCGTCGTGATGCTTTACCACAGCAATACCGCCCTTCATTCCGGCAGCTTTCACTGCTGTAACCCACTGTTCAGGGTTGGGCAAAGCCTTTGGAGCGTATCTTGACTCCGCTTCATTACCGTAGCCCCACTCGGAGCCTGTAAAAGTGTTCATGCCATAGTGGAAGAATGCATAGAACTCCGTTTCGTTCCACAATAACTGTCGCTCATAAGGCACAGGGTGTACCGGAGCCGGAACATTGTCGGGGTTGGCCGGTGCCTCATCTTTCAGCTGAAACTGCGCCATGGTCGCCATTGGAGACAACAACCCGCACAAGACTAAAGTCGTAAATAATTTTTTCATAAAGATATAGTTAGTTAATAAATAAAGATAACACTCCAAAGGGTCTTACAAGGTGCACTGCCCCACATTCCACAAAGAAAAAAAAAATGAAACGACCAAATTGTCATTTCACATATTTTAAATTTCTCCGTCTGTCCGCAAAGCAGCATAGAATACTTGTAAATGAGGGAGTAGAATCATTCCTCTTTGAAAGCACTACCATACACAAATCCCTCCCCGGCAAACCAGTTCTCCATTATATTAACTCTTTGATAAAAATTCTCAAATGGAGCCGGTCCTCCATAATGCCACATCTGTTCGGCTAAAGCAAAAATACGAGGAAACAATCGCTTATCTATCATCGCTTCTGTTACCCCATAATCAGTCCATAGAGCGCATGTCATACCCCAGACCAAAGAATCATTTTCTTGAACAGCGTGATATGACGGATTATTAACGTAAGCATCCCGAATATTGAAAGTCCGATTCTCATTGTAACCCCGCCATGGCGCAACTGGGAAATTCAAATTTCGGTACTACCTGTGCCATATGCTACCTGATAAGCATATCCAAGGTCGCGCATCAGAGTAGCTACAGCATCAGCGTCCGCTTCATTGTATGTGCCGCTATAATCGTCAAGCATATTCTCCCAATCATACCCGTAACCAAGGAGTATGCTCTCACCGGTCCCGGAGTGAATCACTTTAGAAGCTGTATTTACTTACGACCGTCCGGCCAAAGGCAAGGCTCACCTGTGGATATAATAAATGGTCGCTGCGCATCTACACTACGGAGTTTATCCGACAACAGTTCACTTAGCTGTTTAACAAGCAATGGAAATGATTCTGCGATATTATCAGTCTCGCCAATATCTGTACGTATATTATAGAGTTCTTTTTTGCCATCTTCATACCAATATATCAGTTTGTAATCTCCTAGACGGATTGTACAGGTTGCCCCAATCCCATAATCCCTATTATCACCCGAAATCCAATTATTAGGCATGTTCCATATTAAAGGGCGGGAGCCATTATCACTCTTCTCGCCTTTCAGCATCGGCACAAAACTGACACCGTCAACACATTGCTTGGTGTGGTAATCACAAACCCCGGCCATTTCAAGAATAGACGGAAAAAAATCTTCTATTATCACATAATCATTGTTCGTTGTTCCCGGGCCCGTAACCCCATTCCAATATACGATCATAGGCACCCGGATACCCCCTTCATAAGCAGAGCCTTTACCTGAACGCAACGGAAGGTTTTGAGTATGCAATGGAGGCGTACGTCCGTAAAGCGAGTATCCCCCATTATCAGACATAAAGATTATGACAGTGTTTTCAAGCACCTCTTTGCTCTCCAAAAAATCCATAATATCACCCAGACTTTTATCAACACCCTCTACCATTGAAGCGTAGTTGGCTTCGGATTGCGAAAGTCCTCGCTGCAGATACTTATCAACAAAGCGATTATCGGCTTGCAGGGGCACATGTACTGCATAGTGTGACATATAAAGGAAGAACGGTTCTTTCTTTTCAATAGAACTTTCAAGCACCTTTATGGCTTCAAGTGTCAGAGCCTCAGTGATAAAAACATCATTATCCCAATACTCTTCAAGCCCCGGTACAGCAAAACCGCTCACGGGCTCACCGTTTTTATTATGTCCAAAGCGTTCTTTGCCCAGATATGAAGCAAGTCCACCGGCTGCATGTCCTGCGATATTGACATTAAATCCCAAATTAACAGGATTGGCCGAAGGTGTATCAGTTGCGCCAAAATGAGCTTTACCACAATTAATCGTATTATATCCATTATCGGACAGAATAGCAGCTAATGATGTTGCAGGGAAGCTATTGGGCACCCCCTCAACAGGCTGCACACCATTGACATTCCATTGTGGCATTTTCAATGTTTCGTGCTTTTCGTCGGTAGATGTATTCTTTGTTAAAGTCCAATTGGTAACCTTGTGACGTGCAGCATTTGCACCTGTAAGCAAACTGCATCTTGAAGGAGAACTTACACTCGAAGCATAAGCCTGAGTAAATTTCACCCCCATAGCTGCAAGCCGCTCCATATTGGGGGTGTTATAACGATTATTCAACGGTGTCTTCTGAATATGAAACGGGACTGATGTATCCTGCCATCCCATATCATCTACTAAAAAAAGAATTATATTAGGACGCTTGTCTTCTGCTTGGGCATTTGAGACAAGTGATAAAAGAGCCATAGCTCCCAAACTCTTAGAAAACCTCATAAAGTATGCTATTCACCATCTTTAATCCATTCTTTGTAGCCATTCTCGAGTTCAAAGACTTTAAAGCCCATAGATGAGAGTTGCTCCGCAGCTTCAGCACTTTGACGACCACCTCGGCAATATACCGCTACCGGACGTCCCTTGTCAAGCGTCCTATCGACTTGGCCACAGAAATCTCCACCGGCGAGACTTATATTTATACTTCCCTCAATATTTCCTTCAACGAACTCTTCGGCAGAGCGTACATCTACAAGTTGAACATCCGGATTCGCTATCACTTCTGCAAATTCTTTCGCAGGAATGGTCTCTATGTCATTTTTTATTTTACAACTACTGAAAGACAGCAACACAAGAGTCAAAAGAACTGCTGTTAAACATATTTTTCTCATAACTTTATTTTTTAATTTGACAAACTTTGCTTGTAGCGCAAAAATAATAAAAACTGCATTAATATTGATGAGCATACATTAAATTTTCACTAAATCAAGTTAATTCTGCTGCAGAACAATCAAGACAGATAATCAGCCAGAAGAACCAGTACCTTACAATACTCTGCCGCAGACTCTTTACGCAGGAGCACACCCTCATCGCCATGAAGGTTACCTCCAACGGGAGCACAGAGCGTAAGGCATGGAATGCCGTACTAGGCATAATCCCACGACTCATCGGGCTCGGCATCGTGTCTGAAAGCGAATTTACCGCTGTACGGTTCAAGCGAAGCTACAAGGTCATATGCCTGCATAAGGTCAAAGCCCGAATCATTCTCGATAAAGTTTTTCAGTCAATGGAGGTTGATTATTAGTCGTTTATTCGTACTTTTGTACCACAAACCAAGACAACTGCACCGATATGGGTTACGAAAGCTTCATACTTACCGTCAACTCCTCGAGCATCATCATCTTGTTGGTGATGGCGATTGTCTTGCTCATTGCCACCCGTTTCCGTGGCGAGAACGCCTATGCGGCCACCATCATCGTGGTGCCTAACGTGCCGGTGTATCTTTACAACATGAGCCGTATGCTCGGATGGCACAGCATATCGCTCTTCATGCAGCCCATCGGCATCACGGTCAACACGCTGCTGATGCCACTGCTATGGCTCTTTGCCAAGAGGAGTTTCGACACCTCGTTCCGGCTCAGGCCCGTCCACCTGCTCCATCTGTTGCCGACCCTCCTGATGCTGGTGCTGACCCTCACGATGTCGCCAGCCGAGCGCATGGAGACCATCCTCCACGAGACGACGGGCGACGACACGTGGATAGGCGATGTCAACACCATTATCGTCTTCGTGCAGATGGTGGCCTACTTCACGGCCATCTTCCGTTTTCTCCACCGCACGAAGAAGACCATCAACGACACCATGTCGGATGCCGAGTGGGTACAGAAGGAGTGGATTGTCGTGTTCGAAAACCTCTTTGCCGCCCTGTTCGTGATTGTGATGGTGTGCTATGCCATATGGCCGCGCACCGATGCTTGGCTCATCCAGATACTGAACGTGGTGGCCATGTTCTATCTCGTGTACAACAGCATCGCCCATCCTGCGATACCGATAATACAGGCAGAGGAGCCGATGAGGGAGGAGTCCGCCGAAGCCGCCGACAGAGAGAGCGGAACTGCCGCTTCCCCGATGAGCGACGAGCAGATGAGGGAGGTATGCGACCGTGCCTCACGCTATATGCTTGAATCGGGAGCTTACCTACGTCCCGACATCTCGCTGGCACTCTTCGCCAAGGAGGCGAACATCCCTCAGCGGACCCTCTCGCGTGCCATCAACGGCTGTCTGGGGTGCAACTTCTTCGAGTTTGTCAACCGCATGCGCATCGAGGAGGCCAAGCGCCGCCTGTGCGAGCTCAACTCGTCGGACTTCAACATCGAGAGCATCTACACCGACTGCGGCTTCCGCTCCCGCTCCACATTCTACATGGTGTTCAAGAAAATGACGGGGGAAACCCCTGCCAAATGGTTAGAGGAACAACAAGAATAGAGCAGAGAGGAGCTGATGAGCACCGAAATCAGTCCAATCATCCGATTCTTGTACTCCAAACTACTGAAAAAAGCCCCTTCATCGGGGCTTTTTTCGTTCCTTTGCATCATAATGAAAAAACAGTAACGGAAAAAAGAGTCCGCACGTTCCTTGATTTTAGAATTATTTGCTTACCTTTGCGATTGCTTACCGAAGGGTAGCATAGATTTTATTTATTGAGAAGTGTAACGCTTCATTCTCTGAAAGCGAATCTGGTAAATTTACAGGACGAGAATAAGCCGACTCTTCACGCAGATTGTTGCTATATACTGGCCCGTGGGCGTTTCGTATATATCTGCTGCGTGTCCGTTGCTTGTTTTAGTCCGAGGGCTTTACCAGAGCCTGCTTTCAAAAGACAAGTTTATGGGGCACGCTTTTTTTGTGTATATGCTCCTGCTAAACAGATGAGGTATAGCGTTGGGAACAACGGGTTGCCTATGCCAATGATTAAGGAAAGCCGACCGTGGCAACCGCGAGGCACACAAAAGTACTGCAATGAAGAAGGGAGAACTAATCGGACAAACATTGCTGGCAATAATGCTGCTATGCTGTAACACAAGACTATTTGCTGAGACACACGAAGGAATGTGTGGTGAACTGGTAACCTGGACGCTCGACACCGAGACGGGCTTGCTCGAAATCCAGAGCGATGCAGAGACCAATGTGACCATGTATGCGTATGGCGATGCTAACTCCTTGAACAAGGTCCCTTGGTGGAATTATCGCAGCAGCATCACCTCGGTAACGATGAGTGACAACATTCTTAACGTGGGCGCTTGTGCTTTTTATGGATGCTCTAAGCTTGAAGCTATCAAGCTGCCTTCCAATCTCGTCTCTATTGATGAACGTGCCTTCCAAGATTGTAAGTTGTTGGAGAAGATAGCAGTTCCCGATAGTTTCAAATCTTACGGTGCTGATGCTTTCTATAACTGCTACGCCTTGGCAGAAGTTAATTTTCCCGAGAGTTTGGAGGAGATTGGCTTACGAGCCTTCTGGGGTTGCGATGGCTTGACAGAGGTTATAATACCGGGCACAGTAAAGAGTTTGGGCAATCTGATATTCTATAGCTGCAACGGGTTAGAAACTGTTGTTTTGGGCGACGGCATCACGACGTTGGGCGAAAGCATGTTTCACAACTGCAATCTACTTGTCAACTTGACACTGCCAAGCACACTGACAAGCATTGCCGATGGGGCTTTTACACAATGCTTCGCCTTGGCAGAGGTGAACTTGCCGGCCTCCATCACTGCCATATATGATGACGCCTTCTCCCAATGCACCAGTATGACCGAAATCACCATCCCTGCCAATGTCGAGTATCTGGGTGGATTCACCCAATGCAAGAATCTGGAGAAGGTTATCTTCGAGGAGGGCAGCAAGCTCAACACCATAGGCAAGATGGCTTTCTACCAATGCTTCAAGCTGGCGACGATAACACTCCCCGCCGGAGTGACAAGCGTTGAGCAACAGGCCTTCGAAGATTGCGATGCTTTGATTGGCCTGAACATCCCCGATGGAATAACAACCATCAGCAAGCAGGTATTCTATAAATGTGACAACCTGAAGGACATCGTACTCCACTCAGGCATAACATCAATCGGTGACGGTGCTTTCCAGGAATGCCGTTCATTGGAGACTCTTGTAGTGCCCGCAAACGTCACAAATATCGGTTCTAATGCGTTTATGTCCTGCGAGAGTCTGAAAAACGTCAACATCCCCAGCGGAGTCACAACTATTTATAACTCTACATTCCAGAATTGCAAGAGCCTCCCCGCCATCGTATTGCCTGATAGGATTACGAGCATAGGTAACAGTGCGTTTGCCTACTGCGAGGTGTTGGACAACATCATCATCCCCAGTGCCGTAAACAAGATAGACCAGCGTGCTTTCTACGGATGCTCCAATCTGAAGAGCATCGAGATACCATCGGGCATAACTGAACTCTCTTCTTATATCTTCTGTCAATGCACATCACTTGCAGAGGTTAAGCTTCCCTCTTCTCTACACGAGATTAAGGATAATGCATTCAACCAGTGTACGGCACTTGTCAATACCGATTTCTTACCTGAGAACTTGACAAAAATTAACTCTCGTGCATTCTACTATTGCAAAGGACTGACAAGCATCTACATTCCAGCAAGCGTGACAACAATAGGTACCGAAGCATTCTATGGTTGTATTTAGAAGCCCAAAACAACCCAAAACAACCAGAAATAACCAAACATAAACCTTTAATTATCAATACATTCTAAAATTTAACACATTCAGGCTGCTTTTTGATGGTTCCCAAATTTCCACATATTTTTGAGACATATTTCTGACGTGGAGAATTTGCGGAGCTTATTTTTTGTTATTTCGTGTAGATAGTTGACAAGAGTTTACATCCGTTTACAACGAGTGACAAATTCCGCCCCGATATGTGATGATAGTCACATCGTGTAGAAAGGCGACAACGGTTTACTACTGTTTACC
>JAGBFX010000036.1 GCA_017936265.1 Bacteroidaceae bacterium | reverse complement strand
CTCATTACCTTTCATTTCCTTGCACTTTTACTTCGGTGAGGCTTTCAATATAAGTCCTCATAAGTCATTGAACACCAGTGCTGCCATCATTATTTTCCCTCATTCGTTATATTTTTCCAGAGATATTTCCTATATTTGTAAAATAGTGCGTACATACATGCGCGCACGCCACGTAATTGATTTTATTTATAAATAACCATAAAAAACAAAAAACACTATGTCTATCAACAATCTTAGGAGAGGCTTGGCGTTTGTGCTTCTGGCACTTGTATGCACCGCAGGAGCGAATGCACAGGCTTTATTTGAGAAAGGCAAGCTGTACCACCTCTTTGCTGCAGGCAACAAAGGGAATGTGGTATACGAGAAAAAGGACAAGGCTGTTGGCCTTACCGATTTTGAGGAGGGCAATGCAGCACAATACTGGAAGGTTTCGGAACTTTCGGGCAGTTGGCGTATCATCAACCCCGTCACCGGCAATGCACTGCGCCTTAACGGCAGCAAGGTAGAGGTCGGCGAGAACAACGGCTCCGATGAAGCCCAATTGTGGAAATACGAGAACGGTTTGCTCATCCCGACCAACAGCCCCGAACTCGCCTTGGCAAAAGGTCAGGGAGGTGCTCTTGTTGTTGTGAAGAAAGAGGTCGCACTCAACCACAAGGCCGCACAGTTCCGCTTTGAGGTTTCAAAGTATGCAGGTTTTGATGACAACCTCACATACCGCATTGCGTCTGTAGGAGAACCAGGCAAGGTACTCGGAAACAATGACTCAGGCGAGAACAATGCACGCATTGTTGCCGAGGACGTAAACGAGAACAACCGCGGACAGTACTGGAGCATAAAGACCATCGACCTTACCACATTTGCAGTGGAGAACGCTTTCTACGGGCAGAACTTCGACGACGGCGGCGACAACGCAAGCATCGACTATCTGTTGCAGTGGCCTGCCGTTGCCGGTATATGGAACAACGCGAAGTTCCGTTTCGAGCCGGTTGAAGGCAGAGTGGGCACATACATTATTGTATCGGCCGGCAAGAACAAGATGTACGCATTAAAGGAAGGACGTATGATGCTTACAGAGAAGAATGTAGCCGACAGCGCTGCATGGTTCACATTCTCCGAGGTGGAGAAACCAAGGATTGCTTCTCCGAAGTGGGAGGATGAGACAGTCTTCGCCGAGAACAAAGAGCGTGGCATTGCCACATACATGCCTTACAACAATGAGGCTGAGATGCTCGCCGATGCTGCATACTATGCGACACCATGGACCGAGCCTGTAAACGCACGTTACCAGAGCCTCAACGGCACATGGAAGTTCAACCTCGTGAGCGAGCCTTCACAGCGTCCGCTTACATTCTTCGAAGAGGGCTTCGACGTGAGCGGTTGGGACGAGATTCCTGTACCCTCGAACTGGGAGATGCACGGATATGACAAGCCCATCTACAACAACGTGGCATATCCGCACTCGAACACACCTCCATTCATCGGAGCACATCCGTCATCAAATCCCGGCGGAAAGAACTACGGCATCAACCCTGTAGGTTCATATGTCCACACATTCACAGTTCCCGCAGACTGGGACGGCCGCCGTACATTCATACACTTCGGTGGTATCTACTCAGCTGCCTTCGTATGGCTCAACGGCGAGTACGTGGGTTACACACAGGGCTCGAACAACGTTGCAGAGTTTGACATCACAAGCTACCTGAAGAAGGGCGAGAACAGGCTTGCCGTACAGGTATTCCGTTGGTGCGACGGTTCATATCTTGAGTGTCAGGACATGTTCCGCATGAGCGGTATCTTCCGCGACGTATACCTTTACAACGTGCCCAAGACAGCTGTACGCGACCACTACATCACAAGCAAGCTCTCGGCAGACTACTTCAGCGCCGATGTGAACGTAAACTTCGAGCTTGACAACCGTGACAATATCCCTGGCAAGAAGACTGTCAAGGCTGCCATATATGACGCTACAGGCAAGTTCATCGCAGCCGACTCCGTGACAATGAACACTGCGGCACGCATCGCATCACTCAGCGGCGACATCAAGCTTACCGTTGACAACGTGCAGTTATGGAACGCCGAGAAGCCTTATCTCTACACCGTACGCATCACACAGTTCGATGAGAACGGCAACGAGGAGATGGCGTTCTCTACAAAGCACGGTGTACGCAATATCGAAATCAAGAACTCGATTGTCTACATCAACGGGCAGAGAGTGTTCTTTAAGGGTGTGAACCGTCACGACACCGACCCCGTAAGAGGCCGTGCCGTTACAACAGAGTCAATGCTCAAGGATGTGCTGCTCATGAAGCAGAACAACATCAACACCATACGTACCAGCCACTACCCCAACGCTGCAAAGATGTATGCGATGTTCGACCACTACGGTCTCTACTGCTGCGATGAGGCAGACCTTGAGGACCATGCAAACCAGACAATCTCGGACCGTCCTTCATGGATTCCCGCTTTTGTCGACCGCATCAACCGCATGGTACTGCGCGACCGCAACCACGCGAGTGTGGTAATGTGGAGTTTGGGTAACGAGGCCGGCAACGGTAACAACTTCGGCCCATGCTACGATGAGGCAAAGCGCCTTGACAACCGCCCTGTACACTATGAAGGCACACGTTCAAACGGCGACTACGGCGGCGGACGTTTCAGCGACTTCTATTCAAAGATGTACCCCGGCCAGGCATGGATGAACAAGAACACCAACGACCTTGACAAGCCTATGTTCATCTTCGAGTATGCTCACTCTATGGGTAACGCAATCGGCAACCTCAAGGAGTACTGGCAGAAGATTGAGGCGTCGAACTCTTGCATAGGCGGCTGTATCTGGGACTGGGTTGACCAGGCTATCTACGACCCGCAGGAGATGAAGCAGGGTATCTACCGCATACACACAGGATATGACTACCCGGGTCCTCACCAGGGTAACTTCTGCTCTAACGGAGTCGTATCTCCGTTGCGTCAGGAGGGTGGCAAGCTCAAGGAGGTGAAGGCAGCACACCAGTTCGTTGAGTTCACAATGCCCGAGGTAAACAGCGAGTACGGCATTGTAACTATAGAAATCAAGAATAAGTACAACTTCACGAACCTTGATGAGTTTGACGTGGTCTATGACATTGTAAAGAACGGAAATGTCGTATATACAGGCCGCACAAGAGCTCCACATGCCGGAACCTATGAGAGCGGCAAGGTATGGCTCTCTGTAAAGAAAGCGAACATCAAGAAGGCTGCAAAGAAGGGCGATGAGCTTCTCATAACCGTGCGCCTTGTACACCGCAACGCACAGTTGTGGGCAGCCGCAGGCCACGAGGCCGCATTGCAGCAGTTCACACTCGTTGAGCGCGCTCCGCTTGCTACAGTAAAGAGCAAGGGCGACGCACTCGTTGCAACTTCATCACTCCACGAGACAATCATCGGCAACGACAAGGTACAGCTCAAGTTCAACGCTGAGACTGCACAGCTGACAGCGCTTGCATTCAACGGTAAGAATATCATCACGGACGGACAGGGTTTCATCTACAGCAACCACCGCTGGATTGAGAACGACCGTCAGGGTTACGACTACTACGGCCCGGATTCAGGCAAGGAACATGCACAGACACAAGACGGTCTTGAGGCCAATGGCGAGATTACTGTTGTCGAGGAGAACGGCAATACAGTTGTGAAGACAGTACGCAAGGGCTCTATCTGCGACACAAGAATCGACTACACAATCTACCCACAGGGCATCGTTGACGTTGAGGCGACTTTCGTGCCCAAGCATGGCAACCTGCGTCGCGCAGGACTCATCTGCGGTCTTGACTCTACATTGAAGAACGTCAACTACTACGCACTGGGTCCATGGGAGAACACTGTAGACCGCAAGGACGGTGTTGTCGTAGGCCGCTACAGTACAACTGTCGATACAATGGCCGACCCATACGTGAAGCCACAGAGCAGCGGTAGCCGCGAGGGCTTGCGTGAGGTTACATTCACCGACAACAACGGCAATGGCGTGAAGATTGCGACAGAGGGCAATGTAAGCTTCTCGGCACTCCCCTACACCGATGAGGACCTCATGAGAGCAGGACACTACTGGGAGATGACCAAGCGTCCTTACACAGTGGTTCATCTTGACGCATGGATGCGCGGTATCGGCAACGCATCATGCGGATACGATGTAGGCACATTGCCCGAGTATTGCGTTCCTGACAAGGAGATGAGCTACAAGCTCCGAATCTCTCCTGTAAAGAAGTAAGACACCATAATCAATTAACAGCTGCGTGCATGCACGCAGCTGTTAATTAAATAATGCATTGCAGAACCATGAAGAAACGTATCCTTGAACGTGCGAACAAGATTATAAGAATGTTCAACATCCTGAGCGATGACAGGGAAATCGGCAACAACCTCATTCTGTGGTCGTTCATAAAGATGTACTCGAGCCTCTACCGGCTGAAACAGGCCGCTGCTGCGCTGACATATCACACGCTGTTCGCTGCGGTACCGGTCATGGCGCTCATGGTAGCCGTGGCAAACAAGATGGGCTATGGCGAAATGTTCAAACAACAGGTTCAGGAGTTCTTCATAAGCAACAGTGCAATCTCAAGCGGACTACTGTCGTTTACCGACAGCTATCTGAGCAACACCAACACCAGCCACTGGTTGGGAGCAGCCGTCAGCCTCTCGGTGCTGTTATACTCTGTATTCTCGATATTCCAGACCATCGACTCCTCGTTCAACTCACTATGGAACCTCAAGGCACACAGCCTGAAGCAGCAGCTTAAGGTGTTCGTTTTCATCCTGATGTTGCCTGTGTTGCTCATTGTCATGCTTGTGGTCGGACTCAGTGTCTCGTCATATTTCGGCGACGGTATACTCAAGGCCGCCAATGCCCTGCTCATTACCATAGCGACCATTGTCTTTGCACTGTTTCTGGCATACAAGTTCATCCCCGGCACTAAGGTTGAAGTCAAATACGCTGCAATCTCTGCCGGCGCATGCGGCTTTGTTCTGAGCCTGGTGCTATATTTCGGGCTCATGGTCCTTGAGACCTTTACCAACCTGCAGAACGTTTACGGAGGCCTTGCCAGCGTACTGCTGTTCCTCATATGGATAAATCTCTCATGGACAATATGCCTTGCCGGTTCACGCTGGAACTATCTGTTGCAGGAGGGCAAGAGGATTGACATGGAGAACAAGTTCAAGAGAGTGAGCCACAACTACCGCAAGTTCATTACGGTGCTCATGATGGCACATGCCAACAAGCTGTTCAGGATTTTCGGGCGGTTTACCCAGCAGGACCTCATCAATGTAATGAACGACAAGTACAACCTGCCTGCACACATTACGGTAGGCTGCATCGATGAGATGTGCCACAAGGGTATAATATACGAGGATGACTACACCGATGATGTATTCTATTTCCACGAGCAGTTCGCCAAGTGCAGACTCATTACAATACTTGATGAACTTGACACATACGGCGACAACGGACACACCATGCAGATGACATCTGACGCGCACATGATAGGCAAGGAGGGCGAGTTGTGGCAGTACATCAACGAAGGCAAATGCGAGGACAAGAGCGTGTTCGACATACCGCTGAGCCATTTCCCTGAATAACCCTCGGACCACACTCTCTTCAAAAAACCGCCTCTTTTCTTGCGAGAAAAAATAGTTTGCACTACCTTCGCACCAGATTTCAACAACGGGGTGCCTAAACTTGTCAGGAGGAGCGTACGGATGTTTCATCATTCCGTGGCGACACCGCAGGACAGAGGCTGAGATCATACCCATAAACCTGATCCAGGTAATGCTGGCGTAGGGAATAGCTTATATCACATTCCAATAGTATAAGCGTACAGGAAAATCCCCATTTTCTGTTTAACGACGGAGCATGGAGGATTTCTTTTTTACCCCCCGGCTCCACAAATGATTGGAATTGCAATGAAGAAAAGAACATTGCTCGGCTGCCTCGTTGCGGCAGCCCTTCCCTCCTTGCTCAACGCACAGGAGGCAGTGAGTGACAGCCTGCACACAGCATTGCAGGAAGTGGAGATAATGTCGATACGTGCGACAGAGACCACCCCCGTGGCCTACACGAACATCGGCAGAGAGGAAATCAGGAGACAGAACACAGGTGTTGACTTCCCTTACCTTGTGACAATGACTCCCAGCGCCGTCGCGACAAGCGACGCGGGTGCGGGCATCGGCTATACAAGCCTGCGCATACGCGGTACCGACGGCAGCAGAATCAACGTCACAGCCAACGGCATCCCTGTAAACGACGCCGAGAGCCACACGGTATTCTGGGTCAACATCCCCGACCTTGCATCATCAGTGAAGGACATACAGATTCAGCGCGGTGTGGGAACATCCACCAACGGTGCGGGAGCATTCGGTGCAAGCATCAACATGCTCACGAGCGAGTTCAACACACAGCCTTATGCGGGCTTCAGCGGCTCGTTCGGTTCGTTCGGCACGCACAAGGAGACGCTGCGCGCCGGAACGGGAATCATTGACGGGCATTGGGCTCTTGACCTCAGACTGTCGGATATAGGCAGTGACGGATATATCGACCGCGCAAGCACCGACCTCCGCTCATACTATCTTCAAGGAGCATACTACGGCAACCGCACCACAGTGAGGCTTATCGCCTTTGCCGGAGAAGAGGAGACATACCACGCATGGAACTACGCGAGCAAGGAGGAGATGCAGCAGTACGGCCGACGCTACAACAGCTGCGGATACATGTATACCGATGCCGACGGCAAAGCACACTATTATGATGAGCAGACCGACAACTACGCACAGCACAACCTGCAGCTGCTTGTGGACCATGAGTTCAGCAACCGCTGGAAGATGAACATCGGCCTGCACTACACGAAGGGTGACGGTTACTATCAAGAGTACAAGAGCGACCGCAAGCTCATTGAGTATGCACTACAGCCATTCACTATCGACGGTAACGAGACAAAGCGCAGCGACCTTGTACGCAAGAAAGCCATGGACAACCATTTCGGCGGTGCCGTATTCTCGTTCAACTACAGGAACGAGCGCCTGAGCGCCTCTATAGGCGGTGGTGGCAACCGCTATTTCGGCAGACACTTCGGGCATGTACTATGGGTTAAGAACTACATTGGCGAGCTTGCCCCGAACCACGAATACTACCGCAACAACGGCGCCAAGAACGACGCGAACATCTATCTGAAGGCCGACTACCGCCTGGCAAAAGGGGTAAACATCTATGCCGACATGCAGTACCGCCACATAGGGTACAAGATTGACGGCTGCAACGACAAGTGGAACGACGCCACAGGAGCACTGCAGAGCCTTGCCATTGATGAGAGGTTCGATTTCTTCAACCCCAAGGCAGGCCTCTCGTGGCAGATAGACAGGAGCAACCGTCTGTTCGCGTCGGTGAGCATGGCTCATAAGGAACCCACACGCAACAACTACACCGACGGCAAGATTCATGAGCACCCCACGGCAGAGCGCCTTATAGACTATGAGCTGGGATATACTTTCGGCAACCGCCTTTTCAAGGCCGGCGCTAACTTGTATTATATGGACTACAAGGACCAGCTTGTACTCACAGGAGAGCTAAACGAGATTGGCGAACCCCTTGCAACCAACATCCCCGACAGCTACCGCGCAGGAATAGAGCTGATGGCCGGCATAACACTGCCCTGCGGATTCCGTTGGGATGCCAACGCCACCTTCAGCCGCAACCGCATAAAGGAGTTTACCGAGGTACTCTACGATGATGACACATACGAGCGCTGGGAAATCAACCATGGCGAAACACGCCTCTCCTTCTCGCCCGAAGTCATTGTAAACAACACATTCGCCTACAGATGGCGCGGGCTTGAGGCGTCGTTGCAGTCGCAGTACGTCGGCAAGCAGTACATGAGCAACTGCGACCAGGAGGAGCACCGCCTCGATGCATATTTCGTGAGCAACCTGCGTCTGGCATACACGTTCAGACTCAAAGGTATCAAGAACATAACCGTCGGCGCAACCGTATACAACATATTCGATGAAGAGTATGAGAGCAACGGCTATGCCGGCAGCGGCTACTATACCGACGGCAACGGTAACCGTCAGCGTTACAACTACGCAGGATACGCAGCCCAGGCAGGGATAAACGTCTTGGGACACGTGAGCATTGAATTATAACGGCCCCCTTAGTGCCCTTTTTGCCCTTAGAGCCTTTAGTGCCCTTAGAGCCCTTAGAACCCTTTAAAACAAAAACCTTATGCTTGAAATTTTGGGAGTAATTATCGGCATAATATACCTGTGGCTGGAATATCGCGCAAGCATATATCTGTGGATAACCGGCATAATAATGCCCGCGATATATATATTCGTGTATTACCAGGCAGGGCTATATGCCGACTTCGGAATAAACATCTACTATCTTGTCATAGCGCTTTACGGCTGGTTCGTGTGGAAGACAGGCTTCACACTCTTGGGAAAGAGAGAAGACACAGAACGTGAACTTCCCATCAGCCATATGCCAGTGAACTGCTGGGCAAAGATAGCCGTTGTATATATCGCGACCCAACTGTTCATAGCATGGCTGCTGATAAACTACACCGACAGCACCGTACCTTGGGCCGACTCGTTCACCACCGCGCTGAGCATTGTAGGAATGTGGATGCTCGCACGCAAGTACATCGAGCAGTGGTGGGTGTGGTGCATCGTCGATGTAGCCAGCAGCGCACTCTACGTGTACAAAGAGTTATATTTTACCGCTGCACTCTATGCCGTTTACGCCATAATATCTATCTTTGGCTACTACAAATGGAAAAAGATGATGCACAATGAGCAATAACATGGAATATCCTTTTGAAGCAGTGGTTGTTGCCGGAGGCGACTACCCCACGTCGGAGCAAGCCTTACAGGTGCTCCACAACGCGCCATATGTTGTATGCTGCGACGGTGCCGCCGACCGCTACATAGCCACAGGCCATGTACCCGATGCCATTGTCGGCGACGGCGACTCGATAAGCGCATACAACCGCACCAAATACGCGGCGCGTCTGCACATTGTGGCAGAACAGGAGACCAACGACCAGACAAAAGCAGTGAACTTCCTGCTCGGCAAAGGTATGCGCCACATAGCCATCGTAGGCGCTACAGGCCGCCGCGAGGACCACACCATAGGCAACATAAGCCTTCTCATAGAGTACGCCCGTGCCGGAGCGCAGGTGCGCTCCTTTACCGACCATGGAGTATTCATCCCCTGCAACGGCGATACCACGCTCAAATGCCGCAAAGGACAGCAGGTATCAATCTTTGCCATCACAGCAAAGAACCTGAGTGCCGAAGGCCTGCTCTACCCCATCTATGACTTCAACAACTGGTGGCAAGGCACACTCAACGAATGTACCGGCGAGCAGTTCACCATATACGCAGAAGGAGAGTACCTGCTGTTTGTCAATTTTTAAACATTATTACAAAAAGCAAATAAAAAACGCCTACTTACATGAAGTTGGCGTTTTTTAAGTATGGGTATTATCTTATCAAGACCTTTTGATATTTTTGGATATATATACCCTTTTCAGGATTATCAATATATCGGCATTAAGGTCGTTTTCTTGCTTTGATAACGACCTATTTTACTAAAAACTTCTGGCCGTTGATAATGTATATACCTTTGGTTGGGGTATCTACCTTGCGGCCTTGCAGATCATAAACACCTGTACTCTGTAATCTGTTATCTGTTATCTCGTCAAGGCCTGTCTCGCCGTCAATAACATCAATGCGAAAGAGGTTGCTGTAATTACCGCTATAACCCTCGCTGTTGCCCCAAGCGTCGAATGTACCGGCAGCCATAAGGATGATAGCACCGTCTGTCGTACCGTTACTGCGTTTGCTGACAAGATAATATGTATCCTGGACATTGCTGCCGGGATTGATGCTCCAGTCGCAGTATGTTGCGTTGTATGTATCGAGTGTTCCAGCATTGTTGTTGTAGCCATAATTGCCACCGGCACGCCATATCATGTATAGCTGTGCCTTCTCATTAAAAAAACTGTACTTGCCGCTTGCCTCCTTCTTGCAATTGAACTGGGCAGCCTCGCCTACTGCATCGGCCGATTCTGTAGCAATGCTGAGCACATTGCTATCATCGACATAAAGAACATACTCTGTACCGTTCTGCTGAACGTTGGTAAATGTAAGTACCTTGCCGTCCCATTTGTCGGCAGGAACAAACAGTGCATAGATGGCATCTATTTCGGATGTCGTGGGATTCTCGCCAAGAGCCTCGATAGCAGCATCGAGATCTGCATTTTCGATTTCGGTATCGGCAACAAGAGCCTTGAAATACTCCTTGACGAAAGTACCGCGGTTCACGTCACGCTTCACGCTGTATGCACCACCTGTGATATACTCAAGGTCATATGCGACATAGAGGTTGTCGAAGCCGTCGAAGTTGTGCTGGCCGGCACCTGTGGGGAAGCTGGTTGATACTGGGTTATTGCGCTTGCCGAAGCCTGTCAGTGTCTCTTCGTAGATGAAACCTATTCTGTCATCGGCCTGCAAGTCCATAGAGCTGTATGCCGAAGCGGTATTGCTCACCTGATAGAATCCGTTCCAGTCTGTTGCGAAGTTGGCAACGGTGTTAAGGTCACTGAGGTCGGTCAGCTCCTTGTAGAAGATACCTACGTTTGTACGGCCGCTACCTGTAGGCAGTGACTGCAAAGCGAGGTACATCTCCTTCTTGTCGCTGTTACGCTGTACGGGAACAACAAGGATTTCGCCATTTGTGGAGTTACCGCCTGGAGTGAGACCTGAACCGGCAAAGGTGCTCTTGACCGAATTGCTCCAGCTACCCTCGCCTGTCATTGTGTTGCTATAGGTGTATATGTTATAGATACGGCCACCGCCCACACGGCTCGAGAGTATCACTCGACCGTCGGGCATCTCCTCGCACTTGGGCTCATCGCCACCGGAAGCGGGGAGAGCCGATGCACCGCCGAGTGCCTGCCATGTGCGGCCGAAGTCATCGGAATAGATTACACGGTTTCCGTTAGGGCGTGCACACATAGCCGCATACAAACGATAATACTTGTCCTTCTTTACTATGCGGCTCTGGAATATTTTACCGCCACCCACAAAAGCAGCCTGAATGGGGTTGCCCGCGTCGAAGAGACTGTACACCTGCTCGGTAACATTTACCGGAGCCTCCCATGTCTCGCCGTTATCCTTGCTGTGGATTGTGGCAATGAGATTTGGGTTCTGACGTGTTGTGTTACCGTTGCCATAAACTGTACAGCCGGCAACTGCAATGATAAGAACCTCATTACTTGTGCGGTCGGCAACGATTGCAGGATCGCCGAATGCAGTATCAAAGTAATTTTCTGTAGCCGATGTCTTGCCTGTACCGACCGCAACATCAATCATGTCGCTCCATGTCTCGCCATGGTCATCACTTGTACGGCAAACGATGTCCACCTGACCATAACCCGGGTCTGTACCGCACACAAGACGTGCGGCAGCTGTTATCAGACGGCCGTTGCTTGCGGTTGTTATGCCAGGAATGCGGTAAGGAGGAACAACACCGTCGCCCTTACTTGTATTGTAAAGGTCCTGCTTCTCAGGTATCTTTGCCGCCTTTATATTTGTAACCTTGATTGTCTGTCCATCCATGGTTACATCAGCACCCTCGAGCGTATTGCCAAGCATAGCAACAGAGAGGTTTTCGCCTGTTATTGTATTTGGCGTGATGAAGAAACCGCCGTTGAATGCCTTCTCGCCTGTTGTGTTGTATGTAACATATACATTGGCATTATCCTCGATAACAACATCATACACGCTCATGCCGTCCATGTCGACAGGCTCAAAGCGCCACAGGTTATCATCGGCACCGGCGCCACCGGTAGTCCAGGTTGTAAGGAAGTCAACACCGCCCACCTTGAAATTTGCTCCTCCGTTGGTGCAGTTAAGCGCCTCGGTAAAATAGTAGTAGCGATACTCGCCTACATCCTTTGTAGAGCCCACTGTAAGTTCATTGTAAGTTCCCACAACAGAACCGCCATAACTTGCGCCGGCTACAACGGGGTTACCGTCGCCGTTGACGATGCCGAGTTTGTTGTTATCCTTTACCTCAATGTGCCAGATACCATTGTTGGTATTCACCATGTTACTTGATTGGAGAGTAAACTTAAGGCTGTTACCGTTGTGAAAAGCATTGTTGTACAGGTGCTCGGTGCGGGCAGTAGCCTTGCTTACCAAGTGATAATAACCTGTAGTCACATCCTTAGCCACAGGCACCTCGACCTCCTTGCCGTTGAGGAAATCCTCAAGGTCATTTACAATGGCAGCACACTCCTCGCCGCCAATCTGGCCAGAGAAGCGACCAAGAAGAGCATTGAGTGTCGCAAGTTTCTCACTGTCATTTGCATACTCCTCGCGCAGAATCTGTATTTTCTCATACTGATGGATACCTTCGATAAGGCGCTCGAAACGCACGCTTGAACGGTTGCCAGGATAGTAGCAGTATGTATCGCCTGAACCGAACTTGCGGAAACGGCTGTCAGTGAGCGGATGCTCATCCCAGTTACACCATGCCCAGTGCAGGTAACCATCGAGGTTCATCTGCGCTGCATAGATTGGCAGATAAGCAGCCTCTGCGGGATAAGAGTTGCTGTAGATGTTGGGCTCGCTGTTTGCGCAGCTTGTATAGAAGGTTGTAATCCAGCCCTTTGCCTTGCGGCTTGCAAGCTGCTCGGCAGTAAACAGATGCTCCTGGCCAAGCTGTGCGCAGAGGTCGCGGTATGTGCCGCAGAGCGAGCTGTGATAGTTACCGGCAAGGGCGCAGTTAAAGCCAAGGCCATTGGCAATAGCATATGCGTTGTTCAAATCGCTCTCGGCACGCTCGTCCATTGCGATGTTAGTCTTCTCAAACCAGCCCTTCTCCTGCAAGTGAGCCTTGAATGCTGTGAGGAAACTCGTCCATAGTTCACGATACTGCGATGTACCCGTTGTTGTATTTATGCTCTTGTAACTGCTTGTAGCCTCATCGTAGTAGCGGAAGCTCATATCCCAAGGCACCATACTGAAGCAGTTTATTTGCTTGTCGATGCCATACTCGGCGCAGAGTTCAACATATTTATCAAAGACAGTATAATCATATGCCCAACTACCGTCTGTTTTCTTTGTAGTCTGCACCATCGGGTCGAATAGGTCGTGTGTCTGTTCACCCCATGGCTCGTAGAAAAGGATTGCTGTAACACTGCGCTGACCGGCACGGCCAAGAGCAGCAAGATAGGGGCGTAAAGCCTCAAGATGTTCGTTGCTCCAACGCTCAACCTGATAGTAGCGGCTTATGGCATAAGGCTGCTGCCAGAAGTCGAGGTGGAATTTCTGTTCTGCTACCGTAGGCAGAGAGTGGCTGTTGACATTGATTGTGAGAGCAAGGCTCTTCACTACCTCATCATTCTCGTTAACCACCTCAAGAGCTGTTGTATACTCGCCAGCCTCGATGTTGCGCGGAACCTCTATTGTACACCATACAGGGCGTGTCTCCATTGCAGGAACTGCATGAGGCTTGTCCTGGTCAATTACATCGGCAACAAGCCACTGCGGCAGTGTCATCGGGTGGTTGCCGCAAGCCACATAATCATCAGTGATTACATAGTTCACGAAGCGTGCATCGCCGCCGTTGATACCTGTTGCAGCACCGGCCTTCTGCCACTCGGTCATGCGCACCTTCAACATACCCTGGTCGCTCTTGCTGTAGAGAACAGCTTGGATATTGGCACGCTCGCCCTTCCATGCATGAATCTCGGCAGAATTCTTCTGCGCCACCTCAGGTACCTCATGCAGTTTATAATGAACATCGCGTGAAGCCCATGTAGCGTTAAGACCATCGGCTATGGCATTCCATGCAGCCTCATCGGGAGTTGTACCCACGCGTGGCTCGGTATACTCATCGATAGGATAGCTTACCTCAACATCATCAGCCTCGCCGCTCACCTTTAGCATTACATCTATAATAGACGCACCGTCACTTATGAAGTTGGCGTATGAACCTGTAGGGTCAATGCTGTTCCACTGCACAGCATAACGCATACGGAACACTGCGCCATCCTCAACATCTGTTGGCACATTGAAAGAGCCCGGAGCAAGCACATCGCCGCTTGCCTGGTATATGCCGGCACTGTTCCAGCCTGTATCGCCGTTGGTATTCTTGCCATAGAGCGACCAGCACATGAGCTCGTTGCCCTCGCCTTTGGTGTAAGGGCCGTCTCCCTGCAGGTTTACCTCGAACTGCTTGCTGTTGTCCCAGTCAACGAAGACATATCCGTGCATCCAGCTGCCGTTGATTGTGATGAGCGGAGTAACTGTCTCGCCACGCATTACCTCGAAGACATTGGCTGTCTTGTCGAAATAGGCTGCACAACGCGGCGCCGAAGCTATGTTGTTTACCAGCTGCTGCTGACTGTGTGTTCCCACGACACCTACCGCAATGGGATAGTGTGTAGCATGGGTCACATTCTCGTTCGAGCCGTGGACTACATAGTAGTCGCTCTGGGCATTTACGCCCATGCTGATGAGCATGGCCGACAATGCAGAAAGGAGTAATGATTTGAGTTGCATAGATTTATAGTTAGTTAATAAATATTACGCGCACTATATAATAATGCAAATATATATAATATTAACCGGACTTTCAAATATAGCAGGAAGCATTTCGGAAAAGCGTTCAATAAGTCTTGTTTGAAAGATACCGATTGCCGGGAACCTGCCTGCAACCATATTACACCGAAAATCGGTAACCCTTTTGAAAAAACTTTTACATCAGAACGGCACACCTGCCGTAATCTTGACTTTTTCGCCACTGAGAGGATGGATGAACTCCAACGAAGCGGCATGCAGCATAAGCCTATCTGCCACTTTGCTATAGAGAGCATCGCCGATAATCGGAGTGTCGAGCCCGCACTTGTGAGCTGCATGCACACGCAGTTGGTGGGTGCGGCCGGTAAGTGGTTCAAAGAGCACCAATGCACACTCCCCGCCACCTTGTTCTACCGTTCGGAGCACTCTGTAGCGGGTAACAGCATCCTTGCCCGCAACCTTGTCGACCTTCTGACGCGGACGGTTCTCATAATCGGGCGACAGAGGAAGTTCAATGACGCCCTCGCCTTTGGAAGGAATGCCGTCAAGCAGAGCAATATACTCCTTGCGCATCTCGCGCGAGGCGAACAGACGTTGCATTTCCTTGTAAATTTCCATTGATTTTGCAGCCACAAGCACCCCCGACGTTGCCATATCCAGACGGTGTACCACATATATGTCATTGCAGTGCCTGGCATCGCGCAGCCACTGCTGTACCGATGTTCCGCCGACAATACCCGGTACTGAGAGCACACCCGAGGGCTTATTGACAGCAATAAGCGCATTATCCTCGAACAGCACTTCCAACGAAGTTATATCCTCGCCCTTCTCAAGGGCATTCTCTTCAACATCAAGGCCCTGGAGCATATGAGACAATATGGGTTCACACTTGCTCTTGCACGAGCCATAGAAACAACCGTCGCGACGCACCTCGCCTGCAGGAGAGTCACCTAGCCAGAACTCGGCCATGCATAGCGGCTCAAGGCTATTTGAAAAGGCATATTGCAACAATTTGGGAGCAGCACACTCCCCAGCCCCGGCGGGAGGCATACAGCCTGTCTTTTCTGTAAAAATATCCAATAGGCAGCGTTCTTCACCACGGGCATTCAGCACTTTGAACTGCTTGAACAGCCAGCGTTGCAAAGCAAAAGAACGGCGCTTGCGTTCATCGGCAAGCGAAGATATATCCTCATCATAGACAGCCAGAAGAGCCTCTTTCTCGGCAATCGTTGAGTTCCACGCCTTGCGGCGACGCTTCAGCTCGGCCTTCTCGAACTGGCTCTGCCTTGTCATAGCATGTTCCACCTCGGCTGTCAGCCCGCCGACGGCACGTCTTTCGCGCCTCTGTTCCTTGTTTGCCGCATATTCGGCGGAAAGAGCATCAAGAGCCACAGCAGCACTCTCCTTTATTTGCTCCACCTCAAGAAGGGCATTGCGGTAGGCTTCGCTCTCCTTTATATCGTTGATTCTTGTATTTATAGCCGATATCTCCTGCTCTTCCATTTTGAAATAGCCTGTGGGAGAAAGGAAATCAAAAACAGGCGGCACAAACCCGTCTACCCTGTTGCATCCTGCAAGCAGCCCCGAGAAAGCCGCAAGGTATCCGAGTTCGCCCGCTGAATCACGTACCACAAGTACCCCCATCATCTTGCCCTTGACGGCATCGGCTGCGACAGCCTCATCACTGAGCAGAAAGGCACGCACCTCATCGGCAGCGACAACGCACAACCGATGAGGCGAATAGTAAAACGGATTGTTGAACCTTTCAGGAGGCTCAATACCCGAGATATCACAATGGAATCTGTGCAACAACTGCATCAATCATTGTATTTGACATCCTTCTCGGGGTCGAAGCCACCGTCAAACTCATTGTTCTCGATTACGGCATTCCTTACACGCTCAAAAAGGAAGCGGTGCTTGTTCCAATGGAACGGCTCGTAATCGTTATTCTGAACGATTCTGTTCCCCTTGAACACAAGACCGTCAAGCGACTTTGCATATACAATGGGCGCATCAAAGGTCTCGAATGTATTGTTCTCAATGACAACCCCTTTGCCATTGCCGCCATGGAAATATTTCTGCTGACCTGCAAGGTCGGGTATCTCGGGGTATATTGATATTATGGCGTTTGTAAACTGGAACATGTTTGTGAGTGAATTCACAAAGCGGTTGTCACGTATCACCACATCGCGGCAGGCACCCGTCTCGAACCAGCCGTTGCAATCGCCGCAGAGCAGGATTGCCGTTCCGGACGTATGGTCAAAGAAGTTTCGCTCGACCAACGTGCTCTTGGGAGTGCTGAACAGCGTACCGCGCGCACGGTTGTTACGGATGACATTGTCGCTGAACACCACCTCGGGAGTCCACTCGAGATTCTCGATGCCATATTTACCGTCGGCTATGTCGGCAGGCAAAACTTTCTCGAACTTTATCCTGAACTCCTTGCAACCGGCAAGCTGCTCCTTGTCATAGGGAGCAATTTCCACAATGCGGTTACCCTCGGTAATCTCCATTACATCGGAACGCACGAACTGCACACTGTCGCCCGCACCGCCCCAATAGAATCCATAGGCCTGACCATGCATGTAACGGCCCACCAGAGTATGGTCATCCAACCTTTCGGTAACGCGCAGATATGTTCCATGCACATTGATGGCATCATCCATCATGCCCTCGTAGATACCGCCTGTCGAAACAATCTTTCCCTTGCAGCCCGAGAAGTGCGTAGCATCGGCCTGCGTGGAAAAATAGCGTACATTGCTGCGTCTGCCGACTATGAAGCGTTCAAGTGTGATATTCTCGGTAACCTGAGCAAGAAGGCCCATACCCTCGGCATAATACACAGAGGTACTTTTTATTGAGATATCCTTGCAGCCCGACACGAAGATTCCCGGTGTGGGGCGCGCATAGGAGCGCATTGCTACTACCGTACCAGGCACAAGACGGGCATCACGCCATGGAGCGCGGATAACACGTGGCTCAATCTCCTCAACGCCTCTTACACCCACCCAAATGTCGCTTGTGCAATAGACAAGATGCCTTGTCTTGCCGTCAAAGGCAATACCTGCCTGCGGAGTCAGCTCCCAGTTGCTGCCATATGTAACCAGATTGCCGTCATCAATCCTGTAATTCGCATAAGGAGCGATGCGGTATGTTATATAACCGTTCTCGGTATCGTTCTCAAGCACCTCTACCTGAGTAATCTGCGGCGAGCGCGTATCAATGCCAATAAAGTCGAGCGTACAGTTCTCGCAATCGACCATGGCAATGGGAAGCATGCGACCGTTCATCATGAAATCGGCACGGAGTGCATCCATTCCTCTGTCACGCCCCTTGAGAGTGAAGTTCTTCATCCCCTCGAGAACAATTGCCACCTTCTTGGGGTTGTCCTGGTCGTGATTACTGACATAATACTCGCGCACATTGGCACTGTCGGGGTAGAAATCGTACTCACCACCCTCGAAGAGCAGCACGGCCGGTTCGCCGTTGCACTCGGCCTTGATAGTCTCAATGGCAGCAGCCACCTTGGCAGTCATGTCCTCGCCCGTCCCGGGCACTATGCCGAAGTCACTTGCATAATAAACTTTTTCATTTGGACCGCACGATACAATAATGAGCAGCAACAATGTGCCAAGACAACAGGATATTCTTTTCATCGGATAATTATTTTTTGCGAAGATAAAAAAAATTAAGTATTCCACAAAGGTATCAAGCATTTATTGCTATCTTCACGATTTCTATGAAAAACATCCTTAATACGCATGAGAAAACTATTTTCCACTATCGCCATATTTGCCATACTGATATCATTTCCAGACAATGCAGAGGCGGAGCAGCCATATAAGAACGCACTGAAACTGACATTCCTGTCATGGGCAAGCGGAAGCACCAAGATATCATTTGAACGGGCATTCCCGACAATAAGGCAAAGCGGCGAATTGTGCGGTAGCGTAATTGGTGCAGGATATGACAAATACCATAATGACCCGTCAGGCTTTACCATACGTTACGGACACAAGTTCTTCATCAACGGCTACAGTCCCGAGAAGCCGCTGACAGGTTTCTACCTGCGCCCCGAAGCAATATATTCGCATTACCGTTATACCCATTCAGCCAGCGGAGAACGCACGTTGGCACAGATGGGAGCGCTGCTTGGGACATTCGGCTACCAGTACTGCATAGGGCGTTTCATAGCCGACGCATGGATAGGCGGTGGATATGCTTTCGGCACACCCGCCGAGACAGGCTACCACCACGGGTTCCAGCTATGGAAGTGGCTCGGCTGCAGAAACGACAACATAGCCCTGAGCTTCAGCATCCGTATCGGTTATGTATGGTAAAAGCAAGTTTCCACCCATTCAACTTTATTGATTTTTCATTCTCTCGTTGCAAGAGCTCAAACAAGTTTGGCTCTTACCCGCAGTTTTCACCTTTTACCTTTCAGTTTTATAGCCTCTGCCATAATGGCAGTATTGTTTTTTTGGCACTGTTTTTGTAATTTACTTCAATAAAAGGGGAGTTTTTCCCTTTTTTATATAAGGATTTCAGTATTTTATCACTAACTTTGCATTTCAATGCGAAAATAAAAGAATTACTATATATGGGTTTTAACGAATTTATAAGCAAACTTTTCGGCAACAAGGCAAGCCGAGACATGCGCGAGATTCAGCCTTGGGTAAACAAGGTAAAGGCTGTGTACCCCCGAATCTCGGAACTTAGCAACGATGAGTTGCGTGCCGCATCGGCAGCGCTCAAGGAGAAGATTCAAGGCAGCGCTACTGAACTGCGTGCAAGAATAGCTGAACTAAAGGCAAAAATCGAGGATACGGAACTTGAGAAGAGAGAATCGATCTTCAACCAGATTGACAAGCTGGAGAAGGAGGTGCTCGAGGTGCTCGACAAGGCACTTGACGAGGCTTTGCCCGAGGCTTTTGCAATCGTGAAGGACAGTGCACGCCGCTTTACCGAGAACGAGACCGTCATTGTCACGGCCAATGACTTTGACCGCGAACTGGCTGCAAAGTTCGACTTTGTAAGCATCGACGGCGACAAGGCTATATACCGCAACCATTGGCAGGCCGGCGGTAACGACACCGTATGGAACATGATTCACTACGATGTACAGCTGTTCGGCGGTACAGTACTCCATAAGGGCAAGATTGCCGAGATGGCGACAGGTGAAGGTAAGACACTCGTTGCGACCCTGCCTGTGTTCCTTAATGCACTTACCGGAAACGGTGTACACGTGGTAACCGTGAATGACTACCTTGCAAAGCGTGACTCGGAGTGGATGGGACCGCTCTACATGTTCCATGGACTCAGCGTGGACTGCATCGACAAGCATCAGCCCAACTCGGATGCACGTCGCCGTGCATACCTTGCCGACATCACATTCGGTACCAACAACGAGTTCGGCTTCGACTACCTGCGTGACAATATGGCCGTACAGCCAAGCGACATGGTACAGCGTCAGCATAACTACGCCATTGTCGATGAGGTCGACTCGGTGCTCATTGACGATGCACGTACACCGCTCATCATCTCAGGCCCTGTTCCACGCAACGAGGACCAGATGTTCGAGGAGTACCGTCCGCTGGTGGAACGTCTTGTCGAGGCACAGAAAAGACTGGCTACACAGTTGCTTGCCGAGGCACGTACAAAGATTTATTCAGACAACAAGGATGAGGTTGCCGAGGGCTACTTAGCACTTTTCCGCAGCCACAAGGCATTGCCCAAGAACAAGCCGCTCATCAAACTGCTTAGCGAGCAGGGCGTGAAGATGGGCATGCTCAAGACCGAGGAGTACTACATAGAGCAGAACAACCGCCGCATGCCCGAGGCCATTGAGCCGCTCTACTTTGTCATCGAGGAGAAGATGAACAGCGTAGACCTCACAGACAAGGGTATCGAGCTGATATCGGGCAACACTTCAGACCCCAACTTCTTCGTGCTCCCCGACATCGCCACACAGATGTCGGAGCTCGAGAGCGATACCACACTCACTCCCGAGGAGAAGAACGAAAAGAAAGAGCAGATGCTTACCGACTATGCCATCAAGTCGGAGCGTGTACACACCATAAACCAGTTGCTCAAGGCATATACCATGTTCGACCGCGACGTAGAGTATGTCGTTACAGAGGACGGACAGGTAAAGATTGTGGATGAGCAGACAGGCCGTATCATGGAGGGCCGCCGTTACTCGGACGGTTTGCATCAGGCCATCGAGGCCAAAGAGCGTGTGAAGGTAGAGGCAGCTTCGCAGACATTCGCAACCATCACGTTGCAGAACTATTTCCGTATGTACCACAAGCTTGCCGGCATGACCGGTACTGCCGAGACAGAGGCAGGAGAGTTTTGGGATATATACAAACTCGATGTGGTTGTCATTCCGACAAACCGCCCGATTGCGCGCATCGACATGAACGACCGCATCTACAGGACAAAGCGCGAGAAGTACAATGCCGTCATTGAAGAGATTGACAAGCTTGTCAAGGAGGGACGCCCCGTGCTCGTAGGTACGACATCTGTCGAGATTTCAGAGCTCCTCAGCCGTTTGCTTACCATACGCAAGATACCGCACAACGTGCTCAATGCCAAGCTCCACCAGAAGGAGGCGGACATCGTTGCCAAGGCGGGTCTCTCGGGCACCGTTACCATTGCCACCAATATGGCGGGTCGTGGTACCGACATCAAGCTGAGCAAGGAGGTACGCGATGCGGGCGGTCTTGCCATCATCGGTACCGAGCGCCACGAATCGCGCCGCGTCGACCGCCAGTTGCGCGGACGTGCCGGCCGTCAGGGCGACCCGGGTTCATCGGTATTCTTCGTGTCGCTCGAGGACAACCTCATGCGCCTCTTCGGTTCTGACCGCATTGCGAAGACGCTTGACCGTCTGGGATTCAAGGAGGGTGACATGATTGAGCACTCGATGATATCAAAATCAATCGAGCGTGCCCAGAAGAAGGTCGAGGAGAACAACTTCGGTATCCGTAAGCGCCTGCTTGAGTATGATGATGTGATGAACAAGCAGCGTACCGTGGTATACACCAAGCGTCGCCACGCACTCATGGGAGAGCGCATAGGCATGGACATTGTAAACACAATCTGGGACCGTTGCTACAACATCGTGGAGAATTTCCTCTACGAGGATGCCAAGATGGAGATGCTCCGTCTGATGGCTACCGAGATGCCGCTGAGCGAGCAGGAGTTCAACAAGAAGTACAACGAGGAGAAGGCCGAGGTATGCTTCGAGGCTGTAATGGCGAACTTCAAGCAGCGCACCGAACGCATGGCAGCACAGGCATTGCCGTTCTTCGAGTACCTCTACACTACCCGCCCCGAGACACACGACAAGAGCGTGTATGTACCCATAAGCGACGGCCGCCACAAATACAATATTCCTGTAAATGTGAAGCTCGCATATGAGTCCAAGGGCAAGGAAATAATCAAGTGTTTCGAGAAGGCCATACTGCTCCACACCATAGACAACGCATGGAAGGAGAACTTGCGCGACCTCGATGAGCTGAAGCACTCGGTACAGAATGCAAGCTACGAACAGAAAGACCCGCTGCTCATCTTCAAACTAGAGTCGGTTACACTGTTCGACAAGATGATAGGCAAAATCAACGACCAGAGCGTGATGATACTGACACGCTGCCAGCTTGATGTACAGGAGCAGCAGCCGGCTAATGTCTCGGTTGCACCCGAGCAGGGTGCCAACAGGCCAAAGCAGCAGTACAACGAGACAAAGGTCGACCTGAACGACCCGCATCAGCAGGCTGCTGCACGCCAGGACACACGCGAGAACGCAAAGCGCGAGCCGATACGCGCGGCCAAGACAGTAGGTCGCAACGACCCATGTCCTTGCGGCAGCGGCAAGAAGTTCAAGAACTGCTGCGGCAAGAACATCTAAAAGCAGTTTAAGCAACAATAAAACATAAGCGATATGTCACTTAGCAGAGAAACACAGAGCAGACTACAGGAGACCATCGGGAAGATGACCATGAATTTTGTCACTGCAGAGGAGACAAGAGTAACGGACTTCCACATGCATGTGAACGGCGAAAACGGCGAGCTGATCATCAACGATGATGATGACAACACCCTTGCGCGCGTACATATTATAGAGTGGGAGGGAGTACATGATGAGGAAATATTCGAGAAAGAGCTGCGTACCCTGCTGGGCAGGATGCAGGAGAACGGCAAGTTCGATAGCCTGAACATCGTGAAGCCATACTCCTTTGTACTTGCCGATGATGAAGGGGAGGATATCGTAGACCTGCTGATTGTGGATGATGACACGCTCATCCTCAGCGAAGGACTTCTCGAAGGTTTCGATGAAGAGATGAACGAGTTCCTTAAGAAACTGCTCGAAGAGTGACACTTTTCTTGACAGAAAGCAGCGATGTACTGACGTGCATCGCTGCTTCTTTTGCAGCAATGCCAAGGAATCCATAACAGTGAAATTTTATTTTTGAGACACATTTTTCCATAATCGCGGTTCTGTTTTATTTACAAACACTAAAAAAAATTAATATTGAAATTTTTCCGCAATATATCATAAAAACTTTTTTGCCGTGAAAAGTTTTCGCAGTATCTTTGCAACCGATATGGAACACACTAAAACCAAAGAAGAACATACTAAAGAAGAGGTCTACAGAATTATTGTCGAGAAGGCATTGGAGATGTTTGCTGAAAGAGGAATCAAGGATGTGAAAATGGATGACATCGCACAAGCACTATCTATCTCCAAACGCACTATCTACGAACTCTTCGCCGATAAAGAACAGTTGTTGCTCGAGACCCTCAAGCTGCATAACAGGCGGACGAGGGACAAGGCAAAGATAAAGATTCGTGGGGCGAAACATGTGCTTGACATAATTCTTGGACTATACTCCCTCTATTTCCAAGGCCTCAAGAATATGAATATAAGATTCTTCAAGGACCTTGAACGTTACCCCGACATACTGAAGATGCATAATGAAAAGGACCACAAGAACGACCAGAAGTTCATAGCCTGGATGGAAGTGGGACGTACACAAGGACTGTTCCGCGAAGATGCGAACTTTGAAATCCTTCTTTTCATCCTGCGTCGCGACCTGCAGACAATATTCACGGCCAACATGAAGGACGAGAAGAACGAGCTGAGCCGATATACACCCGATGAATTGGGACGTACACTCATCCTTTTCTACCTGCGTGGGATATCGACCATCAAAGGACAGGAGATTATTGAAGAGTACCTTAACAAGAACGAGATAACAAAATAATAAACATCTATTATGAACCTGAAAATGAGATTAAGAACAGTGATGGCGCTGCTGACACTGTTTGCCTTTACGGCAAACGCTCAGGAGGCCGCACCAACAATGCACCTCACTCTCGACAAGGCAATTGAACTTGCACTAAGCGAGAACCCGACGATGAAGGTTGCAGAGAAAGAGATTGAATTGAAAGAGGTATCCAAGACTGAGGCATGGCAGAACCTGCTCCCTACAGTATCGCTGACCGGAAGCGTGACCTACAACATCAAGGTTGCGGAAATCAAGACCAGCATGGGTAGCTTCAAGATGGGTATGGATGACTCTAACACATGGAACGGAGCGCTCCAGGTATCATTGCCACTCTATGCTCCCGCTGTATACCAGACAATGAGCCTTACCAAGAGCGACCTGCAGCTTGCAGTGGAGAAAAGCCGCGGTTCCAAAATTGACCTTGTGAACCAGGTGACAAAGGCATACTACCAGCTGATGCTTGCACAGGACTCATACAACGTGCTGAACGAGAACTACAAGCTCGCCGAGACAAACTTCAACATTGTGAATGCAATGTATGAGCAGGGAAGAGTGAGCGAATATGACAAAATCAGCGCCGAGGTACAGAAGAACAGCGCATGGCCATCGGTCGTAAGCGGCAAGAACGCAGTGGAGATTGCCAAGCTGCAGTTGAAGGTACTCATGGGAATAACAGCCGACATAGACCTTGTCATTGATGACAACCTCAAGAACCACGAGGCCGAAATGACAATGGCTGCAAACAACGAAATTGACCTGAGCAACAACTCTTCACTCCGTCAGATTGACATGCAGGGTGAGCTACTGGGCAGACAGCGCAAGCTCATGAAGACGTCATACCTTCCAACTCTTTCACTTGTGGGCAGCTACCAGTACCAGTCAATGTCGAACACCAACTGGGAGATAAACAAGTTCAACTGGAGCAACGCCTCATCATTGACGCTCTCGCTGAATATTCCAATCTTCAAGGCAAGCAACCAGACTCAGCTGAAGAGCAACAAGATACAGCAGTACCAGCTTGCCGAGACAAGAATAAACACTGAGCGCATGCTTGGCATGCAGGCACAGAGCTACATAGACAACATGACAAAGAGCGCCGAGCAGCTCCAGAGCAACAAGAATGCTGTGGAACTTGCACAGAAGGGGCTCGAAATCAGCCAGAAGCGTTACGACGTGGGCCGCGGAACAATCCTTGAGCTTACAAATTCGCAGGTGTCACTCACCAACGTAAAGCTCTCATACAACAACACAATCTATGACTACCTTGTAGCTAAATCAGAGTTAAACAAAGTATTGGGTAAAGAATAAAAACAAAATATATCTATGAAAAAGAATCTGACATTCATCGCAATGCTCGCTGTGGCTCTCTTGAGTTCATGCGGCAGCTCAGAGACAGAGAAAGAAGGTGCTCAGCAGGCAAGTGCCGTAGAACAGGCAAAGCCAAAGGTAAAGATTGCTACCGTAAAAGCCGAGGAGGTTATGCAGAGCGAGGTATACACCACTACAGTTGAGGCTGAAGTGAAGAACAACATCATTCCAAACTCACCGCTCCGCATCGAGAAGATTCTCGTTGAGGTGGGCGACTACGTAAAGAAAGGACAGCAGCTGGTCAACCTTGATGCAAGCAGCCTCGACCAGTTGAAACTTCAGGTAGAGAACCAGACTATCGACTTCAAGCGCGTTGAGGAGCTGTACAAGGTAGGCGGCGCATCAAAGGCCGAGTATGACAATGCCAAGACACAACTCGAGGTAAACAGAAAGAGCCTTGCAAACCGTCTTGAGAACACTGTTCTCGTAAGCCCTATTGACGGTGTCATCACAAAGCGTAACTATGACAACGGCGACATGTACGGCGGTCAGCCGATCCTTGTCGTTGAGCAGATTTCACCGGTGAAGATGAAGGTCAACGTAAGCGAATCACTCTATGCTGTCACAAACAAGAACCTTGACGTAAAGCTCAACTTCGAAGCATACGGCGACAAGGAGTTCAACGGCAAGGTAAGCATTGTATACCCCACAATCAACGCTGCTACACACACATTCCCCGTTGAAATAAAACTCGACAACAAGGATGCAAGCGTGCGCCCGGGCATGTACGGCAGAGCGACAATCAACTTCGGTACAAAGAGCCGTGTCGTAGTGCCCGACGTGGCCGTAATCAAGCAGGCCGGCAGCGGAGACTACTATGTGTACACATATGAGAACGGCAAGGTTAAGAACAACAAGGTAGAGTTGGGACAGCGTCTCGGCGACCGTTACGAGCTCATCTCGGGCGTCGAGAACGGCAGTCAGGTGGTTATCGCAGGCCAGACCTACCTTTCCGATGGTGCCGAGGTAGAGGTTATTGAATAATTCATTGAATAACAACAGAAAAATTTAGTGATATGAGTATATATGAAAGTGCGGTAAAGAAACCGATTATGACATCGCTCTGTTTTTTGGCGATTGCTCTTTTTGGTGTCTTTTCATTCTCAAAACTCCCCATCGACCTGATGCCGGACATTGAGACAAACACCATTATGGTGTTTACATATTACAACGGTGCGAGTGCCGAGGATATCGAGAACAACGTATCGCGTCCGTTGGAGAACACACTCAACTCTGTTGAGCATCTCAAGCATATTACAAGTAACTCACGTGAGAACGTATCGGTAATCACACTCGAGTTCGAGTTCGGATATGACATCGATGACCTCACGAATGATGTACGCGACAAGCTCGACATGGTTGCATCGGCTCTGCCCGATGATGCCAACAACCCGATTATCTTCAAGTTCTCTACCGATATGATTCCTATCATGATGCTTTCGGTAAAGGCTGAGGAGAGCCAGGCAGCGCTGTACAAGATTCTTGACGACAACGTGGTAAACCCGCTTGCACGTATCGACGGTGTGGGAACAGTATCAATATCGGGTGCGCCTGAGCGCGAAATCAACGTCTACATGGACCCTGCCAAGATGGAGGCATACAACATACCGGTAGAGTCGGTAAGTGCTGCCATCGGCGCCGAGAACCGCAATATTCCCGGCGGTACATTCGACATCGGTAACAACACATACGCACTGCGTGTCGAGGGCGAGTTCAGCGACCCCAAAGAGATGTATGACATCGTTGTGGGCAACTTCAACGGTGTGAACGTGTTCCTCAAGGATGTCGCTACAATACACGACAACGTGCAGGAGCGCGCACAGGAGACATACACCGACGGCCAGCAGGGTGCGATGATTATCGTACAGAAGCAGTCAGGAGGTAACTCCGTCGCTATCTCACAGGCTATACGCGATGCTCTTCCCGAGCTTCAGAAGCGTTTGCCTTCGGACGTAAAGATTGACATCATCGTCGACACATCAGAAAACATTCTTCAGACAGTTGATACCCTTTCGGGAACAATCATGGACGCGCTTGTGTTCGTGGTGCTCGTGGTGTTCATCTTCCTCGGACGCTGGAGGGCGACTATCATCATCGCCATCACAATTCCGTTCTCGCTCATCGCATCATTCATCTACCTGTATGCGACAGGCGGTTCAATCAACATGATTTCACTCTCTTGTTTGAGTATCGCTATCGGTTCGGTTGTGGATGACGCCATCGTGGTGCTCGAGAACGTGACAACACACATCGAGCGTGGTTCAAGCCCGCAAAACGCCGCTATCCACGGAACGAATGAGGTGGGTGTATCGGTTATGGCATCTACATTGACAATGTTCGCCGTGTTCTTCCCGCTGACAATGGTTACCGGTATGGCCGGCGTGCTCTTCAAACAGCTCGGATGGATGATGTGTATCATCATGCTCATCTCTCTTGTGGCTTCATTGACACTGACACCTATGATGTGTGCCAAGATGCTCAAGTTGCAGAAGAAGCAGAGCAAGATTTTCCTCCTTATATACAGGCCTATCCAGAAGGTACTCGATGCTATCGACAACGGCTACGCAGCAATCATCAACTGGGCCGTACGCCACCGATGGACAGTACTTGCAGGCTGCTTCGGCCTGTTCGCAGTCAGCCTTCTCTGCGCAAAGGGTATCAAGAGCGAGTTCTTCCCTGCAAATGACAGCGCCCGCGCAAGTGCGAAGATTGAGTTGCCTGTAGGTACACGCATCGATACATCAAGAGATATAGCTCTGAAGCTGACAAACATCTGGAGAGAGCGTTACGGTAAAGACATAAAGGCATGTAACTTCACTGTGGGTCAGGCCGATGAGAACAATACTTTCGCCTCACTCAGCGACAACGGTTCACACATCATCAGCTTCAACATGTCGTTCGTGCCGTCCGACCAGCGTGAACTGTCTATCGATGAGATTTGCGACCAGATGCGCGCCGACGTGAAGGAGTTCCCCGAGATTGCCAAGTCGAACATCTCTACCGGACAGGGCGGAGGCATGGGTGGTCAGAGTATGGCTACATTCGAAATCTACGGATACGACTTCAAAGAGACAGACCGCCTTGCAAAAGAGTTTGCAAATGAGATGAAGAAGAGCGACCTCATCACTCAGGTTAACATCAGCCGAAGCGATTACCAGCCACAGTACCGTGTAGAATTCGACCGCGAGAAATTGGCTATGCACGGACTGAACCTGAGCACTGCTGCCACATACATCCGCAACCGTTACAACGGCGCCCTAGCGACATACTACCGCGAGGACGGTGAGGAGTATGACGTAAAGGTGCGCTACAACCCCGAGGCACGTCAGAGCATCAATGACATAGAGAACATCAAGCTCATAGGCAGCAATGGTCTGATAAGCCTCAGGGAGGTAGGTAAGGTCGTCATGAATGACATGCCTCCTACCATCGAGCGTAAGGACCGTGAGCGTATCGTTACCGTTGATGCCGTAATGGCTGCAGGTGCCGCGCTCAGTGACGGTGTGACATATGGTCAGAGCATCATAGAGCAGATGGAGATTCCCACAGGTATCGCCATTCAGGTTGCCGGTTCTTATGAGGACCAGCAGGAGTCGAACCGCGACCTTGGACAGCTTGCCATCATCATCCTTGTACTTGTGTTCATCGTGATGGCATCACAGTTCGAGTCACTGACCTATCCGTTCATCCTAATGTTCTCGGTAGTGTTTGCATTGAGCGGTGTATTGCTCGGACTCTTCATTACCGGTTCTCACCTGAACATCATGTCAATGCTCGGCGGTATCATGCTTATCGGTATGGTCGTGAAGAACGGTATCGTGCTCATCGACTACATCATGCTGTTGCGTGAACGTGGTCTGGGTATCATTGCAGCCTGCGTGGGTGCAGCCAAGAGCCGTCTGCGTCCGGTGCTCATGACAACCTGTACCACAATCCTCGGTATGATTCCTATGGCCGTGAGCCAGGGTGTAGGTGCCGAGATGTGGCGTCCGCTCGGTATTGCCGTAATCGGTGGTCTTACGATATCTACTATCATGACCATGATTTACGTGCCAGCTATGTACAGTATATTCGCTGCAAACGGTGTTAAGAACAAGCGCAGGAGAATAAGGAAACAGCGCGAGCTCAACGAATACTGGAAGGAGCACAAGCAGGAGGAGCAGCTAAAGCATAAGGATAAGTAATAACAATATATTCTCTGCGGGGCGTACCCCGCAGAGAATACAAAATCAGCAAATATGAAAAGCGTATTCATCACTTTTGACATTTCACATAAGGAGGCTGTCATTGACATCCTGACGCACAACAACTGTCGCGGTTTCTCTTTCTTCGACCATATGCAGGGACGCGGTAGCGTCAGCGGAGAGCCCCACTACGGCACACACGCCTGGCCCTCTATGTGCGGTTCAATCATTACCGTTGTCGAGGACAAGCATGTAGACAACATCCTCAAGGAGATAAAGGCACTCGATGAGGATTCGCCCCAACTCGGACTCAGAGCCTTTGTATGGAGCATCGAGAAATCATACTAACCTGTTACAGGTCATTATAAAACAATAAATCCTTGTGCTGCTGCGCAAGGATTTATTGTTTTATAATGACACCGGTGAAAGCGTCAGAACACCCTGAGGCTATTGTCATTGGGACGGCGAATGTGGAGCATACGTGCCACTTCGGCAGCAAGGATGCTTGCCGGAGTCATGTCATCTATCACTCTTGGCTGTGTGCCGCAACCATAGATTATTATCGGGAACATTACAGGCGTGCGGAATATGGTATTTGACTCCGAAGCCACATCGGTAATGACCTTCCAACCAGGCATCAGGCGCAGCCACACATCGCCCGAACTTGAAGGGTTGTACCCGTTCTTAACATACTGCATTTCAGGACTGAGCATACCTCCCAGACGGTAAATAGTAAACACATCTTCAACGCCCTCGATGGACTTCAGGAACTCGACAGTATGCGAAACGACATCCAGTTTATCCAATTTCAGGTTCTCGATTGTTTTGCGGTTCAGGTATAGCTGACTGCCATACACTCCCTCTACAAAATCGCCCTTACCGAATTGTGCCGTCAGATAGACATTAAGCAGACCTTTTATCCTGTCCATATATATCTTGCCCGAGGGGAGACGGTACTTCGCGCCGTCCTCGCTGCTCTCTATCACATAGCCCGTTGAGGCAACGGAAACCACGACATTGTCGAGCCCTATCAGCTTGTCGACATAATCGAGCAGGTCGGCAATGTTCCTGTCAAGACGCGCATACATATCCTGAATTTCGATGGGGCGTTCCTCCATTGAATTGCCGTTGTAGTTACCGGCATAGTATGTAAGCGACAGACAGTCGGCAATATCATCCCTGCCGGCTAGCGTCCCCTCAAGGAAAGCCTTAGCCATCTCGTTGACCTCATCGTTGATACAGGCCGTGGTCTTGTATGTGCGTATCTCCTTGAGACCGTTGAATGAGTAGGAGAATGCATCGGGAGCCTCCTCGCCGAAGTTATTGTACTGTTCGGTTGGGAACAAAGGCACCCATTTGCTTGAACGCCCGCGAATCTCCTTGTTCTTGTCGGCTGCCCACTGGGGATAGAGACCATAGTAGCTGGAACTGCACCAGTAACCTGTGGAGTTGTTCTTCCATAGCACATGGTCGGCAGCATGCCCGCCTGCCAGCACCGCCGCATCCTCGTCGGGAGCTATTGAACATATGATTGAGTTGCCGCGCGTGGCACGCTTCATCTCATCGGTCACCGTAATGGCCTTGAGCCTCGCGGGAGACATTGGCGAATTGGTGTAGACACCCTGATGTTTGTGGTCCTCGACACAATTCACTATGCGAAGGGATGAACGGTCGAGCCAACGCTCGCCTACAATACCGTTGACATAGGGCATCGTACCCGACGCAAGCGCGGCCGCAGCCGATGCACGGTCGATGTTCTCGAAAGGATAATAGGCATTGGGGAACACCTTGCCCCCCGAGAGCAGCCGCTTGAAACCACCGTCGCAATAGAGTTCGCTGAACTCATAGAGGAAGTCACTGCGCAACTGGTCGACAGTGATGTTGAGATAGAGTTTCGGAGTATTCATTTTTTGCTGCGCAGATACATGGAACACGCACAGCAGAAGAAGTGTCAGACAATATTTAATTCGCATATTCTCTCTTTATATATGTGGAACAATGAGCGTGAAAGTATTGCAGCCGCGCAGAAGTAGAGCGGTGCGGGATAACACTGCAGGCCTAAGAGTGCCGAAAGGAAAAAGAGCAGCACAAAGGCTACCTGCACCCATGCTATCTGAAGTGACTTATGCTTGATTATGCGGTATATGAGAAACGGCATCAGGATAAGTGCAAGCGGGTTTACAAGGAGCATCACGAAATTGGCATCGACAGCCGGATGCTCGGAGCAGAGCGCCATGAACAGCAAAAGGCACCCTCCAAGCCCCTGCACCGTCATGAGCACAAAGTCGTAGCCCCAGAATGTCCTTTTACTGCGAAGCTCGCACAGCATGACAATGAAAGTGAACAGCAACAGCAGCAGCGAAGCATTGAACGGGGTAAGATTATTGCGTGTGGCAACAGGCTTGTTCTCCCGGGCAAGGATATTGGTTTTCTTGACAGCGGGCACGCTAACGCCATCGGCATCAGTAATACATGCATTTCCGAGGTCTTTCATGAGATTAGCGGGTATGAACTGCAACTGTTCGGGAGTGGCAGGCTCATCAACGTCGGAACCCATGAGCAGGTCTATGCCGAACGAGTACCATGGATGGGAAGCAGTCATTGAACGGAGAGCCTCCCTGAATGTGGGCAGAGGAACCTCGGGCTGCATGTACACGATACTGCACCCGTTGCCGAGCGATTCCAGGAACTTGTCACGGGCCTTAGTGGTACAGTTGGCATAGAAATAGTTATAGCGGTAGACCCTGTTCCGGAGACGGCAGTTCTCTTCGAGAAGACGGTATAGACTCCTTACCTGAGACGGAGTGAGGTTGAGTACCTGCTCCACTACCATAGAGCCACGCTCCACATACTCGGGAATGAAATATTCAAATGGTATCGAAGCCACAAGATAATCGGTCTGGCCAAGAATGAAACGCCACACGAAATTGGGAGTATCGAAACTGAAATAGCCGTAATTGTAGACCTTGTCAACCCCACTCTCCTCATCGACATACCTCAATGCCGTATGTCCGAAAAGGGAATAGGCCTCATCGCCGGGAGAGCATGTAATAAGGCTGAAACGTGCCTCATCCGCCCTCATTGGAGCTGCGACAAGCATACACGCCAGCAACAGTAACAATATTCTTTTCACTAAAATATTAATTTGAAATAATTATAGCGATGCAAAGATACAATTTCCGCCGTAAGCAACAAAAAGAAGAAGCCGTTTCATTGGAAAGATTGGAGTACTCTGTTCAACTTGCATTGTCTACACGACATGCGGAAAGCATGCAATCACCACCCCGGTACAAAACGAAATTAGCACAAAGCGAAAAAATGAAGTAAACTTCATATTTCTCGCTCGGAGGCACTGTCTTTGAGGTAAACCTCGAAGATTTTCTGCACTCGCTTTGAAAAAAATGAAGTAAACTTCATATTTCTCGCTCGTTTGCTGTATCTTTGCAAAAAAATTTCAAGCACCCGATTTTGAACCTTATTGTAGACATAGGAAACAACAGTTCGAAGTACTATCTATTCAATGGAAAACAGCTTGTCCTACATTCACGGAGGAACAACGGAACATCCGGAATCCTGAGTGAGTGGAACAAGGAATTCGAGATTGAGAAGATAATAGTATCATCGGTCATAGACCTTGATGATGCCGCAAGAAAGGAGTTCGGGATACTTGGATGCCCGGTGCTATGGTTCAATAGCGAGACACCCACTCCACTGAGCATAGACTACAGCACGCCACACACCCTGGGCAGCGACAGGCTTGCGGCAGCGACAGGTGCCTGGAACGAGGCTCCGGGACATGACATGCTTGTCATTGACTGCGGGAGCGCCATTACCATTGATTTTGTAGACAGACGCGGACACTACCGCGGCGGCAACATTTCACCGGGAATAAAGATGCGTCTGATGGCACTTCATGACTACACGAGCCGCCTGCCACTCATAGAGAAGGAGGGCGAGACACCGGTTATGGGGCATGACACCGAAACGGCTATCCGGAGCGGAGTAATAAGAGGGATTTGCCATGAGATTGAAGGTTACATCACCGAATACAGAGAAAAATATGGCGACGTTTTGGTTTTTTTAACGGGCGGAGATGAAAAATCTTTGAAAAATAGCATAAAAAGTAGCATCTTTGCAGACAAATATTTAGTTGCCAAAGGATTGAATTGTATTTTACAGGACTACTATAATGAATAAAAAGATATTCGCACTCATTGCAATGCTGTTTGCCATAACATGCTCATATGCGGACAATGGCAGCAATTCGCCGTATTCACGTTACGGCGTCGGACTGCTGTCGGACCAGAGCCTGGGCGTAAACAGACAGATGGGCGGTCTGGGCTACGGACTCCGCAGCAACGGATACATAAATATACTGAACCCGGCATCGTTTGCACAGGCCGACACCCTGACAATGCTTTTTGAGGCTGGCTTCTCGTTACAGAACGTGAATTTCAAGGAGGGGAACAAGAAGATAAATGCCAAGAATGCCAGTTTCGATTATGTAGCGGTACAGTTCAGGATTCGCAAGAACCTTGGCATGTCGGCAGGTTTTCTGCCATACTCTAATGTCGGCTACTCGTTCAGCAACACATCGAACAATGGCACCAACCATGCCAGTACGAACAAATACAGCGGAACAGGCGGCATATACCAGCCATACATCGGTCTCGGTTGGCAGCCGATAAAATCCCTTTCAGTAGGTGTCATGGGGTCGTACGTCTACGGTGACATTACCCATGAGGTAGGTATTGACTTTGCGAACAGCACCGACCGCACCCGCACATACAACGTGACGATGAAAAGCTACAAGGTCGATTTCGGATTGCAGTATGCGACCAAACTGGGCAAGAAGAACGACATTGTAATCGGCGCCACATATTCGCTCGGGCACGACATGAACGCCAAAGGCAAAATTACCGAGATAACAACGGATTCTACCACCACTGAGAGAATAAAGGGCGGTTTCAGCCTGCCACATACATATGGTATCGGCTTTACATATACATACAACAATAGATTGAAGATAGGAGCCGACTACACCCTGCAGCAGTGGAGCACATCATCGTTCTTCGGCATTGACAAGGGCATTGACAGGAGCAAGGTATCAATCGGCGCCGAATATGCACCGGCCACATTGTCGAACAACATATTCAAGATGATTACCTACAGAGCCGGAGCCTACTATGCACAGCCATACACAGAAATAGAGGGAAGAAAAGGGTGCGAGGAGTACGGTGTCAGCGCAGGTATATCGCTACCGTTCATCAACGGCAACAACAGGAACAGCCATGCCACACTGCATCTTTCGGGGCAGTTCATACACATGGAGCCGAAATCGGCAAGTATGATTGCCGAGAACTATTTCAGAATCAACCTTGGCATAACATTCAACGAGAGCTGGTTCATGAAACTGAAAGTGAGATAAATACAGAATAAAAATATAAGTAAAGAGAATAATAATGAAGAAATTGATTTTTGCACTCCTTGTACTTGTAGCAACAGGTGCAAGCGCACAGAATGGTATCACCAACGAATTCCGTTTCGGACAGGGTGAGGACAGCGTGAGATGTATCGAGACTATTACAATTGTAAATGTAAACCTTAACAACAAGGACTACGCGACTGCATATGAGTCTTGGAAGACTATATTCAACGAGTTCCCCGTTGCGCGTGTAGACACATACACCAATGGTGTAAAGCTCCTTACCGAGCTTATCAAGAAGGAGAGCGACCCTGCAAAGAAGGAGGCTTACATCCAGGAACTTCTCAGTATCTACGACCAGGAGATAAAGTATATCGACAAGTTGCAGGCCATCACAAAGACAAAGCTCTCTGCCGGCCAGTTGCTCGGCAAGAAGGCCTTGGCATACATGCAGTACTACAAGGATGCTCCGGTTGACACAATGTACAACATGCTCGCGAAATCGGTAGAGATGGAGAAGGGCATGTCAGAGTACGCTGTCACAGAGCGCTTCATGAAGTACTCAGCACTCAAGTACAAGCAGGACAAGAGCCACAGCGAGCAGATTATCGATGACTATCTGAACGCATCAATCTACATTGTAGAGGTTCTTGACAAGTATCACGACAATATCGAGCGCAGCGAGAAGAAGTATCAGGAGGAGGGCAACCCGAGAGACAGCCTTAACGCTATCGCATATGGCAAGATGATTGACGCGTCACGTATCTCAAAGAGCAACATCGATGCATATTTCATCAACAGCGGTGCTGCTTCATGCGAGGACCTGAGCAAGATTTACGCTCCTACACTTGAGGCAAACAAAGAGAATATCGAGTACCTGAACAAAGTGCTTTCTGTAATGAGTATGCTTAAGTGTACAAATGAGGACACATACCTCACTGCAGCCGAGTACGCACTCGCAATCGAGCCTACAGCAAAGGCAGCCATGGGTTGCGGTTACCGCTACTACAAGAAGGGCGAGATTGACAAGGCTATCGAGTTCTTCGATCAGGCTATCGAACTTGAGGCATCTATCACCACAAAGGCCGAGCTCTGCTACAAGGTAGGTTTGATTCAGTACAGCCTCAACAACTATGCCAAGGCTCGTTCTTATGCGAACAAGGCCCTCAGCTTCAACAGCAAGTACGGCCAGCCACATATCCTCATCGCACAGTGCTACGGTGCTGCGAACAAGTGGAGCGAGGATGACATCATGAACGGCTGTACATACTTCCTCTGCCTTGACCGTCTTGACCGCGCAAAGGCTGTAGACCCCTCTGTAAAGAGAGAGGCCGACAAGCTCTTCGCTATCTACAGCAAGCACACACCCAAAATCGAGGACCTCTTCATGAGAGGTTACGAGGCTGGTAAGGTCATCAACATCGGTGGTTGGATTAATGAGAGCACAAAGATCCGTTAATAGGATAATCAGGTTTATTGGTACAACAGCCGCAGCACTTGCGGTTGTTGTACCAATTTTCGTGACCTCATGTAACAGCGTACAGGAGGAGAGTGTGATAATAGAGAACCGCGACTCCATGGCTGTCATGAGCACATACGGTGTAAGCACCATAATAAGCGACTCCGGTCGCATCAGCTACAGGATTGATGCCGAGGAGTGGCTCATTTTCGACCGCAGACAACCACCCTACTGGGCCTTCGAGAAGGGCGTGTACCTTGAGAAGTATGACTACGGAATGAACGTAGAGGCCACCATCAAGTGCGACACAGCCTATTACTACAGCGAGCAGAAGCTGTGGAAACTCATAGGCAACGTAGATATCAGGAACCCCAAGAACGAGCGTTTCTACACCGACCTCATGTACTGGAACCAGGAGGAAGAGAAGATATACTCCGACGCGTACATAAAGATTGAACAGGAGGAGCAGACAACCGAAGGTATCGGTTTCTCATCGAACCAGAGCATGACACAGTGGGAAATAAAGAACACCAAGGGTATTTATACAATTAAAGAAGAGTGACAAGATGACAACCAACATAATACTGCTCATAATCGTAATACTTTTCTCTGCGCTCTTTTCGGGCATGGAGATAGCATTCGTGTCATCGAACAAGCTCCTTCACGGCATTGACCGCAGCGAGCCCTCGCTGACATCGGCAGCCATAAACAAGTTCTACTCGAACAGCAACAACTTCATCTCGACACTGCTTGTCGGCAACAATATCGTGCTTGTCATATATGGTATTCTCATGGCAAGGATACTGAACAGCACCATTCTGGCAGGGCTTCAAGGCAATGAATCGGTAAGGCTGTTGCTCGAGACCGTGATTTCCACTATTGTAATAATCTTTACAGGCGAGTTCGTACCGAAAGCACTGTTCAGGATTGACCCGAACAGTTCGCTCAAGAGGTTTGCCCTCATAATCTATCCCATATACATCATACTCTATCCGCTCTCAAAGTTCACGACATTCTGTTCGTGTCTTCTACTGCGCATCTTCAATGTCAGAATCAAGGATGAGGTCCGCGACACCACATTCACGAAGACTGAACTGAATAACCTTATACAGTCTACGCTTGACAATGCCGATGAGAAAGAGGATATCGACAATGACGTGAGGATTTTCCAGAATGCACTGGATTTCTCGAGCATCAAGGTCAGAGACTGCCTGGTGCCACGTACCGAGATTGATGCGGTAGAGGTAAACACGCCACTCGAGGAACTGAAATCGATATTTACCGAATCGGGACACTCCAAAGTAGTGGTATTCAAGGACAACATCGACAACATCATCGGCTACATACACTCATCGGAGCTGTTCCGTCTGGGAAAGAACTGGCAGCAGAGGATATGCAAGATGCCGTATGTACCCGAGACCCTTTCGGCCGAGAAACTGATGCGCAGACTAATGCAGCAGAAAAAGTCACTTGCAGTGGTCGTTGATGAATTCGGAGGCACATCGGGAATTGTATCGCTTGAGGACCTGCTCGAGGAGATTATCGGTGAGATTGAGGATGAACATGACAATCAGAACCTGGTAGCGAAAGAGCTTGGGGAGAACGAGTATCTGTTATCAGGAAGGCTTGAGATTGAGCATATTAACGAGATGTACGATCTTGGGATTCCCGAATCGGATGACTACCAGACACTCAGCGGTTTCATTCTTGTACACCTGCAACGTTTCCCGCAGCTGAACGAGAAGATAAAAATAGGTAAATTCAGCATACAGGCGACAAAACTGAGGAACACCAAGATTGAACTGGTCAAGCTCTCGGTAAAAGGAGAACCGAAATAACCTGTAGCCGGAAGCTGTATCTGGACAAAAACAGAACAATTTGTGAAAATAATGCAATAATGGACAAAAAAGGGCCTTTGCGCTGCCTTTTTTGTCCATTATTTATTGCAACTTTTTGATTATTTATTACAATAAATCCAAAGCATTTTACTAACTTTGCGAAGTTTAATGCAAAAAAAACAAAACAAAAAAATAATATTTATGGCAACATTACAAAAACTACGCAACATGGGCCCGCTCTTGGTTATCTTTGTGGGTCTTGCATTGTTTGCTTTCATTGCAGGCGATGCCGTAAAACTGTTTGACTCACACTCTATCGACACATCAGTCGGCACAGTCGGCGACAGCGAGATTGACGCAAGAGAGTATCAGCAGGTTTACAACGAACTTGACTGTTTCTGCAAGGTTTCAGGTTATGATATTCCCGAGGAGAGCCGTCAGGTAATGGTTTGGAACCTTTTGTCAAACAGTGCACTTTACAACAACTACGCAAAGGAGCTTGGCATAACAATCACTCCCGAGGAGGTAAACCTCGTGCTCACAAACGGCAAGAGCGACTTTGTAAGGACATCAGTACAGCCACAGAGCGCATTCCGCGCTGGCGGTAACTTCAACATGCAGTTCCTTGCAGAGCTCATCCAGGTATATGAGGAGCAGAAGCTCAACGGCATGATTGACTCTAACGTAGACGCACTCTACAACAGCTGGAAGTACATTGAGAGAGAGGTTGTTCTTGAGATGCTCCGCAAGAAAGTGAACACACTTGCATCAGAGGCAACAATCGCCAACCCCGCAGTAGCACAGAAGAACTTCGACCTCAACGACAACACATACACCCTTAACGTTGCCCTCTACCCATTCAACAGAATGGACATTGACAACATCGAGGTTACCGAGGAGGAGATTGCAAAGAGCTACGAGGAGAACAAGGCAAACAACCCCTATCTGTCAAACGAAGTGGAGACACGTGACATCAAGTATATCGTAAAGCAGGTTGTTCCAAGCGAGAAGGACCTTGCCGCTCTGAAGGCAGACATGACAAAGTATGCCGATTCACTCAGGAACGGTTATGACAAGTATCAGAAGCTTGCACGCATCTCACGCAGCATGGTCCCTTACAACAACTTCCTGTTGCCAAAGGCACTCCTTGACCCGACAGTGGCATCTGCCATCGATACACTTGAGGTTAATGAGGTTCTCGGTCCGGTTGATCAGACAATTGCTGTAAGCAGAGACCAGTTCATAAACACATACGATGTATACATGAACGTCGAGAAAGCTACAGTACCCGAGTCTTTCATGATTCGTGCTATCACAATAAGCGAGGTTGCGGCAGACGGTACAACTGTTGACCTGAACGTTGCTGCAGACAGTCTCCTTAACCTGCTCAACAACGGCGCGGACTTCAAGGCTGTTGCAAGCAACTACAGAGCACAGTTCGACTCTTTGACAATCAACACAGACAACGCGAACGAGGTGTTCGGTCTTGTTGATGACATCGATACACAGAAGGATATCTACAATGCGCCTGTAGGCCAGTATCTTACATCGGACATCAACGTTCAGGGTTTCAACGGCAAGCTCCTGTTCCAGATTATCGAGAAGAACGGCAGCGTCGATGCATACAACACATTCGTAATCCGCCGCGAGAAGGTATTCAGCAACGAGACATACAACGAGGAGTATGACAAGTTCTGCAAGTTCGTAGGCAGCTGCCAGACACTCGCCGAGCTCGAGGAGAAGGTTGCAAACGATGAGTCACAGGCTTACTGGGTACTTCCACAGCAGGGCGTGACAACAGGTTCTGCCATCATTGCCAACATAAGCAAGACCGGTGACTTCATCGATTGGATTTTCAACGAGGAGACAAAACCCGGCCAGATTTCAAGCATCAAGAAGTGCGGCAACGACGATGTATTCATGGCAGTAGCACTTGAAAACATCAACGAGAAGGGTTACAAACCTCTTACAAGCGAGTTGTCTCCAGGCCGCACCGTAAGCGATTTCGCGAAGAGAATGGCTCAGAGCGAGAAGGCTAAGGAGCAGGCTATGGCAGAGATGAAGGACAAGAGCTACAACGACCTGAAGAACAATTCAAAGATTTCTACATACACCATTGACAAGGTAGAGTTCAAGAAGCCTACAAACGTATCTTCAACAATGCAGGATGAGGTTGCCATCGCAGCTGTCGCTTCAAAGATGAACGCAGGCGAGACAAGCGCTCCATTCGAAGGCGTTAACGGCGTATATGTAATCGAGGTTGCATCAAAGGATGCAAAGAACGGAACATTCGACGCAACAGCCGAGAAGCAGCAGATTGAGTCACTCTACAACAGGAACTACATTGTTACAGCTGTTGAGAAAGCTCTCGGCAAGATTTATCCGATGGAGAACAGAGTGTACGTACACTTCTAATCACATCACAAAAGAACCACAAAAAATAGGCAACCCCACAGGGTTGCCTATTTTTGTATGTACTTACCCGTCAATACCTATTTTAAAAAGAAGAAACATCAAAAAAAATAAGTAACAGCTGTTACAAATTGTATATCTTTACGTTTACATAATAGAACAGGACACAAAATGAGCGACAAGGTACTGATTTCGACATTTACCGCTCTGCGCAAGAGATTCCTGCGCATGGCCATGCACATCCTACCTAGCGAGGATGACGCTGCCGACGCCCTACAGGATGCCTTCTGCAGGCTATGGCCGAGGCGGGAAAAAATTGAGAGCGAAGCCGAGGCCGAAGCGCTCGCCACCACGACCCTGCGTAATATATGCATAGACAACATACGCAAGCGGAAGATCGAGACAGTGCCGATAAATGAAGAGCATGACAGTTACGAAGAGGGCGGAGACAACGGACACGAGGAGAGATACAACGAAGTAAAGAAGATAATAGACGAGGAACTTACACCACAACAGAAAGAGATAATACAACTGAAGGAGATTGAGGGATGCACGGTTGAAGAGATTGCAGGACGGCTGTCATCGACAGAGAGCGCAGTAAGGATGAACCTGTCAAGAGCAAGAAAAAAGATAAGGGAGTGTTACAGAAAGGAGGCAAAGGATGAATAAGAACAAAGATATAAAACAATGGCTGACAATTGCCGAAAAGTACTTCGACGCCACAGCCACAGCCGAAGAGGAGAAAGCCCTCGCAGCATTCCTCGCCACCGAGGAGAGCGACATCCCCGAGTTCAATGAGATAAAGGCTGTTATGGGCTATCTTGCCACAGCACGTGCCATCGAGAAGGAGCATGCAAGGAAAGAAGTATCAGACTCAAGAAGATTTGCCGTACGCTGGACGGCAGCAGCTGCCGCCATAGCAATAGTCGCATTCACTGGCTTCATGTTCAATGCAGGAGCACCCACCGATAAGGATGTGTATATAGCAAACATAAACGGCAGGATATACACCGACAAGGAGTTTGTCCTTGCACAAATGCAACAGACAATGGCAATGATAGGAAACACGACAAGAGGCAACTCTGTTGATGAGCAACTGGAAGCTATGTTCAATTTGGCAAACAATTAACCGCAAACGAGATGAAACGGATTATAACAGCAATAATGGTATGCATATTCGCATTTGCAGCACAAGCGCAGAGAGTTGAGGCATCGCACATATTCAACGGCAAGAGCATGAGACATCAGGAATCCTCGTGCACCGAGGGCAACAGTCTGAAGCCATATAAGCTGACGCTGTTCAGCACGGCTACGACAAGCGACCGCAGACATTTCAAATATATTGAAGAGGTCATCGAGAGCAACGAGGATAAAGCCATAGACAAGGAGTGCGGCTACATTAACGGAAAGCTCTACTACGGATTCTATCAGTTCAAACCGGACAAGGATGGGAAATATCGCTACATATTCTACCGCAACAGCTCACTGCGCGAAGATGAGCCATGCGAAATTACCATAGTCTACATGGAAGGATACCCTACCCTTACCGAACTTAAGAAGATGTTCCAGAAATGAAAGGATGATTTGCGATATCACACTACAGAAACAAACAAAAACAGAATATACCATGAAAAAATTTTTATTGACAATGATGATGCTTGCCGGAGCACTTAACATCCAGGCACAGACAGGGAAAAGCGACATCAACACTCTTGCCAAGCAGTATGTCAAGAACAACGACAACGCCTCTCTTGAAATTGTAGACCCACAGTGGGTTATGATAACCGAATGCGGAGAAGGCTTTGTAATTGAAGCCAAAGGCAACCACGGGGGACAAGTGTACAACATCAAGATTACCCACTTTACAAACGGGTCGTCAGAGACCAATACGACACAGACAGGCAGAGTGGGTTATGACATTAAAAAAGGTGCTCTCTTTGAGGATGCCGACAGGATTGTACTGACCAAATCCCCGCAGAAGAGCAGCGTTCTTGTACTTAAAGAAGGGGAGAACGGCTACAAGCTGTCAATAGAACAGAAAAGCGATACAAAAGAAAACCGTACGAGTTATCAGCAGACAAGCTCCAGTTGGGACTTCAATATCCCTTTCAAGAATGCAGGAAAAGAGAAGAGGAGCATATACAGGCCACAGTCACGCTTCTCGTTCAACCTGCTGAGTGACCTTGAGTTCGGTATGGGACTCGTTTCGGCACACTCACAAGCACCGGGCATGGATGTGGAGTTCGGCAATGCCGGATGGGAGTTCATCCTGAACAATATCTTCAATTGGGAGTACAGACCGTTCAACAGGACATTCCTATCCTTGGGATTCGGCGTCGACTGGCGCAACTACCGCATGAAAGGAGACCGCAGGTTCATGAAGGAAGAGAATAAGTTGACCGTTGCCCCCTACCCTGACGGCGCAGATATCAATTTTTCACGTGTCAAGGTATTCTCGATGACACTTGAGCTGATGCTCCGTCAGGGCCTGAACAGACATGTTGCAATAGAGGCCGGCCCGATAGTCAATTTCAACACCCATGCATCGATAAAGACAAGGTACACTATCGGCAGCGGCAAGGAGAAAGAGGGATTCAAGGAGACAAGCAGCAACATACACCAGAAACCAGTGACAGTAGATTTCAAGGCAGGACTCATCATTAACCCGATAGAATTCTATTTCAAATACTCCCCCACGAATACACTGGACACGGACTATGGCCCTGAGTTCAAGTCAATATCGGCAGGTATAATAATAGGACTATCAAATTATTAAGTATTCAGGAGTGGTTGCAGTCAAAAGACCGCAACCACTATTTTAATAAAAAAATCCACAGTTTCCTCTTGACAAAGGCTCCTTATTGAACTATATTTACATAGTCTTGTGACACAGCCATAAGGGCTCAACGTAAAAAGTTGAGGGAATGCTTTCTATGGTAATATGGCTCACCTGCAAAAGTTGGGGGGCTGATATAAAAATGTTATCTTCGCATCATAAATAAAAGTATGATGCAAGACGAAAATATATTGTTGGAACTGGCCCGTTTGATACTCCCCTCGGGGTT
>JAGBFX010000035.1 GCA_017936265.1 Bacteroidaceae bacterium | reverse complement strand
TGGCGAGAACCACCCTGCTGTTGCTGCAAGTTACAGCAATATAGGTTTGGCATATTATAGTCTTGGAGATTACGACAAGGCTTTGGAATACTATAACAAGGCTCATGACATTCGTTTAGATGTGTTTGGCGAGAACCACCCTGATGTTGCTGCAATTTACAACAATATAGGTATGGCTTATGATAGTCTTGGAGATTACGACAAGGCTTTGGAATACTATAACAAGGCTCCTGGGATTCAATTAAATGTGCTTGGCGAGAACCACCCTGCTGTTGCTGCAAGTTACAGCAATATAGGTGTGGCATATTATAGTCTTGGAGATTACGACAAGGCTTTGGAATACCTTAACAAGGCTCTTGTGGTTCAATTAAATGTGCTTGGCGAGAACCACCCTGATGTTGCAACAACACTCGACTGTTTAGTTTTTCTATACTCTAAAACCCAACAATTCCTAAAAGCGTATAAAACAGCGGAAGATGCTCTTAACATAAGAAAAAGACTATACGAAGAATCTGCACTGGCAAATGAAAAACAATATATTGAAGCTCTGATATCAATGTCATTTTACTCTTTGATGATAGGTAAATTCGATGAAGCGGAAGCCTATTCTATTGAAGCAATAGGAATAGATTCTACAGAAATATTCATTAATACTAATCTTGCTGCAGCATTATTGCTACAAGGCAAGAACGAAGAAGCTGAAAGGATATATTCCCTGTATAAGGCGGATTTGAAAGAATCTTTTCTTGATGACTTTAGACAATTAGATGAAGCAGGAATAATCCCTAAGGAGAGGAAGGTGGAGGTTGAAAAAATTAAACGGATGCTCAACGAAGAATAGACGCCTTCTCTGTAAAGGGGTAAAAGCAAAAGAACTCACTTTTAGATAATAAGATGTGCTTGTAAGGGTGAGGAAACTGGAATGATTATTCTGATTGTCGTGGAGCTCGATAACTACAAGTTTTAATTGTCTGTGTTGTCATAAAAATCGCCCATTATTATGTTTCTCTTTTGGAAAATGGTGGATTTTTGATGCGGATGCCTTGGATAATGACAATTTTGTAACTCATTTACAAAAAAACAGATAAAATTTTCAAAATGTTTGCAAATAATAAATAAAATGTAGTACCTTTGCAACTGATTTGATGAAAGAGGTTTGCCGAAACGCTAAAAAGGGAGTAGGCATTAATTAAATATTTAATGTTGTTATGAAGAAGATTATGTTCGTAGCCGTTATGGCTTTCGCAATGGTTTCATGTGGTGGTAACAAGGCTGCTGAGACTCAGTGCAATGAGGCTGCTTGCTGCGGTGATTCAATCGTTGCTACAGACGTTGTTCCTGCTGCTGCTACAGACGTTCTTCCTGCTGCTGTAGGCGAGACTCCTGCAACAGAGGTAGTTCCTGCTGAGTCTGCAAACTAATTGTATCTTTACGGTACATTCAATCTCTTTGCCTTAGGGCAAGAGATTGCTTTAAACAAGCGGATTAGTTTACCTAAGAGGTAAATTTGAATAATGACAAATCGGCTGTCGGGCTGGTTTGTTATTATTTTTTTTATGCATTTCGTTTTTAAACCGTACGCAAATTCCGGTTATTTGGAAAAAAGGTGCTATTTTCGCGTTGGTTTGGCTAATAGGGCCATAATTTGGCAAATGATAGATTATACAGTATTCAAAGATAAGAAAGCGATATATTATACCCTCGGTTGCAAGTTGAACTTCTCCGAGACTGCTACGATTGAACGCCGTCTTCAGGAGGCGGGGATACGTACGGCCAAACGTGGGGAGAAAGCCGATATATGCATAATCAACAGCTGTGCCGTGACACAGGAGGCCGAGAAGAAGTGCCGTCAGGTAATACACAAGCTCGTGCGCCAGAATCCCGGTGCCTATGTGGTCGTTACGGGTTGCTATGCACAGCTGTCGGCCGAAAAACTCTCCAAGGAACTTGGTGTCGATGTCGTTCTTGGCATTGATAAGAAGGGCGAGGTCCTCGAACATCTCGGTAATCTTGTAAAGCACAGCGATGGCGGCGAGTGGTATGCACAGCCTGCAAAGGATGTGCGTAACTTCGTGCATTCATGCTCGCGTGGTGACCGTACGCGTTATTTCCTTAAGGTGCAGGATGGCTGCGACTATTTCTGTACATATTGCACCATACCTTTTGCACGAGGCCGCAGCCGCAACCCGCATGTGAGCGAACTTGTGGAGCAGGCGCAGAAGGCAGCTGCCGAAGGTGGCAAGGAGATTGTCATAACAGGTGTGAATATCGGAGACTTCGGCAAGAGTACTGGAGAGAGCTTTGTCTCGCTCGTGAAGGCTCTTGATGGGGTAGAGGGCATATCGCGCTACCGCATATCATCAATCGAGCCTAACCTCATTACGGATGAGATAATTGAGTATGTTGCGCAGTCGCGCAGCTTCATGCCTCATTTCCACATCCCTCTGCAGGCGGGCAGCGATGAGGTGCTGAAACTGATGCACCGCCGTTATGATACATCGTTCTTCGCGCAGAAGATTGCTAGGGTGCGCGAACTGCTGCCCGATGCGTTCATCGGTGTCGATGTGATAGTAGGTACTCGTGGCGAGAGTGAGGAACTTTTCTCCAAGGCATACGAGTTCATAAAAGGACTTGATATATCGCAGCTGCATGTATTCAGCTATTCGGAGCGTCCCGGTACACAGGCATTGAAGATTGACGGTGCCGTGTCGCCCGCCGAGAAACACCGCCGCAGCCAGCTGCTCATCGCTTTGAGCGAGGAGAAACGTCTTGCCTTCTATGAGCGATTTATCGGTAGAGAGGCTGTGGTACTCTTTGAGAAACCCCGTCAAGGAATGCCCATGGGTGGCTTTACAAGCAATTATATACGTGTCGAGACTGTGCCCAAGGCTGATTATGTGAACCGTCTGGTGCGTGTGCGTCTGGGTGGTTTCAATGAAGACAGGTCGGCTCTTGTCGCTGATGAGATAATAGGCTTTGCCGATTAGGATATGAAAAGAACGGCTGTTGTCATATTGAACTACAATGGCGAGGAGATGCTCAGGCGTTTCCTTCCGTCTGTTGTGGAGTATACTCCCGATGCCGACATAATTGTCGCAGACAATGCCTCTACCGACGGTTCGGTGGCGCTTGTAAAGGAGAAGTTCCCGACGGTAGGCCTCATAATCCTTGACAGGAACTACGGTTTTGCCGACGGGTACAACAAGGCACTCGAATCGGTCACTGCCGATTATGTCCTTCTGCTCAATTCGGATGTCGAGGTAACGCCTGGCTGGCTTGAACCGCTCGTTGCAGCTCTTGACGCCGATGAGAGTGTCGTTGCCTGTCAGCCCAAGGTGCTTGACTTCAAGCGTAAGACACATTTTGAATATGCAGGTGCAGCGGGAGGGTTCATCGACCGCTATGGCTATCCCTACTGTCGCGGCCGTATCTTCGATACCGTAGAAGAGGACTGCAACCAGTATGATACCGCGTGCGATATCTTCTGGGCAACAGGAGCCGCGCTTCTTGTGCGTGCTGCGGCTTTTCGTGCAACCGGTGGACTTGACGGAAGCTTCTTTGCGCACATGGAGGAGATTGACCTCTGTTGGCGTCTGCGTGCCCGCGGGCATCGTATCGTGTGTGTGCCGGGCAGCAAGGTCTATCATGTGGGCGGTGCCACGCTGTCGGCCGGCAATCCCAAAAAGACGTACCTCAATTTCCGCAACAATCTGCTTATGCTGTATAAGAACCTGCCGTCGTGCGAACTCGGCAAAGTCATGAGGGTACGTTGTCTCCTTGATTATGTGGCAGCGCTGAAATTTGTCCTTACTGGCGACTGGTCGCACTGCAAGGCTCTCTTCAAGGCACGTAGGGATTTCCGTAAGATGAAGGAGAACTATAAGGCTGTGCGCGAGGCCAATCTCGCAGCAACAGTATGCGAAATAAAGGAACGCGCAGGTTTCATGCTCCTGTGGCGCTATTATGCCTGTGGCGCGAAACGCTATTCACAACTGAAAAAATAGTACTATGGAAACTGCATTGTATCTTATACCGGTTACATTGGGCGAGACGGAAATTGCAAGGGTACTGCCCGATTACAACGCCGGAGTCATTGCCGGAATAAGGCATTTTATAGTGGAGGATGTGCGCTCGGCCCGACGTTTCTTGCGCAAGGTAGACCCGCAGTTCGATATTGACGGTTCGCAGTTCTTCGAGTTGAATAAACATACCTCGCCCCAGGACATCTCGGGATACCTGCGTCCGCTGTGTGACGGTAAGCCCATGGGCGTCATCTCCGAGGCCGGCTGTCCTGCCGTCGCCGACCCGGGTGCCGATGTCGTTGCCATAGCGCAGCGTAAGGGGCTGAAAGTTGTGCCTCTGGTGGGGCCCTCAAGCATAATCCTCTCTGTTATGGCGTCTGGATTCAACGGGCAGAGCTTTGCATTCAACGGATATCTCCCCATCAAACCCGAGGAGCGCGCAAAGAAACTGCGTCAGCTTGAACAGCGCATATATAATGAGGAACAGACACAGCTCTTTATCGAGACTCCCTACCGCAACGGTAAGATGATTGAGGATATTCTGAAGAACTGCCGTCCTCAGACAAAACTGTGCATTGCAGCCAACCTTACCTGTGATGATGAGTATGTGCGTACCCGCACTGTAAAGGAGTGGAAAGGCAAAGTGCCTGACTTGTCCAAGATTCCTTGTATATTCTTGTTGTATAAATAATAAGAGGCTGAATAAATGCTTGTAGCACAACTTCCACAGTGCTCCCATGGCTCCGATTAGAGGCTCGTATCTTACTCCTTGCCTTTACTCCCTTGCTATCAGTCCGTTGAGGTCTCGGCCTGCCGGGTTCTGGAATACTTTCAGCCCGAACTCCGGCAACATCGCGATTATATGCTCGAAGATATCTGCCTGCAGATGCTCATAGGCCACCCATGCGGTGTTTGCCGAGAAAAAGTAGAGCTCAAGGGGCAATCCCTGCGCTGTGGGCTGCAGCTGGCGTATCATGAGTGTCATCTCCTGGTTCACGCGCTTGTTGTTGCGGAGATAGATATCCAGGTAGTTGCGCAGGACGGTCAGGTTGACAATCGCTTCATCATGCTCCTCCAGACCTTTCAGCCAGCCTCTATCTCCGAACCTCTTCTGTTGCTCGGGGGTACAGAAACTGATTGAGTTCATGTCAATGTAGATTGAGCGTTTGATGCGTCGGCCGCCGCTGTCGAACATGCCTCGCCAGTTCTGGAACGATTCGCTGACAAGTGCGTATGGCGGTATTGTCGTGATGGTCTTGTCCCAGTTCTGCACCTTGACGGTGGTAAGTGTCACTTCCACCACCTCGCCGTCGGCATCATGCTTGGGCAGCGTAATCCAGTCGCCCGGGCGCAGCATGTCGTTCGCCGAGAGCTGAACGCCTGCCACAAGTCCCATGATAGGGTCTTTGAATACCAGCATGAGAACAGCCGCCATGGCACCGAGACCAGTAAGCACGTTGGAAGGGTTCTTGTCGATGACAATGCTTATTATGATTATTGCACCTACGCATATGGCGATAATCTTGAACATCTGGAACACACCTTTCAGTGTCCTGTTCCTCAGTCTCTGGTTCTGATTGGATATATCGTACAGCGCATTGAGTATCGCGAATGATAGCTTTATTGATATTGCGGTAATGTAAATTGCTATTACCTTGGCGCTCCAGAAATAGATTATACTGTCATGTTCCAGCATGTATGGCAGAAGTGCCAACATTATGATTGGCGGAAAAATGCGGCAGATGTTTGTCAGCACATTGCCGTTTAACAGTATTTCATCCCATTTTGAACTTGTCCTGCGGGTAATCTTGTTAGTCAGGGGTACTATTATCTTGCGGCATACCAGGTCGGTCAGGTACAATAGCAGTATGCATATTGCAACGAATGTGGTCAGACGTAGCTCAATTGTCTCATTCCATGTCTGGATAATGTCGGCACTGCTTATAATATTGTTGAATATCATAGGTTTTAATGATTGGTGGTGCAAATTTAGTATAAAAAAGGCAATGTTTGGGAAATGTTTAATGTTTAATGTTTAATGATGGGGTGGTGCTGAACTTTAAACGATATCCTGCTTTTGCCTTTTCCGTTTGAGTTGTCACTGTTCTTTGTTCTTCAGCAACTCCTGAAGACGGAACATCTCGTCGCGGTATTGTGCGGCTTCAACGAACTCCATCTTCTCGGCAGCCTGCTCCATAAGCTTGCGTGTGCGCTCAATACTCTTCTTGAGCTGCTCGGCGCTCATGAACTCTACAATCGGGTCGCATGCTATAGGTGTCTGTACAGTGTCTTCGCTGTACATCCTTGTGCCGGCACCCTTCTCCTTCCTGTCGGTTGCAAGAGCATTGCTTATCTCCTTCTTTATCTGTTTCGGGGTTATTCCATGCTCCAGGTTGTAGCGCATCTGCTTCTCGCGGCGGCGGGCTGTCTCGTCAATGGTGCGCTGCATGCTCTCGGTAATCTTGTCGGCATAGAAGATTACTGTTCCGTTCACGTTACGGGCTGCGCGGCCCGCAGTCTGTGTAAGCGAGCGGTGGCTCCGCAGGAATCCCTCCTTGTCGGCATCGAGAATCGCCACAAGCGAGACTTCGGGCAAGTCGAGTCCTTCGCGCAACAGATTGACGCCTATGAGTACGTCGTAAAGTCCTTCGCGCAAGTCGGTCATAATCTGTATGCGGTCGAGCGTGTCGACGTCGCTATGTATGTAGTTGCAGCGGACTCCGCTCTTGTGCAGATAGTCGGTAAGCTCCTCGGCCATGCGCTTTGTGAGGGTGGTGACAAGCACGCGTTCCTCGCGCTCCACGCGAAGCTGTATCTCTTCCATAAGGTCGTCGACCTGGTTGGCAAGCGGACGCACTTCAATGATGGGGTCGAGCAATCCTGTGGGGCGTATTACCTGTTCAACAACGATGCCCTCGCTCTTGACAAGCTCGTAGTCGGCGGGTGTGGCGCTCACATATATAGTCTGCGGGGTAAGTTCCTCAAACTCCTCGAACTTGAGTGGGCGGTTGTCGAACGCTGCCGGCAGTCGGAACCCGAACTCCACAAGGTTTGTCTTTCGGGCGCGGTCACCGCCATACATCGCATGAATCTGCGGCACGCTGACATGACTCTCATCTATTATCAGCAGGAACTCTTCGGGGAAGAAATCGAGCAGACAGTAGGGGCGTGTACCCGCCTCGCGTCCGTCGAAATATCGTGAATAGTTCTCAATGCCCGAGCAGTGCCCAAGCTCGCGCAGCATCTCAATGTCGTATGTCACACGCTCATGCAGCCTCTTCGCCTCGAGCGGCTTGCCAATCTCGCGGAAATACTCCTCCCTGTCGGCGAGGTCCTTCTCAATTTCGGCAATAGCACGCTCGGTGCTCTCTTTGGTGGTCATGAAGAGGTTGGCAGGGTATATCCTGTAGTCATCGAAAGTGGCTACGCGTGCGCCTGTCACGCTGTCAATCTCCTCAATGCCGTCAATGTCGTCATCCCAGAAGGTGATGCGCAGCACATGGTCGCTGTAGGCAAGGCTTACCTCTACCGTGTCGCCTTTGACGCGGAAATTGCCGCGTGCGAGGTCGACGTCATTGCGTGTGTACAGGCTGCCCACAAGCTTACGCAGGAATACGTTGCGGTCGAGTTTTTCGCCCACGCGTATCTCGATGACGTTGTTGTAGAAGTCGCTAGGGTTACCCATACCGTATATGCACGATACCGATGATATAACGACAACATCCTTGCGCCCCGATAACAGCGCCGATGTGGCTGCAAGCCTCAGCTTGTCAATCTCATCGTTTATGGCAAGGTCTTTCTCAATGTAGGTGTCGCTCGATGGGATATACGCCTCGGGCTGGTAGTAGTCGTAGTACGATACGTAGTATTCCACTGCATTCTCGGGGAAGAATCCCTTGAACTCGTTGTAAAGCTGTGCCGCAAGGGTTTTGTTATGGCTGAGTATGAGTGTGGGACGGTTAATCTCTTTAATGACGTTTGCCATGGTGAAGGTCTTTCCCGAACCTGTGACACCCAGCAGTGTCTGTGCGGGTATACCGTCCTTAATGCCCTGCACAAGCTGTGCAATAGCCTCCGGCTGGTCGCCCATTGGGGCATAGTCCGATACAAGCTTGAATTTCATTTTTCCTTGAAGTTGTTTAAAACTGACGAACCGCGAATATAAGACTTTTTCATGAGATGCGCAAGGATGGTAGGGCTATAGGTAAACAGAGTTCTCTTCTTTTTTGTCTTTTTTTTGTTTATTCATCTAAATAGTGTTATTTTTGACAATTATTGAAGATTGTCTGGAATGAATAATTAAAACAGGAAGATATGAAAAAACTTTTTTACGCATTGCTGCTGGCGCTGCCTTTGTGTGCAGCTGCGGACAATCCGCCTCTTATGGGCTGGAGTTCATGGAATACCTATGGTTTCCAAATAAATGATTCGGTAATCAAGGCGCAGGCCGATGCTATGATTAAGCTTGGGTTCAAGGATTGCGGATATAACCACATAAACATTGACGATGGTTTCTTCGGCGGCCGTGATGAGAGCGGCAAGCTGCTCATTCATCCCACACGCTTCCCCAACGGGCTGCGTCCTCTTGTCGATTATATCCACAGCCAGGGCCTCAAGGCCGGTATATACTCCGATGCGGGCGCAAACACTTGCGCATCTTATTGGGGTCAGCCCAAGGATACAATTGGTATTGGCGTTGGCCTCTACGGCCACGATGCCGAGGATATGGCGCTATACTTCAATGAACTGAATTTTGATTTTATCAAGGTGGACTATTGTGGTGCCGATGCAAAAAACAATGCCGATGGGCTTGACCTTGATGTTGAAAAGCGTTACAAGGAGATTGCTGCGGCAATTGAGGCTACAGGCCGCACCGATGTTACCTGGAATATCTGCCGTTGGGCATTCCCTGGCACATGGGCATGCGAAATAGCAGATTCATGGCGCACGACAGAGGATATATATCTTGGCTGGGAGTCTGTGAAGGGCATCATCAACCAAAGTCTTTACCTGTCGGCTTATACATCGCCAGGTCATTACAACGACATGGATATGCTTGAGGTCGGTCGCGGGCTCACTGATGAAGAGGATAAAACTCATTTCGGTATGTGGTGCATGATGAGTTCTCCGCTGCTTATCGGCTGTGACCTCAATGATATAAAGGGTAATGCCCTTGAACTTATGCAGAACAAGGAACTCATTGCCGTTGACCAGGACCCTCTGGGCCAGCAGGCCTATGTGGTAAAACGCGAGAACGGTGGCTATGTCCTTGTGAAGGATGTTGAGGAGAAATATGGCACAAAACGTGTAGTTGCTTTTTATAATCCGACCGATGCAGCAGTCAATATGAGCATTGATTTCTCTCAACTCGATCTTGCTGGCGAAGTGAAGGTCCGCGACCTCTTTGTTAAGGCCGTTAAGGGTATTTATGAGGGCTCTTTGGCTGTAACTGTTCCGGCTCATGGAACACGCATCTACAAACTCGAGGCCGATGAGCGCCTGGAGCGTACAGTGTACGAGGCTGAGACTGCATGGCTCACATCGTATCAGGAAATCAAGAACAATGAGGTCTATGGCACTGCAATATATGCCGAAAACGGTATCTGCTCGGGTGGCGTTGCAGTGGGTTGGCTTGGCGGTAAGGCCGAGAATGACCTGCAGTGGCGTAATGTGTACAGCAAGGACGGCGGCGAGTACACTCTTCGTGTCTACTTCATAACAGGCGAGGAGCGCACTATGAAACTGAGCGTGAATGGCGGCGAACCTATTGTATATACAGGAAAGTCGGCAGGTTGGGGCAGTATCGGCTATGCAGAGTTTGATGTAGTGCTCCAAAAGGGCGAGAATGTCATCCGTCTTTTCAATGAGACTGCATATATGGGCGATATCGACCGTATGGTTCTTGTTGACAAGAATGCAGTAGAGGATTATCCTGTTGTATTCGATAAGGAGCAGGGCTACACTCACGCCAGCCGTCGCCTGAACAGTGTTTCGCTTAACAATCAGACATTGCAGTTGCCCACTCCTCTCAAAGTGTACAGCAACGTGACAAATGGTTGCTTTGAAGCTGTGCCGGGCGAGACGCTCGCCCCGTCTTTCGGCTTTACTGGCGATTGGATGCACGGTTTTGTCTATGTTGACCGTGGTATGGATGGCGCGTTTGATGTTGTGCTCAATAGTGACGGAACCGTGCCTGAGAACAGCGATGCAATGGCTTTCTCGTACGCAGAACCTAATGTAGGTTCCGGTGTGGGCTATAACAGCAATGGCGAGAGGGTGAACAATGCCAATGTGCTCAACCCTCCTGCATTTACCTTGCCGGCCGACCTTGCTCCGGGTTTCTATCGCATGCGTTACAAGGTCGACTGGGCATCCATTGACCCTGCCGGCCGTGCCGAGGATGGCAACGGAATAATAAAGAATGGCGGTGCGGTATGTGATGTGGTGCTGAATGTGCACGCTGCCGAGGGTGCCCTTTCGGTAACCGCAAATAACGGTTCGCTCTTGTCTGTTACGGGCGAGGCCCTGCCTGCAAAGGTTGCGTTTGGCCAGTCTTTGGTGCTAGCAGTGAATCCCGATGAGGGCTATGTGCTTGATGCCATAAAGGTTCTTCATGGTCACAATCTCGATGGTAACAAGATTGTTCATGGTGTGAAACAGTGGCGTGAGGATGTTGTTTCGGGTGCTTTTGTGAAGGATGGCAAGATAACAATACCTGCAGAAATGGTGGACGGTGATATGAGAATGACAGCCGAGTTTGTACGGGCTGGCGACGGTGTCGGTGGCGATGGTTATGCGCTTTCGTTCGACAAGGATTCACAGGTTCCCGGAGAACACCGTTTTCTTGTGTTGTTGAACAATATGGGAATCTCTCCCAGTGGTTCGGATACTTACAGAGATGCATACCGCCTTGCTGCCGATGAGGATCAAACCGGTTTTTATACGCTTGAAGGGACTCGGGCTATAGATGCGGTAATAGAAAATCTGGCTGGTGAGAACATCAAGAATGTCTATATGTATATCGACCTCAATAACGACGGCAAGTTCGTGGCTTTGTTGAATGAGAATGGTCTGCCGGCAATATCGAGTGAACTCGTCGCATTCTCTTGTCATAATGGTATAGACAGCAAGGGAAATCCTGCCCAAAAGGGTTCTGTGGCAACCCTTCCTACCGTTGTTCTTGATGATGCAATACCAGCAGGTGTGTATCGTATGCGTCTGAAACTGGATACGGATAATATAAATCCTGGCGGTTCCGAGAATTTTGTAGCCGAAAATGGTCTTATCATAGATTATCTTATAAGTATCGTAGGCGATAAGAAGAAACTGGCACTTCACACGGTTGATGGAAGTATAGACGGTGTGGATAATACAGCATTGCCCATGATGATTGAAAATAATGAAATGTTTACAATCGTATTACGCGGAGCTCCGGGATATAAGTGTAATAATGTAATTGTGCGTCATGGACATAATCTTGATGGCGAGCAGTATGTGAATGGCAATCTTCAGTGGCGCGAGCATAAGGAAAATGTCAACGGCAATGGCAGGGCTATTGTACCTGCGTGGTGTCTCGATGGTGATGTGGCTTTGTTTGCCGAGTTTGAACCCGAAGAGGGCAGCGAGTGGCAACTGGTGTTCAGCGACGAGTTCAATGCCGAGGACTACAGCCAGCCGCTTGATGAGAAATGGATGCGCTGCAAGCGATACGGTTCAACCTGGAACCGTTGGCTCAGCGACAGCAAGGAGGTCGTCTATCTGCAAGGCGGCGACCTTGTGACACGTGCAATCCCCAACCCTGACCAGGAGAGTGACCCTGTTCCTATGATTACAGGCGGTATAAAGAGCAACGGGCATTTCGGCTTTACATACGGCTATGTCGAGGCGCGTATCCTCAGCAATGCCTGGATAGGCCATTTCCCTGCATTCTGGATGATGCCCGAAGACCAGTCGGCAGGCTGGCCCGATTGTGGCGAGATTGACATATGGGAAGCGATTGATACAGACGGCCGCTCGTATCATACAATCCACAGTAATTGGACATATGACCTCGGCAACAAGAACAATCCTCAGTCAAGTTTCAATACGGGTGTCAACTATGACCGCTACCACACTTATGGTCTCAAGTGGGATGAGAAGACCCTTATATGGTACGTCGACGGCAAAGAGGTCGGACGTTACAATAAGTCAACCAATGCTTCGCAGCTCAATCAGGGCCAGTGGCCGTTTGACAAGCATTTCCATCTTATCCTTAACCAGAGCGTTGGCAATGGCTCATGGGCAAAGGACGCTGATGTGAACCATACCTATGAGACCCGTTTCGACTGGGTGCGTGTATATCAGACAAAAGGCATGAAGAATACTGACGGAACTGTGGGTGTCGCGGCTGTCAATGAAGATAATCTCATCACAGCGAGAAATGTAGACGGTGGTGTGGTGATTTCTGCAGAGGGTGCGACCGAGGTGCGTGTGTATGATGTCACCGGGCGTGCAGTAGCTGTCGTCAATGTAGAAGGGGCGGCTTTTGTGCCCCTTGCCCAGGGTGTATACATTGTCGCAGACAAAAAGGTCGTGGTTCTATAAGGTGTTTTTTATCTTATAATGGCGTGCGGCAAAATCATTTTTGCCGCACGCCATTGTTATTTAATTATGGTTAATTTGCTTTGATGTCGGCAAGATTGGCTGGTTTTTGTTTGAATTTTGGTTGGAAAGTGTTATCTTTGCAGACTGAATTGCAATGTTATGTTTTGGCGGTTCGGATAATTCCTGAAAATGAAAAAGAACATATTCATACTGGTTTCGCTTATCATGTTGCTTGTGTCATGTGATTCGTATAACAAAATCCTGACAACGAACAACATTGATTATAAATATGAGGCAGCAAAGGCTTATTATCTTGAGGGTGAGTACGTCAAGGCCTCGCAGTTGCTGGAGAGTGTGGTTACATTGATGAAGGGTAGTGACAAGGCCGAGGAGTCTTTGATTCTTCTCGCGATGTGCTATTACGATTCTAAAGACTATGAGACTGCATCGCAGTATTTCAAGGTCTATTACACGAACTACCCGCGTGGCGAGTTTGCCGAATATGCACGTTTCCATTCCGGAAAGTCGCTCTATATGGATATTACCGAGCCCGAGCTTGACCAGTCCGATACATACTTGGCCATTTCCGAGCTGCAGCTCTTCATGGAGTACTTTCCGCTCAGTTCTCTCCGTCCTCAGGCCCAGGAGATGATTATGAGAATGCATGATTTGCTTGTCGAGAAGGAATTCCTTTCGGCACAGTTGTACTATGACCTCGGTAACTTTATGGCATACAGGGGAAACAACTATCTCGCATGTATAATAACAGCGCAGAACGCACTTAAGGATTACCCTTACACAAGGCTTCGTGAGGATTTGTCGATGCTGATTCTTAGAGCAAGGTACAAGATGGCCTATCATAGCATCGAGGAGAAAAAGCTCGAACGCTACCGCGAGACAATTGATGAGTACTATGCCTTCAAAACTGAGTTCCCGTCAAGCGAATATCTCGATGAGGCAGAACGCTACTTCGCTGAGGCAAAGGATTTTGTTAAAGAGTGATAATATTAAACTTATATATAAGATGGATTACAAAAAGACAAACGCTCCAACCAACACTGTCACAAGAGACATGGCAGATTTTGTAGAAGAAACCGGCAATGTATATGAGTCAGTTGCCATTATCGGCAAGCGCTCGAACCAGATTGCTGCAGAAATGAAAGAGGAACTTCTCAAGAAACTGAATGAGTTCTCTTCATCAACAGACAACCTTGAGGAGCAGTTTGAAAATCATGAGCAGATAGAGATATCACGTTATTATGAGAGACTTCCCAAGCCTACATTGATTGCGGCACAGGAGTTCCTCGATGGCAAGATTTATTTCCGCGACCCTTCAAAGGAGAGCGAGGAGGATGAGCTTTAATATTAAAAGGATATGAAATTCCGTTTTTACCAGCTGTTCCCTGTAGCTGTTATCGTTCTTCTTGTTTGGGCTATGATTGAGCCTGTCATGAAGTTCACTGAGCCGAGCGGAGAGCAGATGCTGATGAGTAACTTCAAGTTGCTCTCGCATGACGGCGAGACATCATGGGCAGTTATCGCACTCGGTGCCGTGCTGGTTCTTGCTGCCGTAGTGAACCTGTTCGCGTTCCTTGTTTCAATGTTCAGCAATTTTGAACTTCTGAAGAGAAGTACGATACTGTCGATGCTGTTGCTCACCGGTTATTATATCGTGTTGCTGATTTATTCTCTGATACTCCTCAGCGGAGCAGAGCTGGAGGTTGACCTTCCGATGCTCTTCCCGCTTTTCGGAATAATACTGAACATGCTGTTCTTCAAGTTTGTCGCACGCGAAGAGGCGAGAATAATAGCACAGGCTTCAGGCTTCAGGCTCAGGGATTGAATATATTGAGCGTCAAAACAACAAAAGGCTTGCATTCCAATGCAAGCCTTTTGTTGTTTGCTCTCACACTGCTCCATGGGAACAAAATCGGCCCTGTTCTTGTTCTTATCCTAAAACTTGATAAGATGGAAAAAGTTAGGATTACAGTATTTGCCGACCCTACATGCACTTGGTGTTGGGGTAGTGTGCCCATACTCAGGGCGTTGGCTTACCGCTACGGCGGGCAGTTGGAGATTTCTTATGTAATGGGTGGTATGATTGAGGATATTCTCTCATACAATAACCGCAGGCTCTCGATAGGCGGTGACATCGCCCTGTCGAACAGGAACGTGCATAAACATTGGCTCGAGGCCTCAGCTGTCCATGGCATGCCGGTGGCTCAGAATACCGTTCTGCTCTTCTCCGAGAACCGTCGCTCGACAATTCCGCAGAACCTTGCATATATTGCAGCTTGTGAGTATGCCAAGAGATATGAGACAACGGAGAATGATGCTCCCCGACGCTATCTGCGTATACTGCAGGAGATGACTGCTGTTGAGGGAGCGCATACTAATGATGAGGAAGATATCGTGGCATTATCGGCACTTGTCGGCTTCGACATGGAAAAGTTCCGCGAGATATTCAATAGTGCCGAGGTCAGGAGAATCTATGCAGCCGGTAAGGAAATGTGTGACTCATATGAGGTGCACTCCTTCCCTACCTTCAGGTTGCAGTACAGGAGTGAAGAGATGATGGTCCGTGGTTTCACGACATATGATACTCTCTGCCGTTGTATCTCTCAGCTGTCATATGAAAATGTAGCGCCTCTTTCCGACGGACGCGAACAGCCTACAATAGAGAATGTTAGGAACTTTATTGCTGTGTATGGCGTGGCATATCCTGTAGAGGTGGCTACAGCATTCTCCTTGCCGCGTACGGACGGGCATACAGCACTAAACCTCGAGTCGTATGCAGGGCTTCCTGATATCGTCGAGGAGCTTGTCAAGGATGGCGCACTTTCGATTGCTCCTAAAGGAAACGGTTTCATCCTTTATACCCATAGGGGCAAAGAGACCTTCTCACAGGAGAGACGTCGTGAAATGGCGGGCATATCATGAGTAAAGGGGCTGTAAAGCCCCTTTACTTCTTTTAGGGTGCCCCAAAAGTTTCAAATGTTCCCGGAAATGTATGCTGTTTGGCCGTTTTTTTGTAACTTCGCAGCCCGAAATGAAATATCATTGTCAAGGTATGAAAAAACTGCTTATAATCTCTCTGCTTTCCCTTCTTGTGGCTTCTTGTGCAACAAACAGGGAGTATCTTGTGAGAATGAATACAACAGAGGGGACAATTGACCTTAAATTATATAAGGAAACCAAGGAACACCGGGATAATTTCATCAAACTTGTGAAGGAACATAAGTACGATTCTCTGCTTTTTCATCGTGTCATACAGGATTTCATGATTCAGGGCGGTGACCCCGATTCAAAGAAAGCGCCGCGTGGCAAGATGCTGGGCGAGGGCGACCTCGGATATAAAGTTCCTGCGGAGTTCATGCCTGAACTCTACTTCCACAAGAGAGGTGCCCTGGCTGCCGCGCGTGAGGGCAACGACGTGAATCCCGAGAAGGCCTCTTCGGCTTCGCAGTTCTACATCGTGTGGGGAACGGTGTTCACAAAGGAGCAACTGAAACGCTTTGCCGAGGTATACGGCAAGAGACTCGGTAAGGAGATAAAGTTTACACCGGAGCAGGAGAAAGCATACACGACAATAGGGGGAACCCCTCATCTTGACGGCGAATACACCGTGTTCGGAGAGGTTGTAAAAGGACTCGAGGTCGTGGATGTCATTCAGCGGAAAAGGTGTGACAAGAATGACCGTCCGCTCGAAAATGTAAGGATATTGGATGTTGAACTCATTAAATTGAAAAAATGACTATGCTGAAAGTTGGAGATTCGGCTCCCGATTATCTCGGTCTTGACGAGAATGGGGCAGAGGTGCGTGTAAGTGACTACAAAGGACGTAAACTTGTTGTCTATTTCTATCCCAAGGACAGCACTCCCGGTTGCACTGCCGAGGCGTGCTCTCTGCGCGACGGAATGGGTGAGCTTGCAGCTGCCGGTTATGCAGTTGTGGGTATCAGCGGCGACAGTGCTGCATCGCATATACGTTTCAAGGAGAAGCAGCAGCTGAATTTCCCGCTTGTTGCCGATACCGATAAAGCGACGATACAGTCATTCGGCGCATGGGGCGAGAAGAAAATGGCCGGCAGGACTTATATGGGTATTCTGCGTACGACATTTGTCATCGACGGTAATGGTGTCATTGAAAGGGTAATAACCAAGGTTGACACAAAGAACGCGGCAAAGCAGATTCTTGAGAACAGATAAGAGGCTTATTGGAATAACAGAGCTGTGCGGCTTATTGTGCGCAGCTGATAAAAACATAATAATATGATTAATCTATTGACTGTGGTTGACACACTTGCTGTAAACGAAGCGGTAAACGTACCCGAGGCAATCAGCGGCATTGCTTCTCTTACAGTTTCTGACATTTACGATGCAGTGACTTCTTTTGCATTGACGTTTGTAATCAAGTTGGTTCAGGTAGCTCTGATATGGTTTGTCGGACGCTGGCTCGGACGCCGCCTGATAAACATTGTAAGGGCTCTCATGGACAGACGCGAAGGTAACGAGACGGTACGCGGCTTTTTGCTCAGCCTCATTGATGTTGTTATCATGCTTGTGCTCCTTATAATAATTATAGGAGTAATAGGTATCGATACATCATCATTCATTGCGCTCTTTGCCTCTGCCGGTGTAGCTGTCGGTATGGCCCTCAGCGGTACGCTCCAGAACTTTGCCGGTGGTGTAATCATTCTCCTGTTCCGTCCTTTCAAAGTGGGGGACTTCATTGAGGCTCAGGGAGTTTCAGGTACCGTAAAGGAGATTCAGATATTCAATACGCTTGTCCACACCGGTGACAACAAGGTTATCCTGTTGCCAAACGGTCCAGTTTCGACTGGTATCATAAACAACTATTCACGCGAGCCGAAGCGTCGTCTCGATTTTACATTCTCAATTGCCTATGGCGATGATTATGAGAAAGCAAGGGAAGTGCTTCTGCGTCTTATCAAGGAGGACAGCCGTGTGCTTGACAACCCTGCAGCACCTTTTGTCGCATTGGGTGCGCTTGGAGCAAGTTCTATTGACATTACAGTGCGTGTATGGTGCAAGCAGGAGGATTACTGGGGCATAAAGTTTGACCTTAACAAGAAGGTGTATGAGACATTCCCCAAGGAGGGCTTGAACTTCCCTTATCAGACATTGACATTGCATGTAGAGAAAGATGCATGATGATTCCATGACAGCATGAGCAGCGCGGCTGCTCATGCTGTTTTTTCTGACGCTTGTTGCTGTGGCTGTTAAATTTCTGTTGCGGCAATTATTTTTCAATGTATAAAATAAGTTAAAAAAGATTTAATGTGTATATTTGGAATAATCTCATAATCCGCTAAGAATAAAAAGTTTATGTGGAAAGTTCAAGAACGAGGTAATGAGTTGGCAACTGTTCTGATTTCTACATACTTGCGTGATTTGCATTGATGTACAACTCATCTTGGAACAAAGGTA
>JAGBFX010000034.1 GCA_017936265.1 Bacteroidaceae bacterium | reverse complement strand
GCCGTGCATGCCTTTTGTTGCAGTAAGCAGAGCAATGGCCGTTTTCTTTCCTACTCCCGGAACAGAACTGATATGCTCAACCACAGTTTCGTCATCCTCTGCAATCAGTTCCTCTATCTGCTTTTCCAGCAGTGCAATCTGTTTATGAAGCGTCTTTATGTGCTTGCGCAACATATGGCAGAGCCTTGTATCGGCAACAGGAGAATTATCTATTGCTTCCAACTGGTTTTCAGTCTGCGTGATGTTGGCAAGGAACAGCTCTATGCTGCGGTATATCTGCTGTATGCGGATATAGTTGTCCGAGGTCGGCCTCCACTCTTCCAGTTCCATCCTGCGCGCATAATCAACAAGCTGCCTTGCATCGGCCTTGTCTGTCTTCGTACGGCACATTACCGCGCGGGAGAAGTTCTTTACAGATAATGGATTGACCACTGAAACAAACACGCCTACCTTGTTCAAGGCATAGGCTAACCGCAAATGGTAAACTCCTGTTGCTTCCATAATACAGACACTGTCCGATGGAACATTCTTCAGGAATGACTTGATTCCTTCTGCATTGTAAGTGTAGCTCCTGGAGCTATAACCGCAAGGCTGAAAAGAAAAACACACGTCAAACTTCTCTTTAGAGATGTCAATTCCAATAATTTTGTTTACATTTGCCATGCCTATAAAATTTTAAAAGTTTACAGAAGGCTCTTTGTTTGTTCCATCAATTCTAAATACAGGCTCTAACGCCTAATGAACTGTTCGAAATCTAACAAAGAGAGTAAAGGGGATTAACATCCCGAACGGTATCTTCAGTACCAATGACAGTTAATAATCTTTATCCTTTACTGCTTCTGTCCGCTTGCGAAGATAGCGATTTCTCGCTATCTTCGTTTCTTTATGCAAATATAGAATGACAGATCCACAGGTACACAATAAACGTTATACATTCAACACTACACATTAAACACCAAACATTTTAGCCAACAAAAAAGGCGCGCTCGCACGAGCGCGCCTTTGATAATATGTTCATGCTTGTATTAAGCGAACCACTTAACGTATGCGAAGTCCATACGGTGAGGAAGCTCCTCGTGGTTAGGATACATGCGGAATGCTATCTTGAACTCGCCTGCGTTTGTAGGAGCAATCTCCGCTGCGAAAGTGAAGATGTTGCCCTCACGCTTAACAACCTCAAGAGGATAGGTCATGAATACCTGGTCGTTACCCTTTGCATCCGGTGCAATAACAACGAGCTCGATAGCTACAGCGTTGTCCAAGCCCTTCTCATCAACCTTTACGGTAACGTTGTACTTGTCGGCTGCTGACATTGCGCCATTGAGGAAGTTTGCGTCGCCCTCTACTGAGAGAACCTCAACTGCGTTCCACTTTGCAGCAACCTCCTCTTTCCACTTTGCAAGCTCGCGTACAACCTTTGAGTCGTTTGCAACGAGGCGATGATAACGCTCGGCCTGCTTGCAGTAGAACTTGCTGTAGTAGTCATCGAGCTGACGCTTCATTGTGAAGTGAGGAGCAATCTCTGCGATTGACTTCTTGATGCACTGAACCCACTCGTCTGAGTAAGCCTTACCACCACGGTTGTAGTACATTGGGAGAATCTCATTCTCGAGGAGAGTATAGATTGTAGCAGCGTCGAGCTGATCCTGGAACTCCTGGTTCTGATATGTACGCTCCTCCTTGAGTGCCCAACCTGCACCTGGCTTGTAACCCTCGCACCACCAGCCGTCGAGGACTGAGAAGTTGAGGACACCGTTCATGAGAGCCTTCTCGCCTGATGTACCTGAAGCCTCGAGAGGACGTGTAGGAGTGTTCATCCAGATATCAACACCTGAAACGAGCAGCTTTGCAAGGTCCATATCGTAGTTCTCGAGGAAGATGATCTTACCTACGAACTCAGGACGGCGAGATACCTCGATAATCTTCTTAATCAAGCCCTGACCTGCACCATCGTGTGGGTGCGCCTTACCTGCGAAGAGGAACTGGATAGGACGCTCAGGGTTGTTGAGCAACTTTGCAAGACGGTCGAGGTCTGTGAAGAGAAGGTGTGCACGCTTGTAAGTAGCAAAGCGGCGAGCGAAACCGATAACAAGTGCATCGGGGTTAATCTTCTTCACTACGTCAACGATGCGCATCGGGTCGCCCTGGTTCTTCAACCAATCCTCGCTGAACGCCTTCTTGATGTAGTTGATGAGCATCTTCTTGCGTGCTACGCGAGTGTTCCAGATAGTCTCGTTTGAAATCTTGTCGATTGCATGCCAGATATCCTCGTTAGACTGGTCGTAGATGAAGCTCGGGTCGAAGTTTGCACGATAGAGAGCATCCCACTCGGGAGCTACCCATGTTGGGTAGTGAACACCATTGGTAACATAACCTACGTGGTTCTCCGATGGATAGTAGCCCTTCCAAATCTCAGCGAACATTGACTTTGAAACCTTACCGTGGAGACGGCTCACACCGTTGATTTCCTGGCAAGTGTTGCAAGCGAATGTTGACATACAGAAACGCTCGTTCTTGTCGCCTGCGTTGATGCGGCCGAGGTTCATGAGGTCATCCCATGTGATGTTCAGCTGGCTTGCATAGCCTCTCATGTACTTGCCGAAGAGAGCCTCATCGAAGTAGTCGTGACCTGCAGGTACAGGAGTGTGTACTGTGTAAAGGCTGCTTGCACGTACAATCTCAAGAGCCTCCTCGTATGTGTAACCGGTCTTGATGTACTGTGTCAGACGGTAGAGGTTGCAGAGAGCTGCGTGACCCTCGTTACAGTGATAGATATCCTTCTTGATACCCATCTTCTCAAGGGCAATCATACCACCGATACCGAGCAGAATCTCCTGCTTCAGACGGTTCTCCCAATCGCCACCATAGAGCTTGTGGGTGATAGGCTTGTCGAACTCGCTGTTCATGTCGAAGTCTGTATCCAGGAGGTAGAGGGGCACACGGCCAACGTTCACTCTCCACACGTTTGCATGAACATAGTAGTCGATATAAGGAACGTGGATAACAAGTGGAGTTACGCCATCCTCCTCATATACGCGCTCGATAGGGAGCTGGTTGAAGTTCTGTGCATCGTAGTTGGCAATCTGTGAGCCGTCCATTGAGAGTGACTGGCTGAAATAACCGTAACGATAGAGGAAACCTACCGCACACATATCTACGTTAGAGTCAGAAGCCTCCTTCAAATAGTCACCGGCAAGGATACCGAGACCACCTGAATATATCTTAAGTACGCTTGTAAGACCATACTCCATACAGAAGTATGCAACAGAAGGACGCTCAGCGTTTGGCTTAACATCCATATACTTGCGGAAATCGGCATAGACATCAGCAAGTTTGTCAAGGACAGCCTTGTCCTTAGAAAGCTCGTCGAGTTTCTCAACACCGAGCTTCTCAAGGAGAAGAACGGGGTTGCCGCCACAAGCCTTGTAAAGGTCTGCGTCGAGCATAGAGAAGAGCTCCTTGGCGTCCTCGTTCCATACCCACCACAGGTTACGTGACAACTCCTCGAGTCTCTTCAAAGACTCAGGAATGTAAGATTTAACATTAACAGTTTTCCAAGCTGGTTGGTTTGTGTTACTAATTGCTATCATAATTTATAATTAAATGAATATTTCCTTATTTATATCAAAAAATCCACCACAAGATATATCATCAGATTCCTCACATACGTTCGGAATTGCAAGGTAATGCCGATGTCATCTCGAACCGCAGGGAGAGATCTCCGTATAAAAACGATTGAGATATCTCGCGTACACTCGATATGACAATTGTGTTGTGATTATTTTTTGTCAACCAATATCGTCATCTTCACTTTCTACCTGCTGCTGCAGCGAGTGCAAAATCGTAAGCCTCGAGGTAGTTCTTTATAAAGTGTTTCCACAGAGCCTTTTCCGCGATTTTCGCGACCTTTTTGCGGCACTCCGAAACCTCCTTCTCAGAAAGTTTTGCAAAGGTACAAATATTTTTCGTAATTTCCTCGGCTGCATCGAAATAGTTGCTGTCATTCCGGCATACAACTTCCACACCGTCAAGCAACTCCGCTCTGCGGCCGAGTACAGAGTTTGCCCAAAGGCCAAAGCCGGCAAGGTTCGTAGTGATTGTAGGAATGTGGAATGCGGCGCTCTCGAGCGGAGTGTAGCCCCAAGGCTCATAGTACGAAGGATATACGCTCAAGTCATTACCGATGAGCACATCGTAATACTCCATGTCGAACACACCGTCGTTGCCCTTCAGATAACAGGGCACATAAATCACTTTCACGCGGTTCTTGCCACTGCGGTTGTCAATCTGCAAGCGGCGGATTGTACATGCTATGGCATCATCGTAGAAGTTGTTCAGCTCATGTGTGACGTAAGGGTTAGGCAGAGGGGTATCCCAAGACTGTCTGTCGCTTCTCAGACGCTTCACAAGGTCCTCGCGCGCACTGCCCGACCATGCAGGAACATCAATGAACGCAACCACGTCGCGTTCAAGCTCTCCACAGGCATTCAAACGCGCCATGCTCTCGAGGAACATATCGATACCCTTGTTGCGCATCTCCATGCGGCCGCCGAGATTTATTATGATTGCATCATCCGATATAACATCGCCCGTGAGCGCTCTTGCCACCCTCAGACGTACATCACGTGCAACCTTTCTCTTTGCAGCAAAAGCCTTGCCCGCAGGAACAAAGTCCTTCTCGAAACCGTTCTCGAGGATTACATCGCACTCACGCTCCAGCAGCTTCTTGCACTCGCGTGCCGTCAGCTCGCTCACTGTAGTGAAACAGTCGATGTTCGCAGCAGTGACCTTCTCTACCGACTGTTTCGACTGTACATTCAGTTCGGCAGCCATCTGGTCGCCGTTGTACCCCTCGAAGTAGTCATAAAGAGGCTTGCCGTTGGATGCGATAGAGCGTCCAATGCTTGTAGCATGCGTCGTAAAGATAGTACCGACAGCAGGCAGATGCTTCTTCACGTAGAGTGCCGCACCACCGCTCTGCCACTCGTGCGCCTGGACAACCACATTGCTGCCCTTCTTTATGTTTGTATTGTAGAAACTCTCGATTACCTTGCCTACGGCGTAACCGAAAATCATTGAATCATCATAGTCACCGTATCCGTGCAGAGAATCCACACCGAAATCGTTCCACAACTCGCCATAGATAGCATCCTTGTCATCCATGTATCCTGTATAGTCGACAAGCACCACCTTCGGGCGGCCGGGTATCTCCCAGTAACCGCAGCGCACAGTCATCTTGTCGTCGCAGACAGCCTTACGCCATGCACTCCACAGACGTTTATCCTCGGTAAAAAGCGGGTTCTCTTTCTCTTTCCAAAGGTCGGGACCAATGTATATTGCCGTCAGGTTCTCTATCTCAGATATAGTACGGGCCTTGGTAGACACCACTGTGTATATACCGCCGACCTTGTTGCAAACCTCCCAGCTAATCTCAAAAAGATAGTCAGGAAGCAATAAATTCTTTTTCATGATTAATAATACTCAAAAAAAATCAAGGCATTCACTCCTGAAACACCTTATTATATAACAACAAATAGGGAGAAGGGATTCCCCTCTCTCTATTCCGCTACAAAATTAATATTTTATTTTTAAATATTAAAATTTATTAAGCATTAAGGATAAGAAGAGAGTGAAAATTAGAAAATTGTCATCCCGACAGAGCGAAGCGACGAGGGATCTCAAAATATCGTGAAACAAGAGATTCCTCCCTTCGGTTCGGAATGACAAATAAGCGAAGGCGCAAGCATTGTCATTGACTTTAGCCCCTTCGGGCGTCGACCGTTGGTTCGTTCAAGATGACAAATTCACTATAATGAGTATAAACTGTTATATCGAACTCAGGTTAAATATAAATCAATCCCTCAAGGTCACGACCTTGAGGGATTGCTGTATTTATTAAGACCGGCAATTATGCAACCGCACCGCCAATCATGAATGTTGCAGCAAGGGCAACAATCGCATAAAGCTCAGGGAACACAGCAAGAGTAAGTGTGATACCTGTAGCGCTCACGCCCTGACCGATTGAAACGATACCGTTTGCACAAACCTGACCCTGACGGATAGAAGAGAAAAGACCTACAAGGCCGAGTGCAATACCTGAACCCAGAACGGCAGCAGCCTGGATGGCTGTAATCTCAGGAGTCAAGAGGCTTGACACAAGGAAGTAACCTGCGAAACCATAGAGACCCTGTGTACCGGGGAGAGCGGTAAGCATGATGTAAGTACCGAAAGCCGAAGTATTCTTCTTGTAGGCACCAATGGCAGCATTACCTGCAATTGTCACACCATAAGCACTGCCGATACCTGCAAGTGCAATCATCAATGCAACGCCGACGTAGGCGAGCAACAAATTAGCTGAAATCATAATTTTTAGTTTTTAAGTTATTATTATTTTTTGTTTTATCGTTACCATATTCCAAAGCCATCATCCCTACATCAAAGATTCTTCGCTACGCTCAGAATGAGATTGAGACGGCAGACTTTGTCATTTGAAAGGTTTATAGGCCGTACCTCCACCCTCGTAGCCCGCATTCTTGAAGAACTCCACGAATGTGAGTCGCAACGGGTGCACGAATGCACCAAGCGCATTCATGAAGAGGTTCAACGCATGTCCGAAGAGGAATATTATCACCATGACAATGGGACCAAGCACCGGGACATCGGGGCTCATCTGCACCGCAATGTTATTGAACACCATTGCAAGCACACCACCCGAAAGACCGAGTGCAAACAGACGGATATACGACAGCATATCGCCAAGCAAGCCTGTCACCATGTTATAGGCATCCCACAAGCCAAGGCCAATGTTCAGGAACACGTTCTTTCCCGGGGAGTTATACAGCAGAGCACCGGCCGCACCTACGCCGCATAAGGTATACACCAAAAGCATCGGTATCGAAGGCACGAACATGGCAAGCACCGCACCTATTATCACAAGCAGCCAGCCCAATGTGGCAACGGCATACTTGAAGCCAAGCTGTATTGTGGTGTTCACAATCTTTATAACCATAGCATAGCAAATCTGTATACCTCCAAGGATGAGCGACAGGGTAAAGAGACTGTCGTTAGGGTCGTTCATCTGTCCTGTCTCGGGATTCATGGCCGAGAACGAGAAGTGATCGCGCCACCAGTCGAACAACGGCACACCCCAGTTATATATATTGAAACCGAAGAATGTTCCCGTCAACGAACCGCAGACAATGGTAGATATACCAAGTGTCAGTGCCAAACGCATGTAACCAATCATCGAGTTTCCTTTCTTCATAACAACCAGCATTACAGCCGACAGCAATGTGATGAAGAGTCCGTAGCCCATATCTCCAAGACAAAGGCCGAAGAATATCATGTAGAACGGCGCAAAGAACGGAGTCAGGTCAAGCTCATTATACTTGGGCAGCATATAAAGCTCACAAATAGGCTCGAACAGGCGGAACAGCGCGTTATTATTGAACCTTACCGGCACATCATCGCCCGGCATCGACTCACGAATCTCATAGAACACACTCTCACGGTCAAGCATGTCGACAAGCGCGCCTTTTGACTTCTCGGGCACCCAGCCTTCGAGCAGCAACAGTTTGTCGCCGGTAACCTTCTCGCCGTCGAGTACAACCTTGGCGAACTCTATCTCATGCTGCAGTTCATCATATGCCGCACGCAGAGTATTCAGTTTCTCCTTTGCGAGCGCCACAAGAGCCCTGTCATTATCCTCGATATGCTTCAGCGCCTGTCCGCGCTCGGCTATGAGAGCCGACAGCGATGCCTCGGGCAACTTTGCCTGCTCGGCATCAAGTTCGAACTCCTCTCCGCTATGAGTAACAGTAACGAAATATACGCGCGACTGTCTCTGTGAGATAATCATCGCATTATAGAGCTGTTCCCACTCGCTGTTGTAGTTTCTGGCACCGGTAATGAAGAAACGCACATCATATCCCGCCTCGCGCAGTTTCTCTATCCTGCTATGCCGGAACTCACCCCATGGCTCAAGGGCCGCAATATCCTTGTCAAGGACCTGAAGTTCCACATTGCGACGCTCGGTGTTCGACACAAGAGCGTCAGCCTTCTCCACAATGGCAGCAGCCTCGGCTACATCCCCTGCCGGCGCAAAGCCATCCTTCGACAGAGCCTCGAAGCGTTTGATTGTGCGGGCATACTTTGCAGCAACTGCAAGCTGTTTCTCAAGTTCAGGGTCTTCTACGGCACCGCTGTTCTTCTCGACAACGTGCACCACCCCGGCCTCACGCAGACGCTGCAGGAATGCGACATACTCTTTGTGATATACAAGAAGCGTCAGTTTATTCATCTTAGCAATCATGCCGTCACCTCCTCTCTCTGTTCAAGCAAGGACTTGAGAATCTTCTGTGATGACTTCGAAAGGTTCTCCTCATCCTCCATGAAACGTTTAATCTTGCGTATAGCATCCTGATAGCCCGGTATCTGCACCTTCTCGAAAAGGTTGACCTTCTGTGTGGTCTTCTTGCGGGCATCCTCAAGCAGCACCAGCTTGCGGTTGAGCAGTTCGCGTCGTATGGCAGTCATTGCCATCTCCTTGAGCAGCTCGATGCCGTCAGCGAACCACTTGGGCGAAGCGAAGAGGCTGAACGGAGCAACCGAGAAGCTGGCTTTCTCAAGAATGGGCACTCGCACACCCGCCACCTTCTGCTGGACAATCTTCAACTCGCCCGTCTTCACAAGCGACGCATCGAACTCGTTCCACAAGGCAAACAGGGCACGATACTGCTCAAGCTGTGCCGCGTATGCTTCATCGTGCTCACGCATCTCATCCTTGCACTTCTTGACCTCTATGCGCAGCGCACTCTCCTTGTTCTTTATGATAGGGAGCGTACGCACACGCATCTTCAGTTGTTTCTCAAGATGCTGAAGCGATGTTTTGTTATATTGAAACGCAATCATTTGCTTTTATCACTTAATTATTTAACCCAATGAGCATCGATAAACTCCTGACGTATATTAACCTCCTCTGGCTGGAAGTACTTGGCGAAGAGCCCCCATGTAACATCAAGCATCTCGGTTGTATTGAGGTTCACATCAATTGCAAGCAGCTTGTCGGAATACTCCTTGGCGAACGACAGTGTACGTGTATCGTAGTCCGAAAGGTCGAAACCGTTCTCGAGCTTTGTCTTCGCATTAGCAGCATCGGCGTACAGACGTACCGCGGCATTCATTACCTGCGGATGGTCCTTACGAGTCTTCTTTCCGGCAACAAGCTGTTTCAGACGCGAGAGCGAACGGAACGGGTCGACAATAACCTTACCGATATCACTGTCGCGGCGCAGGAAGAGCTGACCCTCTGTGATGTAACCTGTATTATCGGGTACAGCATGAGTGATGTCACCGCCCGACAGAGTTGTCACAGCGATAATTGTGATTGAACCGCCCGAGGGGAACTGCACAGCCTTCTCGTATATCTTAGCGAGGTCCGAATAGAGCGAACCGGGCATAGAGTCCTTCGAAGGAATCTGGTCCATACGGTTCGACACGATAGAGAGCGCATCGGCATACATTGTCATGTCGGTAAGCAGCACAAGCACCTTCTGATTCTTCTCCACTGCGAAATATTCAGCAGCCGTCAGCGCCATGTCGGGGATGAGCAGACGTTCAACGGCAGGGTCCTCAGTAGTGTTCATGAACGAGATGATTCGGTCGAGAGCACCCGCGTTGGTAAAGAGGTTCTTGAAGTAGAGGTAGTCATCATTAGTCATACCCATACCTCCAAGAATAATCTTGTCGGTCTCGGCACGCATCGCCACGTTTGCCATTACCTGGTTATACGGCTGGTCGGGGTCGGCGAAGAAAGGAATCTTCTGTCCTGTCACGAGGGTATTGTTTAGGTCGATACCAGCAATACCTGTGGCAATAAGCTCCGACGGCTGCTTGCGGCGGACAGGGTTCACTGAAGGACCGCCAATCTCAACCTCTTTTCCTTCAACAGCCGGACCACCGTCAATGGGGTCGCCATAGGCATTGAAGAAACGGCCTGCAAGCTGGTCGCTTACCTTGAGTGACGGAGCCTTACCCAGGAACACCACCTCGGCGTTGGTAGGAATACCTCCTGTACCCTCGAACACCTGCAGTGTTACCTCGTCGCCCATAATCTTCACAACCTGAGCCAACTTGCCGTTCACTGTTGCAAGTTCATCATAACCGACACCTGTAGCCTTCAGCGAACAGGTAGCCTTGGTTATAGAACTGATTTTTGTATATATTTTCTGGAATGCTTCTGTAGCCATATCTTTAAGAGTTATTCGTTAGACACCTGTTTTGTTGCGAGCAGTTCGGCAAGTTCCTGGCTGTACTTGTTGTACTGGTCACTCTTGAACTCCGAATAGTTCATCTGCTTGCACAAGTTGATAGCTCTCTTGAAGAAGATTGATACCTCCTGAAACTCCTCGAACTCATACTCGGCACGACACATCTCGGTAACCATATTCAGAATCTCCTGCTGACGCTCGAGCGGAGTCACGGCATCCACCTCATCGAATGCATCCTGCTGCAACACCACAAAGTCAATGAGCTCCGACTTCCAGAATGTGACATGATAGTCTACGGGTACACCGTCATCACCGAGGATGTTTATCTGCTCGGCAATCTCCTTACCGCGCAACAGGCGTGTCTTCGCCTCGTTGACCATTGAGAGCCAGCCCTCGCCCATACGTGGAGTGATATACTCGGCGAACTCGGGATACTCGATATATTTGGAGTAAGAATCAATGGGGTTGACAGCCGGGTAGCGTTTCTTGTCGGCACGGTCCTGCTCAAGGGCATAGAAACAGCGCGCCACCTTCTTTGTATTCTCGGTTACAGGCTCCTTGAGGTTACCACCCGCAGGAGAGACGGTACCGATGAAGGTAATGGAGCCCACCTCGCCGTTGTTCAGGTACACATATCCCGCACGGCTGTAGAAGTTGGCGATTATTGAAGAGATATCCATCGGGAACGCGTCGGGACCGGGAAGCTCCTCCATACGGTTCGACATCTCACGCAGCGCCTGTGCCCAACGTGAAGTAGAGTCGGCCATGAGCAGAACCCTCAATCCCATTGCACGGTAATACTCGGCAATGGTCATCGCCGTGTATACCGAAGCCTCGCGCGCAGCGACAGGCATGTTCGATGTATTTGCGATGATGATTGTACGCTCCATGAGCTTGCGGCCTGTATGCGGGTCGATAAGCTCGGGGAACTCGGTAAAGATTTCCACAACCTCGTTGGCACGCTCTCCACACGCCGCGATAATAACGATATCCGCCTCGGCCTGCTTCGAAATCGCGTGCTGAAGCACAGTCTTACCCGTACCGAAAGGACCTGGGATGAAGCCTGTACCACCCTCCACTATCGGGTTAAGGGTATCTATTGTACGCACACCTGTCTCGAGCATCTTGAATGGACGCGGTTTCTCCTTGTAATCAGTCATCGGCACACGTACAGGCCATTTCTGAATCATGTTCAGCGTCATCTCATCGCCCTGTCCGTTTGCAATGACAGCAATTGTATCAGTAATTTTGTAGTCACCTGCAGCAGCTATCGACTTGACAGTCCATTCGCCCTCGATGCCGAAAGGAGCCATAATCTTCAGGTTCTGGTGGTTCTCTACCACTGCACCCAGCCAGGCGGCAGCTGTAACTACGTCACCCACCTTTACAATAGGCTCGAAGTGCCATATCTTTTCCTCATCGAGCGGGTTGGTATAGTCACCACGCTTCAGGAATACACCCTCCATCTTGTCGAGGTCATTCTGCAGACCGTCGTAATTCTTCGACAGCATACCGGGAGCAAGCGAAACCTCAAGCATGTGGCCTGTAAACTCCGCCTCCTCGCCAATTCTCAAACGGCGTGTGCTCTCAAAAACCTGAACATACACCTTGGTACCGTTAATCTTGATGACCTCAGCCATCAGACGGTCGCCGCCGGTCTTTATGTAGCAAATCTCGTTCTGCGCCACAGGGCCGTCAACAGCCAGCAGCACCATGTTTGCTATAACACCGGTTACTTTTCCTTTTGTAGCCATATCTATATTTTTATTATTTTATCCTTTCTTGTCCATGCCGCTTTTCAGTTCGGCAATCATCTCATTGTAGCGCTCCATGCCGCTCTCGGCATCAAGTTTATCCCAACGCTCGATGATTACCAGTTTCTGCAGGAAGACAAAAAGCCTCTCCACAGAAAAATAGCAGAACACCGAGTTATCCTCGAGCCAGCGCCAACGCATGTCATCGAGCTGGTGCTCACGCTCCTGCAGGCGGCTGTTCTCGTTCATACGCTGCACCTCCTCGATATATTCAAGCGTTCCGGTAAGCCCGAAGTCACGCGCACCCGAAGTACGCAGAGCCTCGGCAATCTCGCCATCGCCGATGACTGCATTCTCTACCCCGAGCTTATATTTCCTTGCGGTCATTGCCACAAGGATATTGTTCACGTTCAGGTTGAATGTGAACCACTCGGCAGCAAAGCTGTTCTTGCTGTTAGTCGCGTAGTCATAATAGTATGCGCTGATTACATTCTCCCATACAACATTCTCCTGGGTCTCATGCGCGAAGTAGTACTCGAGGAAACGTGGCAGATACGAATGCACACCCTTTGCCGGAGCATCGCCACACTTGGCAGCCTCGACAATGGCGAACAGCTCATCGCGACCGTAGCAGCCGAACTTCGACAGCCGGGCATCCTCGCCCTTGCGCAGGATAGCAAGGATATTGGCATTATCCCATTCCAGCAGTATGAGGTCTACCACATGGGCATCATCGGCCGACAAAGAGGGATATATATCCTCCTTGAAACGTTCGACAGAATATTGACACTTAGCCCCGTCGAATGCTATATCGGGCAGACCCGCAACGAGGCAATGATAATTACTCATATTTAAGAGAATAGAAGTTCCACCATCTGAGGACGCAAGAAAGCCTTAAAGAACGCCTCGAACTCGCCCTCGCCGAAATTAACCTTGTAAGAGCCGTCAGCCGGAGCAATAGAGAACTGCGCCTTTTTGCCGTTCACCTGCTCAATTGTCACGCCCTTGTCGAGCAACGCCTTGGCATTCTTTGCAAAATATGTCTTCAGCTGCTCAGCCTCCGATGTAGATATTACCAGCTGCTCGTTAGCGCTCCAGCGCTCGGCAATCTTCACAAGCAGAGCCTTTACAGTATCGCCAGCAAGAGCCTCCTTGACAGCAGCCTTTACCACGCTGTCAGTGATGATGTTAGCAGCCTCCGACTTGAGTGCGCCCACAGCCTGTGCACCATAGAGTCTAATCTCGGCACGACTATTCTCGCCAAGCTCGGCAGCCTTCTTCTCGGCAGCGGCAACTATGGCCTCAGCCTCAGCCTTAGCCTTCTTAACAATCTCGGCGGCCTGCGCCTTTGCCTCATCGACAAGGCGTGCAGCCTCAACATTACCTTTCTCCACGCCCTCGGCATAGATTTTCTCGGTCAATTCCTGAATCTTGTTTTCCATTTATATATTGTTGTTTGTTACTTTTCCGGACAATGCAAAATTCACACAATCTTTTGAGAATCACGTTTCCAATATCATCCCAAAATTAGTAATTTACAAAAGTACGATTTATAATTAAGATTCTTATTATTTAATAGGGGAAAATTCCGCGAAATAATGAAATTTTTCCATAATTGAGGATTTTTCCTGAAACCTACATATCAAAAAGCGAACCCCGCATTTAAAAAACGTGAGTTCGATATAAGTTCAACCGAATCGCGAATCTGTCATCCCGACAGAGCGCAGCGACGAGGGATCTCAAAAATATCGCGAAATAAGAGATTCTTCACATTCGTTCAGACGTGTTGTTGAGGGCTTGCCCGAAAAATGACAAATATGCAATAATTCAGTATAATATGTTATATCGAACTCACGTTAAAAAGCATGCAATTACACCGTTTCATCAAACAAGTAGCCGGGAGCAATAAATAAAACGAAGTGACCCCGCAAAGAGTCACTTCATTCTATCATCGTGCGCTATCAATTCAAATTCGCTCAAGCACACATTTTATCAGCTCATTCATCTTGGCATTATAATCGATGTTCGCCTCTTTGGCCCTGCGGTTCGCAATGACAAGACACACCGTCACGGCCTGATGCCCCATGAGCGCCGACAAGCCGGCAAGCGCCGAGCTCTCCATCTCGAAGTTCGTAATCTGCTGCCCGTTGTAGTTGAACGACTCCACCTTCTCGTTCTGATGAGGGTCGGCAAGAGGCACACGCAAGCGACGCCCCTGCGGGCCAAAGAAGCCGCCACAGGCAATTGTCACTCCACGCACCATGTCATCCTTGGCAATGCGCTCCACCAGTTCACTGTCGGCAGCAATCACATAAGGTGCCGGCTGACACATGTTACCGCTCCACCCCAGATGATTGAGCAGAGCACGCTCCATGGGCAAGTCACACACCTCGTTGCGCCCCGCATAGAAGTTAAGCAGACCGTCAAAGCCCACCGACTTTACCGAGCATATGTACGTACCGACAGGAGTGTGCGGCTGAAGGCCGCCACATGTACCTATGCGCACGAACTGCAGCCTGCGCAGCTCATCCTTCTCGTAGCGGGTGGCAAAATCGATATTGGCAAGAGCATCAAGCTCGTTGACAACGATATCCACGTTGTCGCATCCGATACCAGTAGAGACAACCGTAACACGTTTGCCCTTATATGTACCGGTAATAGTGCGGAACTCACGGTGTTGGATATCACATTCCTGTTCACTGAAATGCGATGCCACCAACGGCACACGGCCCGGGTCTCCCACAAGAATGACCTTGTCGGCCAGCAGTTCGGGCTTTACCCCCAGATGATACACAGCCCCGTTCGGCTCGATTAGCAGCTCCGAGGGAGCAAAATAACGCTTCATAATCAAAATTCCTTTAATTCAACAATAGGCAGCAATGCCTGTCATGATGCCAGCAAAACAGGCATCGTACATAATCTACAACAATCAATCCTTTGCAATGTTGTCACGCATTGCAGTATCGGCCTGAATGTTCTTCATGCGGTAGTAGTCCATAATACCGAGATTACCCGTACGGAATGCCTCGGCCATAGCCTTCGGCACCTCAGCCTCGGCCTCAATCACATGGGCGCGGGCCTCCTGTGCACGGGCCTTGTTCTCCTGCTCCAGAGCAACAGCCATGGCACGACGCTCCTCGGCCTTCGCCTGGGCGATATTCTTGTCGGCATTAGCCTGGTCAATCTGCAACGCCGCACCGATGTTCTTGCCTATGTCGATATCGGCGATGTCAATTGATAGAATCTCGAATGCAGTACCCGCATCGAGTCCCTTGCTGAGCACGAGCTTCGAGATTGAGTCGGGATTCTCGAGCACAGCCTTATGGTTCTCCGATGAACCTATTGAAGAAACGATACCCTCGCCTACACGCGCAAGCACTGTATCTTCGCCCGCACCACCGACAAGACGCTTGATGTTGGCACGCACCGTCACACGCGCAATGGCAATGAGCTGTATACCGTCCTTTGCCACAGCTGTAACATGAGGAGTATCGATAACCTTGGGATTTACCGACATCTGCACAGCCTCGAACACATCACGGCCCGCAAGGTCAATGGCAGTAGCCATCTGGAATGTAAGCTCGATATTCGCCTTTGATGCCGATACAAGAGCATGCACCACCCTCTCGACATTACCGCCGGCAAGATAATGCGCCTCAAGACTGTCGCGGGTTATATTCTCAAGGTCCGCTTTATGCGCCTCAATCATAGCCTGCACAATTGTTGAAGGCGGAACGTTACGTATACGCATGAGAAACAGCTGCAACAAAGAGATTCTCACACCCGACACCTTGGCAGAAAGCCATAGCATAAACGGGACATAGTGGAAAAACACAATAAGCAGGACAAATGCCACCACCACGACTCCTGCTATTGGGAAAAAGTTGTCCGTATTCATAAATAAACAATATTATTTGGTTTTTACTTTCTCTACAAAAATCGAATCGCCCGAGATACGTATTATCTCAACCTCCTCATTCTCACTGATGAAGCCCGCCTCGGACTTCACTTCAACAATCAAGCCACCGAAGTTAGCCTCACCGATGAGCGCCAGACGAGTCTTGGCGAAGCCACGGTCACCCACCTTGAAGTTCTTTATCTCGTCCTCCTTTACAGAAGAATCGATTCTCTTCTTAAGTGCAAGCCTGTCGAGCGACTTCCCGTAGAGCGCCCACAAGAAAAGCGCGATACAAATGAGCACCGACACCAAGACCGTTATCCAACCCGCTACATATCCCAGCGCAAAGAACGCATAGAAGATCGAGCCCGCCATAGCCAACATTCCCAGAATGCCAGTAACACCGAAACCCGGGATGAGCGCCACCTCTACCGTCAACAGCAGTGCTGCAAGCAGCACCATCACTACAGTTATGACAATATCCATAATAGTTTAGTTACTTATATAATTTTTCCTGTTCAATTCTCCTTATCTCAAGTTCCATTCTTGCAAGCGCCTCCTGCTCTCTCTCCACTTTCGACTCAAGGGAAAGTATCGCCGCACTCATCTTCTGCTTTGCAGCAGTGCCCGCCGTCATATAATTCTCGCGCTGCTGTTCAAGCAAGCCGATATCGGACATCTGCTTTTTGCTCCTTGCCTGCCACTCCTCGAAGAGTTTGCGTGCCTCGGGACTCCTGAAGTCGGACAATTTTGTGTAGTCACGCGTATCATCAATGACAAAAAGGAAATCGCCCTTATTCTTGTTCTCCGTCTCGGCATAGAGCATCATTGTCAGCTGCAGACGTGCCTTGCGGAGCTCTTCCTCATTATCCTGAGTGGCAGCAATGGACGAAAGTTTTGCAAGAGGGAGCATCCCTTCATATCCAAGCGCGTCAGAATCATATTTCCGTTTGCTTGCTTCGGGCACGAACACATACACGCACACAAGCCCCTCGGGCTGGTTGCGGTCACTGGCAAACCACCCAAGCCCGGCAACTTCATCAATCACGAGCATATAATCGTTTGCAGTCGAATTGAACGGCATGCCAACATTATCAGGACGCAGGAAGCGGCCGCTCTCTGTATCCATACGGGTCATGAAGATATCATATCCGCCTATCGAGCCATTGCCGTCGCTTGCAAAATAGAGCGTCACACCATCGGTACACATGAACGGATAGTCATCATTGCCGTATGTATCAAATCCCTCGAGCGCCACAGGTGTACCCCACTCATCAGCAACCTTGGAGTTACGGTAGAGTTTCATCAACGAATCGTTGTACTCGCCGTAGTCCGAGAAGAATATATCCATTCCGCGCTCCGTCTCATTCACATAACCGGGCAGGGAGTTGTCATCGAAATATACGGCATTGCTCTCAACGATACCCACATCCGCGCCAAGCCTGTATGCCGAGAGAAAATTCTCCTTGTCGACCACAAAACTGTCCACAACACAAATCTTGTACGCGTTCATTACCATGCGATTCAAATCCCTCGCCCTCTGGGCCTTGCGCGAGAAAAGCAGACGTAAAGAGTCATCCTTGACACCCTCGAGGAAGTCATCGTAACATTCTGCCGCAGCAGGATAGTTCTCCTTGCCGAAATGATAGTCGCCCAGGTAGCGGCGGGCATTCACGATCTTGCGCGACACGGCAAATTCAAGCATCTCACGCACATCGACAGTATCCCCGGTCTCGATACAACACGCAGCATACCAATAGTTGTATTCGCTGTTCTTGGGGTTAGCCTTCAGCAGCTTTGCCGCCACAGGCTTTGCCTCTTCGAAATTGGCGCTGTCGAACAGTTTCTTCAGAGCACTCCTCGACTGCGCTACAGCCACCGAAGAGAGGATTGATGCAAATATTATAAAAAGCAGTTTCTTCATATCAAAATCAGTGCCATTCCAGAATAAACATCAGTTGTTCCAACAAATATACTCAGTTTTTTTAAAACATGTACTCAAATTCACGCTTTTTAAACAATTTAATATAAACATCGCGCACAAATGATTATAAAGGGAACAAAAATGGACAGAAATATAAAAAAGTGACAAGCAGCGCATCGGCGGATGCACTATTTTCATTAATTTTGCGCCGCAAAAAGCACAAAGGGAAACAAAGAGACATAATGGCAAAATTCAGCGAGCGACAGAAACTCTACAGACGCATCGGCAAGCAGTTCGGACGCGCCACACTCGGATACTCGATGTTCGAGGACGGCGACCGTATCCTTGTAGCCCTTTCCGGTGGCAAGGACTCCCTTACTCTTCTGCAGCTCATGGCCGAACGCAGCCGCATATTCAAGCCCCGCATAAGTGTTGTCGCAGCACATGTAACAATGACAAATATTCCTTACAAGGCAGACATCGGTTACCTGAAGGAATTCTGTACTTCACAGGGCATTGAACTGCACATTCTCGAGAGCGGTTTCGACGCGAGCACCGACACCCGCAAATCGCCCTGTTTCCTATGCTCCTGGAACAGGCGCAAGGCATTGTTTACTCTTGCGCAGGAGATTGGATGCAACAAGATTGCCTTGGGACACAACATGGACGACTTCATAGAGACCATGCTTATGAACATTACCTTCCAAGGGGCATTCAGTGCCATGGCACCGGTAATGAAGATGGAAAAATTTCCCATTACAATCATACGCCCGCTATGCCTTGTGAACGAGAGCGACGTAGAGGCATATGCCAAGGAGAGCGCCTTTCCCCCGCAGACAAAGAACTGCCCTTATGAGAACGACTCGAACCGCAAAGCAATGAAGGAGCTGCTCGCCCACCTCGAGACATTGAACCCCGAAGCACGCTACAACCTATGGGGCTCAATGAGCAACATACAAGCCGGTCTGCTACCGCCCAAGATAGAGAAAAAACAGTAAAAATATACAACAATGACAAAAATCATCCTAACCCTTGTCCTGCTGATTATCTCAAACAGTTTCATGACCCTCGCATGGTACGGAAACCTCAAGTTGCAGGAAATGAAGATTATCTCTTCGAACACACCCATTGTTCTCATTGTACTTATAAGCTGGTGCGTTGCACTGCTCGAGTACTCGTTCCTTATCCCCGCCAACCGCATCGGTTCCGAAATCAACGGCGGTCCGTTCTCACTGGTCCAGCTGAAAGTCATACAGGAAGTTATCTCATGTCTTGTGTTCGGTGTGATAGTATCGGTACTGTTCAAGGGCGAGACACTGCAGTGGAACCACTTTGTAGCGGTGGTATTCCTTGTTCTTGCGGTATACTTCGTTTTCCTTAAATAAGAGCAAAGAGGAAAGAGCAAAGAGGAAAAAGAGGGGCGAAAAGGACGAAAAGGGCTCAGTAGCAAAAAGGTGTGGGTTGACAAAACATTTGCGGTTGTAATGAAAAAGAGATTCCTTGGTTTGTTTTACCCTTAATCTGTTGTCGTTTATTCTTCTTGTTGTCGTTCTATCACATACTTTTCATGACTGAAAAGTACGCAAAAGGTCCCGGCACACGGAAATTCCAGTCGACCTCTTTTTTGTTCAAGAGT
>JAGBFX010000033.1 GCA_017936265.1 Bacteroidaceae bacterium | reverse complement strand
TTGTTTCTTCAGTCCGGATTGGTACGATTAGGGAAGTAGTTTTTTTATTGCAGTATTTGTATACCCCCTCCGCTTCGCTCGTCCCCCTACAGAGGAGCAGTTTTTGTTGTAGTCTTTCAATTCCTCCCCCTTTAGGGGAGGCGCCACAGGCGCAGGGGTATCATTAAAACAAACCGCTCTTTATCCAATCGCTTTAAGCAGATTGCTCCAGATAGCAAACAGTTCCTTCTCTGCGCCCTGGACCTTCTTGTTCTCACGTGTGGTAAAGCGCGAGATAATCTCTATCAGGTAAAGTCTGTATATCCCCTTGTCAATCCATGCCCCCTCTTCGCTTGCCATGAAGGCAATAATCTCATCGACACCCCATTTCTTCTCGAAAAGAGCTGTCTGAGTGAAAAAGTGGTAGCGGTCAAGACCCGGCGGACAACTCTTGGCACTGTACTCAAAGTCAAAGACAAAGAGTCTGCTGTTCTCCTTGAACATGTTCCACGGAGTGAAGTCTCCATGATAGGCCGAGAACTCCACCTCGCGCCCGCAATACTCTTGCCTTATTGTGGCAACTGCATCTGTTATCGGCTCTTTCTCCACGTTATCGGGCAACCACTCAATATGCTCTTCAAGCGCAAGTAAGGTTTTGTAGTAGTCGCTATCTTCGAATAGCACTCTTTGTTTTGTCCTTTCATGCAGATGAGCAAGGAACGTTTCGTGCAGCCCGTTCCATTCATGTATTATTGCCGATGCATTTGTCTTTGCGGTGCTCTGCACGAATATGTGCATACCGCACCGCAGTGTATCGCAGTAGAGGACCGCAGGGATATCAGTAATCCCCTTGTCGGCCAGCCATGAGAGCATCCCGCTCTCCTTGACAAAAAGCTTCTTGATGTCGTTGCTCTCGCTCAGCTTGCAGTAGCCCAATATGCGGCTGCCGCATGTCAGCTGCATAGTAATCTTCCGGTGTACGCTCGGTGTACCCTCGAAGATGCTGAATTCTATATGCTCTGTATCGAACACATTGCACAGCAGTGTGTGCAACTCTTTTCCCAGTGAACAATGCAGCGTTGTGGCATGTATGGCCTTGCGTACTGGTGGCAACCAATGCAGCAATGGCAGCAGAACCTTCAGCATCTTGCCCTTTATGCCGCTTGGCTGGTACAGGTTCATGGCAGTGCGCATACCCCGCACCGGCATAATCCAGTATTTGCCGTCTGCATTGCCAAAGCGGTAGAATTTCTCTCCGTCGGCAAGGTCAACTATTTTATCAAGCGCGGTCATAGGGATGTACCTTTCAACTTGTCAAATTTGTTCCAAACGTAGTTGAAAAGCGGAATCCTAACTTTGTCAATCAGTACGGATATGATAAATACACCTAATATAAAAGCAATAATTATTGCAAAATAAGGTATGCCAGAGAAGTTATTGAATATCTCTTTTGCATAGTTTACATAATATCTACCCAAACAAAAATGACAATGAAAAAGATATACAGCAAAGCACGATGCTGCGAACCAATTGATACATTTGCTCTTAATGTCAAGCTTTGTAAAGAATAGAAGAAGATATAATGCTCCGATTATATTCAGCGGGTTGGTATATGCATTGCTAATGGTAAGTATGGTTTCATTGTTGTGTCCCATATATGCAGGAATAAAATACATCAGTGTATTGCAAAGCACACAAGTCAGGTAAATACCTAAATAGTTGTATTTGCCATTGTTACTTCTATATAGTCTGAAGTATCTTGCTAACAAGTATAATCCGATGAATGATAATGGGTCATAGCCTGATTTGTAAAACCCTACTCCAGTAAAGATGAATATTACTGTTTGGGTTGTGAAGAATAAAACAAGTACTCTTCTGATAGTCGCTTTATCTGTGTTTTCTATAAAAGTATTCAGTATTGGAGAGATTATATATAGAACGAGATATGCCCAAACAAACCAGTATGCATTTTTATACATAAGGAATGCCGACATGATATTTATCCGGCTTACCTCAATTTTATCTGTTAAAAAGAACGGAATAAATATTGTAAGTGAGAAAAAAAGAGATTGGAACAAGAAACTACATAGCCCTTTTAGTTTATAGTTGATTCCGAACCAACCAGAGATAAGTACGAATACATTAACTCCTACAATACAGAAGTTTTCACAGAGGATTCGCATGAATGATTGCATGGGCGTGCTTAGAATCTCTTCTGCATTGGGTTTGTCTATTGCAAGGAAATTTACATGCAATCCAAGAATCATCAGCATTGCAATAATTCTCAGTAGTTCGATATTTGATTGTCTGTTCATATTCAATGTTATTTCATCTTGCTCTTCAGCAAATCCCTGTACTCAATGCCACGAGCCTCCCAAAGGAACTGCTCGCCGGCGTGCTTTGCCTTTTCACCAATGGCTCTACGCTCCTTCTCATCCTTCATGCGCTCCATTGCTGTAGCAATGTCGGCTATTACCTCTTCGCGCCCTGAGCGTGGAATGACAACAGCATATTCATTGGAGAAGTAACGTGTATAACCGGTGGTGTCAATGCATATGAGGGGTTTGCCCATAGCCATGGAGTCGAACGATACTGTTACGGCGCCCTCCTTGAGCGAAGCGTTCACAACGACATCGGCAGCTGCAAGCAGCCTGTAATACTGCTCCATTGGAACATTGCCTGTGAAAGTAACCTGCTCCTGTAATCCAAGCCTTTCCGTCAACAGCGTCAGCCTTGCCTTGTCGCTGCCCTTGCCCACAATGCTCAGATGCATACGCTTGTCGCCTTTTGCAACGCGCGCAAAACTCTCGATTACCAGGTCAAAGCCCCGCCAAGCATCAAGGCGGCCAACAGTGATGAAATCTATCCTGTTGTTCTCTTTGTTCTGAACCGTTGCTGAGTGTTCACTCTTCTCAACGGCGACGTCGGTAAAAAGTATGCTTTTGTCGCGATATTTAGCGGGGATGAGGTCGCGTGTTATTTCGGTCTTGCACAGCATTATGTCTGCATTCTTGCAACGCTTCCTGAACCCGAAGTTCAGCGGCAGACTCTTGATTGTCATGCGGCGCACCCATTCAATGAGACGGTTCTTGCGGGCATAGTGTCTGCTGTACTCGGCGGGGATAGTCTCAAGGCCACCGATAGGACCCCATACGAAGAACTGCTTTTGTCCGAAGCTGCTTACCTTCCACAGTGCATTGCCGTATGTGAGGTGGTGGAACACCTTTATGCCGTTCTCGGTCATGGTACGTTTTACAATGCCGTTGGTGCAGTACTGCCATATGTTGTAGTATGTGCGCACGCCACGCATGCCTTTTTTCCAGAATCTTGCCCACTTTGGCAGGTCGAAGTAAAGGAAATGTATTCCCTCAAACTCGGGATGCGCAGCTATCCATGGCTCAATGGTGCCTCGGTTGCTCTCGCGTGTGAGTACCCACAGCTCAAAGTGCTTCGACATCTCGAGCACCCAGTGCCACCCCACACCAATCTCGCTGCCGAGTCCCGGCTCGCATGCATAGGCCGAAACGAAGATTTTTGGTTTATTGTTAGGCATAATCAATTGTGATTATTTTGTATTCCAGATGTTTCTCAAATCAAGGATGAAAGGCATATAATGTGTGATAATGTAGGTAATACCACATGATACAGCCAGTGAAACTATAGTGACACAAGTATATATGATATATGATTTCTCCTCTATAAGACTATTTGTAATTACCGAAACAGCAGTTGGAACAGCCCCAGAAAGAAAATAAAAAACAATAGAATTCTTGCCAATATAATGGAGCAAACGGCTTTCTTTGATTCTTGTGGTAATTGATATGAGTAGCAATATTGAAATTACCATACCTATAATCCCAAGCATGTTGTTCCTACCGCTAAGACTAAAATAATAGGTAGGGTAAATCAGTGAATAATATATTATTACTGCATAAGCAACTGTTATAAGCAATACCATAAATGGCTTGCTTATCAGTTTATATACAGATTCCTCATACTTGTAATATATACCCCCTAAGCACATGACAAAGATATATATTAGGCCTGTTTGCCAATACCATGGAAAATATTCCTCCGCAGGCTTGCTTCTTATGTCGCCAAAAATGTTCATTGTAGCGAGAATTGTGGTAGCGAATAAAAAGTATATCCAGATATTTTTTCTATTACTTAAGAAAAAGGTTGCGAGTACAATTTGTGAAACACACATTGCTGATGTAAACCAAAACCCGGTTCCTCCCAATGTGTTTATGATAAAACCATCAATGATTATTGCACCCCAATGTTTGGGGATATACAAACATGCAGAAAAGAATATAGTTGGTATTACAAGTCTAAACAGAATGTTCTTTATAGACTTTATATATTCTTTTTTGCCATAAAGATGTTTTTTATCATAGCTCTTGAAAAACAAATATCCGCTTATAAAGAAGAAACCATTAACGTAAAACGGAGTAAATATGAATACAAATTTGTTATAGTCAATTCCATAATAATATCCTGTATGGTATACATACACACATATCATGCATATGGCTTTTATGGCGTCAATCCAGAACTTTCTGTCTTTTTTCATTTGCTTTTTTATGTAGTTATCAAATCCTTCTGTGCCACGAACCATGGAATCAGTCTTTTGCATATAGGAATGCATGCGGCCGATAACAGTAATGTAATTATTGCAATGCTCCAGTTGCTGCTCAATATCTCAATCCCAGTCTTTGGCATGAGAACCATCAGCGGACGGTATATCATGTGGTGTACGCAGAGCAGGACTATGGAGTATCGTCCGACATAGGAAATAAACGGAATGTGTTTTATGCTTTTGCACAGGAAAAGTATTGCTAGCACAGATGTTATGCTTATGAAATATGTGCTCCAGCCTTCCAATCCATTGTAATGCAGCGAAAGACGGTAATCGGTTGTAATGGTAAGAATATATGCAACACCCCAGAATGCCATTGCAAACAGGATGTTGTATCTGTCATATCTGTTGGGATAAAGAATGTCACTCTTCTTCAAATAGTAACCGAAAGCGAAGAATGGCAGTGCTGTGAATGCTACATCAATGAACATAGGAATGAAAACACCACTCCTTCCTAAAAGCAGTCCTGTCACTCCCAATGCAATCACGGTTATTATGCGCAGCCATTCTCTTTTTATGTGTATGGTTATCTGACAGAAGATGATGTTGCACCAGAATAGGCATAGCAGGAACCATATCGGTCCATTGAAAAACTGCCTGTTGTTGAATACATCAAGAATACCTCCTGCGCTTGTTATCAGAAGCTGTGGGGCAAGGAACTTAATTCCGTAATATGCCATGCATCCAAGTAGGTAAAAGAATATAAAGGGAATAAGTATCTTGTTTGTCTTTCTAATTAAGAAATTATACCCTCCTCCATAATCCTTGAAGAATAACCCCGATAAGATGAAATAAAGTGGCATGCGCACAATCTCAAACCCGGGAATGCTGATAGGAGCACCACAGTGCCCTAAAACAACAAGAATTATGCAAATACCTTTTGCAAGGTCAATGAACTCTATTCTTTTTTGTGACATGCAGAACTTGATGTAGTTTATCTTCTGATATATCGGGTGATGTAGAATGCTGCAAGCCATTTCCAGTATTGGAAGGTATATGAGAAGAAGTTCGGGTAGAACTTCCTGAGCAGATACTTGCGGTCTTTCTTGCTTTTTGCGCTCCCTGATGCTGTTGACACACCGCCGACCATGAAATTTGTAACGATGAAATCGGCAAAAACAATAGGCATTCCCGCTTTGTATGCCCTTTTGAACCAGTCGATATCGCCGATAATCCTGTAGTTTATGTCGTATAGCCCGACAATGTCATATATTCTCTTGGGAACTATTGTCGCTGGATGGATTGTACCCATAGTGTTGTTGCGGTAGGCTGCAACAACCTTCTCGGGCGATGACTTTACCTTATACAGAACCTCTCCGGTTTCTGATACACAGTTCATTATCGCTGAAATGATTGGTTCTTCCCCCGTTCTGTACCCTTTGACCATGTTGTGAAGGTTCTTGAGAGCATCTTGCTGAATATAATCATCGCTGTTTACCAGCCATATATATCTTCCTGTTGCTCTTTCAATACCTTTGTTGAAGGCGTCGTATATTCCTTTGTCCGGCTCGCTTTTGTATTTTAGCCTGCCGTCGAACTTTGGCTCGTATCCGTTTATTATATCAAGTGTATTGTCGGTAGAACCGCCGTCGACAATTATATATTCATAGTCGCAGAATTCTTGCGACAGAATGGACTTGATAGTCCGTTCAATGGTTTTTCCGCTGTTCCAACATACTGTTATAATGGAAAAATACATATATATAAATAATTTGTATTATTTGCTATTGGTTGTTAAACATTTATATATGTTCTTAAAAGAAAGGCAGTTTAGAATGTATCCAAAGATAATGCTCATTGTACATATAAGTATGAAACATATATATGGCTGTGTGATATAGTTCATTGCTCTGTATTCCCCAATGGTTATGATATGATGTACAAGAAATATCTCAAAACTTATGTTTGATAATGTTAAGATTATCCTATTTATATTTCTATTTTTGAAGATATTATGTAGTATCGTAAATAGTAAGGCAGCCAAAATGAGGCCAGTAAGTATGTTGATAAGGTGGTGTGGGAAGTTCCCTAGTTGTATGAGGGTAGATAAAATAATAAATAGCAATGACATGGTTAGGATGCTTTTAGTGTTTTTGAATTTCTCCATAAACTTCAAAATAGAACTTGCATTCTCAAAAACGATGATATATAAGTAAAGATAGATAATGATACTATAAGTTATTACACTAATATTGTAATTGTAAATAATAATTATACCTAATAAGCATAATACCCCAATAATCATTAATGTCGTTTTGCTAGAATTTATTCGTATTTTAAGTTTGGAATATAAATAACATGCAACGTAGCAAAAGAGTATCATGCTTATAAACCATAAATGTCCCCAATTCTCAATTCTGCGAATGACTGGAAGATGTAAAAAGTGTAGTATAATATCTGTTTTTTCGAGAATTTTTCCATCCGTAAGGAATATAAACAAAAACATAAACATTAAAAATGGGTAGTATGTGCATGAGACTCTTACAACTCTCTCAAAAACGAATGATTTATGCAGTGATGTTTTGTTGTTACTTTGCCATTTTATTCCAAAAATAAATGCACTTAAAATGATAAAGATTGGATTAAAAATGTTTGCAAGGAGATTACCTGTAATTTTGAAGTTTTGATAATTGAGTAGGAAGTGACATGTAATAATACCAAATGTTGATATTACTCTAATATAATCAAACGAAACGTGTCTATTATTTCTTTTATTCATAAATTATATTATTTCAGTCTCTTCAAATTTTTTTTGTGTTGTTCGTTGAATACATGGCTCAGTATCTCGTACACTGCTGCCTGAGGGGTTGTCTCGTTAAGGACTTTAGTGTACCCCTTCTTGCCCGCAAGGTAATCAATCTTGGCATTGATTGTGTTTATACCCTCTTCATCAAGCTCCCGCTTGCGGGCGAGTATGGTCTCGCTGCTTGCTGTGAGCAGTATATTGTAGTCAAGCGTGGGGATAAAGAACTTGCCCCACCGGTATAGAAACTTGGGGCTCAGATAAATCCTTGAGCGGCGGCTGTCGCATATTATATCGGTAAAGTAGCGGTCGAAGACAACCACACGTGTGATGCGTGTGACCGACTTGACCTTGACAAAGTAGCCTATGATATAATCAATGGAGTAGTAACAGAGGCGCAGGAACGAGTTCAGCTTGCCTGTCTTGCCACCGCGGTGCGGGTCGCTGTAGTTACGGTCGACCTCTTTCTTTATTCCTGCCGAGTGTGCCACCTCGCCCAGATTGCCGAAGAGGGCAGGGCGGAAGTGGTAGTACTTGTGTGCGCTCTTGAACACAGGCGCAATACGCTCTAATATGGTGTCGATGACCGTTGTCTTGCCGCTGCCGTCGGGGCCGGTAAAGCCTATGCTGAATCCTGTGCGCGAGAGCAGATAGTTCTTTACCCGATGATATTCGAACCTGCAGAAGCGTGCAAATGTGCCGAACGGGTTACGTAGTGCTGCGTGAAGAAGCATCTTCTTGCCAGAGTGCTTGTCGCACTCTTCAATGCCATCTACACCAAACACCTTCTTGAGTTTCTTTGCGACAACGGTACTGTCGGCCACGGCCTCTTTGACCTCTCTGTATTTGTCGGGGTATTGTACGCCTACGGCGCGGTCGTACATGTATTTGTCAAGGAATTCATAGTTCTTGTCAACATGATATATCTTGCCGTTGAATTCCCTGTGTGCAAGGAACTCGCTCGCTTTAATGAACTGTACTCCGAACAGTGAAGTGTCGAAGAAGAAATCCAGTTGGATAATCTCGGTGTTGCTTCTCTTGTCAACGCAACCGCATACCCATGTGACAAGCCTGTCGCTATTGAGGTATGTGATGATTTTCCAGTCATGTTTTTCCAGCAGTGCGATGATATCGCCTTTATGCTTCTTATAGGTACTCCTTTCTATGATTATGTCAATATCCCTGCTGCTGTTATTCTCGGGAAGCCCTTCAAAATTTCGCAGGACTACATAATCGCAGTTGCTGTTCAGATAGCCGAAAAGTCCGGCAAGTATTTCAGGTGCGGTTGTCATTTCTTTCTGAAGATGTTGTGTCTTATCTTGTCAATGATATATGACGGGTTGTTATATATCGAGCTTGTGAGTTTGCCGATGAATGTGAATATGTGTCCTTTTTTGAGTGCGTAGTAACTCTGGCGCAGAGAATCGGCAGCAATGGCATCTTTTTCAAGTTTCTTTAGTTCTTCGGCCGACAGGCTGTCGCGGAACTCGATGAATGTAAGTTCCTTCTCGCCTCTGCGACGTAACTTAAGGTTCTTCTTAATGTGTCTCATGCGCAGAATCATGCCAATTGAGTTTGCCGACATGGCACTTTCGTGTTTGCGGTAGCGGCAAAGGACCTCGGGAACGACAACTATGGCCTTGCCCTCTTTGTAGAGGTCACTCATGCGTGTCCACAGGTCAAGGTCTTCGCACAGGTCCTGATACCGTGGCTTCCCCTCGGGGAATCCGCTTATACAGTGACCGCCTACACTCAAAGCAACTTCGCGGTCATATATTGCAGTTGGCTGCATGAATATTAGTTTCTCTTTTGCGGCTTTCTCGTAAAAACCCTCTTTTGTGGTCTCTCCAAGATAAATTCCGCCCTTCATTTTACCACCCTTGTTGTCCATATATTCAAGGTGGCAACCCACTGCCATCAGGTCGTTGTCCGATACAATCTTGCCGTAAAGTTTCTCTACCAGTGTCGGATAGGGGCAGTCATCTGAGTCAACGAACATAATGTATCTGGTGGTGGCATGCTCCTCAACATAACGGCGACCCGCACTAAGCCCGCCATTGACAGGCAGATTCACTATCTCATATTGTCTGGGGTTCTGTGTGAAGAACTCCTCAATGACAGCAACGCTACCGTCGGTGCTGCAGTCATTGATAATAAGCAGGTGGAAATCCTGCATTGTCTGTGCAATTATGCACTCGAGTGTCTCTTTTATGTATTTCTCTGCATTGTACATGCAGATTGCAAGGGTAAGGTCGGGCATTTTTCATTTATTTGATGTTCCCTGTTCGACAATATTTTGCAAACTGTTTGCAAAATTCCTACGCTACTCCCTCTCTAACGGAGAGAGTTGGGGTGAGGTCTCTTCTTCGTAAATCTCTGGGTTATATCGGTTCTTGTAGAAATATTTAACGCATGTCATAACCATCATAAGAGCCCACATGTACTGTATATTGCTTCCTGCGCCACCTCCAACTCCAGTTAACAAGAATATTGTAGCAAGAGAGTAGAATTTATATCCACAAGTAAAATTCAATAACATTGTTATAATATAAAAAATAAATCCGTAATCGTGGAAAAGAGTCCTGTTGTACTTATTGGTTATACCCGAATCAATACCATATCCTAACCATGTTTCTTTTTTACTATAATCTGCTGTTAAAGAATTTAAAATAGGTGTAATGCGTGCAGATGCAGAACTGTCAGTTTCTCTAATAATATTTTTATCAAGAGTAGTTGTAGCTTCAATTGCTTCAGTTGCTCTGTCAAGAGCTTCAATTCCCGATGCTTGTATAAGTCCGTAGCATATAATTAGTGTCGGTATCACATAATACCAGTTGTGCCAGCGGACAAAGTAAAGCGAGAAGAGTATAAGGCAGACATATGCAGTTCCGCTACCCATTGTAAGCATCATCCAAAGGAACATCAACGTAATCTTTTTAAGCTCTCCACTAAACAGTTCTTTTAATGTAAATGGGCCTTCATCGCGCTTGTATTCACAGCATTTTACATATGCGTAGTAGAATACAAGCATAAAACGCCCGAATGTACTGGGTTCCCTACATAGTGAATTACATCCAAGTCCTCTATTAAGAGTGTATAAGTTTATTGCAAGCAAGTTGTCTATGCCAATGATTATAAAAAATTGTTGTATAATACATACAATGAAATATGCCGTAATGATCCATTTACATATTTTTATGAAATGATTGATACTAAATACCCTTTCAACACATATTAAGTTGTAGAAGGCTGCGTATGATAATACGGATAATGCAGAATATAGTAGAGTTGACCATCTGAAACTTTCTGGATGAAACTCTGCTATGATATATTGCCATATTATATATAAGATTCCAATAACCAAGGCTTTGGATACCTTCGGAGTATAAATAATCGCAAAAAGTAGAATGCATATCATGCAAATTACTTTTGATATACATATACCTCCAAGTCCGTCTATAGGAATATAGTAAGTGCAGAACAGAATAATAAATATTGTTGTAAATAGCGTTAAGCCGGAGCTTTTTTTGAAGATATCAAACATGTTACGTGTGTTTAATTTTTCCCGATAATAAATCTGAATTTCTTATTTATTATCTCTATAATGGCAATTTGGAGAATGAGCGCAATCAAAAAGTATACAATGGTCCTATCTCCATAATAATTTGTATATCCAAGGAGATTCTTGTCTATTATTAATGCCAATTGGAACAATAGACAGAAATGAAATGCCATAATTGTTAGGGAATTCTTGCCACAATAGGATAAAGGTAGTGATAATGGTTTGAGCCATTCCAATGACCTGAACAGGAACAGAATGCCGAACCCTGCAAAACTATTGGCAATAATAAAATTCAAAATATTCAGAAGTGTGTATTTGCTACTATAAAAATTGAGACCGCAGAATGCAATTGATAATGAAACCACTCCGATAATTAACAAATATATCCTTCTTGTGTTGAAAATCCTTTTTCCAAAGTAACTGCTTACAGCATATGCAATACTTATGTAAATACATGCATTGGAACAATCTTTAATAACCCTTAAAGGTGTTACTACCGCAAAGTTCAGTATGTGATTTTGAGAAAAGAGATTATGTGCATACTTGTTGAATAAGAAAACAATTAGAAGGCATGCTGAATACGCAAGTACTTTTATTATGTGTTTTTTATCCCTAAAGTAAATGAATAGTATTTCTCCGCCCAATAATGCAGGTAAGAACCATAAGGTCCCGATTCCTCTCAGGGTAATTGTTTTATATATGTCTCTAATCAAAATTGTTACATCCATTTGTTGTAGAAGTATCATTATTGCATCAAAACATAGGAATATGATAGAGAACCAGATGTATGGTTTAACAAGTCCCTTTTTTCTTCTCTCCCAATGTCCCTTTATTGTTTTCTTGTTTGGAGACATTCCCCAAAGCCAGCCGATGACAATATAAAATGCAGGAGAACGAACGATGAAATAGTTGTATTCTGTTGACATCCACTCGTTCTCAAAATGAAGGAAGAAGAGTGTCATAATAGAAAGGCCTTTGACCATATCTATTGATAAACTTCTTCTTTTAAGTCCTATTGATTCAGTGTTCATCCTCTTAATTGATTATATAGGGTAAAAACCATTACATACATCCTCATTGAGAGCTTGGCTATCTGTTTGCCAAGCCATGAGTCATTGCTGTAGCGGTCAATGAAGTAGCAGCGCGACTTTCCCCATGCCTTGAATCTTTTTACAGGGTCACCCTTGTCGCTTTTCACATGACGGTGTACAGCCTGTGCCGTGGCGAGGTAATACATCTTCTTACCGGCAATTTCTACCTGTCGTGACAGGATTGCCTCTTCACAGTATAAAAAGACCTTTTCATCGAAGAATCCAATTTCTTTGATGAATGACATACTCAGCATCAGGCAGCACCCGCTTATCTTGTGGCAGTAGTGACTCTCCTTGTGGTTGTCAATGAAGTCGTATGCCTCGTTCTTCTGTTTCCTGTGCAGGATATCCTTTATCCATCCGAACGAATTGCGCCAGTTGCCCTCTTTCCCCATCGGGCTCTGGTGTATGCCGTCGGTACCGATGATGTCACTTCCGCAGACAACAATCTCCTCATCGCTCTGCATTTTCTCCGCAAGCATTAACAGGTAGTCCTTTTGCGGGAATTCCATGTCCGGGTTCGCAATGAGTGTATATTCATACCCCTTTTCTGCTGCATAACGCAAGCCTACATTGTTGCCGGCATTATAGCCCTTGTTCTCGTTGTTGGCAATGAATGTGCATCCGTTCTCTTTGCAGACGCTTTCAACGGCTTTGCGTTCTTCCTCACGCGAGCGGTTGTCGACAACAACAATCTCGGCCTCAACGCCTTGCTGTTGCTTCAGGAAACCGATGCACTTGCGACAGTCGGCACTGCTGTTATAGTTGAGTATGATGATTGCTAATTTCATTTCCTTAGTTTCAAATATAGTCTGCGTCTTATGTTCCCCGTAAATTGGGCAATCCTGTGCAAAGTCGGGAACAGCCTTTTTCCGCATGTCAACCGGAGGCTGCCTTTGTCAAAGGCTGTAGCCCTGCCACCCAGGCAGACAATGCTGAACAGTTCTTTGAATGTGAGTCTCCTTACAAAATCAGTCGCATCGAACTCCGTAGCCTGCAACAATGGTGTTATATCGATATCATTTCTCAACATGAGCATCTGCTCGACAGCATTCTTGCCCCATTGCCAAAAAAAGTCGGCAAACTGCAAACCTGAACCTCCTTTCTTCAGTAACCCCTCAGTCTCTGGGTAACAGCTCCCCTTGGAAAAGGAGCAATTGTTTGTGCTGAGACTTACTATCTCCTTGCACATCCATTTGGCAACATCGACATTGTTCTTGATTATATCGTTTTCTTTGTATGCGCAGTTTTCAGGGAATATCGATTCAATATGTTCACCGACCCGTTTATATCCGACAGTGCTTGGGTATGGCGATGCCGAGAAGTAGTTCTCTATGAGCGTCGTGCCTTCAGTGCTGAGCTGTTCGGGGCGGTAGAACGTGTCGTAACGCCCGTATTGGCAACCAAGCACATCGCCACGTACTCCATAGTAGAAGAATAGAGTCTCGGGGTGACCCGCCTCTTTCAGTATGCTGTTTATCATCAGTCGTGTGGTGCCTAACCAACCGACATCGACCATCGCACTCTTCTCTTCTGTAAAGACGCCCTCTTGTGCGAAGTAATCCGCAAGCAGTTGCTGTTTTTCGGCAGCATATCTGTTCAGCTCGGGGAGATATGTACTCTGTTTGTTGAATATCTTATCAAGAAAATCGTTTTCCTCTTTTCTGTTTGTTATGCGGTTATATCGGAATTTTATGCCGAAGGCTGTCGCAAGTTCATCCTTCGATGTGCCTAATGAGGCCAACAAGCTGTCGATATTCTTGCCTGTTATTGTCTGCTTGTCCTGTACGGCAAGAAATTTTTCCGCCGTGGCATTGTGCAGGTACGGCAAGAGCAGTGACTTGCGCGAAACGAACAGATACTTGAACTCGATGCCTTCGTGTGGGAGCTCCTCGGCAATCCTTTGCAGTATATAGCTGTCTCTTGAGAGGAAATAGAGCCTTTTTACTCCTTTTTCCTTGCACTGCTTTATTACCCAGTGTATATATGAGATATATGCCGGTGCAATGAAATCGGCAGCAAGCGAGGCAAACGGGTTGTTGAATGTTATGCGCGCGGCACGACTGTATCCGGCGAGTATAGAACTTTCGTAGTGCATCTGTTCCGATGACGGTAGCATGGCACTGCTTTCGGCGCTGTTGAACGGTGTTTCTACCTTAGTGGCTCTTATGCCGTTCCTGCGTGCCATTTTTACGTCACTTGCAGGGTGGTCGCCGTAGTGTTCCCATTCTGTAGGCCGTACCTCTTTCTTGAGTTTCTTATAAAGTTTCCCGTTCGACTTGCGGGCGTTCCATTCGCACGATACATAAACATTTTCATCTTCTTTTATGCAGCCTTCCCTTGCAAGTACCTCTTTAAGGATTGTACCCGGCAGGTACATGTCAGAGATGAAACATATTGTATAGCCCTGCTCGCGTTTCCCGTTGATGATATCCCTGATTGCGGGGTTTGCTGTCAACTGCTCAGCTTCGACGCTTTTTTCAGCCTCAATAAGCTCTTTTTTGTCGTATTCATCGAAACCTTTCAGCTCATTGCTGCTGTAGATATCATCAATGGTTACATCCTTGCCTGGGTGTTTCCTTCTTGCCTCATTCTCGGCTTTACGACGCCACATGAGGAATGCCTCCCTCTTGGCCGTGTCATTCGGGTACAACCTATGTGCAAGCAGGTAGAATATGTTCCCGGGCTTGCCGCATTTGCGGATAAGAGTGGTATCGAATATGTCGAATGAGGCGAGTTTCATTATATTCCTAATATGTGATTATTCAACTTTCGTAAAGTTTGTTTATTCTTGTAGCAATCTTGTTCGTTATGTAGTCGATTCCGCAATATTTGAACAGGATCAAGCGGAGCTTGTCAATCAGTGCGGAAATGATTATTACGATAATACCGAACAGGTACAGATAAAGCATATCCGGCATATATCCCTGGAACTTGTGTAGTAAATCTACAATATAAACCCTCATCAAACCTTGTTCGTGTATGAGGTATGCAGCAAACACATGTGGTGCAATGAACATTGTGATCTTTGCAATTATGCCTGTACCTGAGATTTTCAGATTGTTGAACCACATGAAAGTGGTTATTGCAAGCGCGTATGTAATCAGTGAGTTATAACCAAGTTGTATAATCCCTGCCGAATATAAGTTGCACAAGTTGTATACAGCAAGCAGCATCAATGTAGAGATGCCCCAGTATTTAAATTTGGGCGCATGTAGCCTCAAATACCCTCCTGTTATAAATACCGTAATCATCCATAGCAATGAGAAACCATTTCCGAACAACTCGCCTAAAGGAAAGACTTTTATAAATGTTGAACCAATAAGCAATAGTGATGCCAACAGTATCTGGTATTGCCTCTTTGTCAAGTTGCTACAAACCTTGCCAATGAATGGTGACAACAAGATGACTGCGAGATATTTATTTACAAACCAGTAACTGAACTTTGTTGGAGCAAACGGCATTATTGATTTTGTAATGTCATAAATATCTGCTTTGTTGCATGCATATAGTATTATGGTTACAATGAAAGTATAGAAAATAGTTTCAATAGCGGTGCGTAAGAATCTTTCTGCTTTGAATTTTGAGTTTATCAGGAAATAGCCCGAAATCAGTACAAAGCAATTGACGGCATGGGGTGCGATTGTTGCAAAGGAACTGAATGACTCAATCCCGCTACGTCCCCCAACGTGGCCTACTATTATGAACAGCATGCATAGTATTCTCAGTATTTCAAGGCTAATTTGTCGTTGTTTCATGTTGTTATGTATATAATTATATGGTAAATCAGGAATGCTTGAGCATTCTTAAATAGTTTGCGTATAAGTAAGATGTAATCTTAATGGTCGCATTTGATTTTAAACACAAGGCTTGCTTTATACCTATGGGTCGCATTTTCTTACTTCTTGCGAACTGGTATGCTTCTTCCAGAGTAGATAGTATTTCTTTAGACTCTTTACATTTATAATGCCTATAGTAGTAATAGTCACGATAACAGAACATGAGGTTTGTCAGGAACTCTTTGTTGAGTTTGTTGAAGACTTCTTCCTCATTATAGTGCTCTTGAGCGAATCTGTATATCGCTTCAAGGGTCTTTAGAAAATTGTATCTTCTGGTGTCCTTAAGGTGCATAAGGCTTGTATCATGCTGTCTATAATAGTATCCTGCATTTACAAATGAAACTTTGTCACATCCTATCAGTAACGCTCTCTGGTCAATTTCATCTACATATGCCAAGTTGTCTTGCTCTTTGTCTTTGGATGTTATGTTCTTTATGTAAATATCTTTGTCTACAAGTAGTCCACTGACAGAAATAGTGACTTCTCCAAGTAATTGCTTAGCTGTTTCTTTTCCTGTTTGAACTATGCTATAGTCGAAATCGTTTCTAGGAATTGAAGTTCCGTTATATTCTCCATTTTCTTTGCATAGATGAAGAACTCCTAAAACAATGTTGGCGTTTGTCTCATTTTTTCTGTTATACATTTTTTCAATGTAGTCATTGTCAAGGAAATCATCTGCGTCAAATGTCATTATAAGGTCAGCTTGTGCGGCCAATGCAGCATCCTTGCGGGGAAGTCTTGCCCCACCAGAGTTTTGTGTTCTTTTTATTAATCTAATGTTATTATGTTTGTTGTTGTAGTTCTCAGCAATCTCTACGGTTTTGTCAGTTGAACAATCATCGGCGATTATAAGTTCCCACTCCTTGAATGTCTGGGAAATTATAGAATCAATAGCAATGCCAATGTATTTTGAAGCATTGTATGCAGGCATTATGATGGATACTTTAGGTGTCATTTCTTGAATATTGCCTTAATTAGTCTTCGCACTATAAATCTTGTAGTTCTCCATTTTGTTATAAGAAGATATACAAGTAGGCCGATAAAGGACTGATGACTACCTATGGCTTTTATCTTTAGACTGTTCACCCCATTCCCCTCCATTAATCCTATGTATGTCCTCAGTGAATCGTTTGCGCTGAAATATAGTTTATAGTTTTTGTCTTTAATTAAGCATGCCCTGTATAGCTTGTAACTGTAAAATGAGCCAGGAACAGAAGTCTGAGCCAACAGCCTTTTGTAGCTGAATTCAAGGCCGTCTGAACTGCTCCACATTGTAATGTCTTCAAAGTCATAACTGATGAGGAAGTATACCCCGTCGATGTAATTGACATCTATGTGCCAAGGCATATATCCGCTTCTGTTCAGTATGCACGGACTTTGTTCTGTCCAGTTCTTACCATCAGTTGACTCTGAATAAGAAAATCCTCTTGATCTTCTCGATTCGCTGTTCACATACCACATGCGGTATATCCCATTCTGATATATTATGGCAGGGCTGACAACCATGTTTCCCAAAGGGTTGCCTTCTTTGGTCGAAAGATTTACCATTACTTCTCTCTCGCTCCATGTTACTCCGTCTTTGCTTATTCTTCTGACAAGTTGCAGGTTGTAATAGTTATCTTTAATGCCATTACGGTGTGTGAAACGGTACCAGCACTCAATACGTCCATTTACGAACACAAGATGAGGGTCGGAAAAATAATCCAAATCTTCAACCTCTTTGTCTGTAAGATCATCTATCGGGTTCTCGATGATTTCTTTCCAGTTAATTCCGTCATTGGAAACATGTATTGATGGACATTCGTTCCTGTCTTCGTATGGCTTGCCTTTGGGGGAGAATGGCGTTTCTACCATCCAGTATTTGTATCCGTTCCAACCATCCTTGAAATAAAGCACAGAGGGATGGTAAGGACTGTTGGAACCATCAAATGTCTTTATTCTTAGGGCACCTTGGTTATACGGCTTTAATCTGAACCAAGTTAGGGCGAACCAGACTGTAATAGCCAAAGCGATAACTATGAGCAGAATTACCATTCCTAAAAATCTGAATGTGTAAATAATTTATTCTTGATTCTTTTGGCAAGAATAAGAACCTTTCGCAGATTCTTGTTTCTTGCTGTAAGTAACATTCTTTCAATAGGCAGGGCTTTGAACTTTTGTTCTTTAATGTCTGCCAAAAGTGTCTTATGGAAATTTGTGCCAATCCATTCAGGTATTTCGGTGGAGTAACCGAAGTGGTAATCGAATGTCAAGATCTTGTGCTTGATAAATGGCTTACGATACCTTTCCTTATGTTTCTCAGGTACTGACATCCACAGATGGTTCATAAACAATTCTTCATACTCACTATCTTTTTTGAATGTATGCATGCAACTTTCGCTATGTTGTCTGTAGTTGTAGACAATGCTTTTTGTATATACAACGTCTTTATCGTTTTCAAATGCAATCCTTGTGCTGGCAATGACATCCTCACCCATGTTTATCTCTCTAGGGATATCATAAATTCTGGACTTCAAAAGGGTTTTTCTTATCAATTTGGCAACAGGACCAGCATCTTTCCCGAGAAGCATATCTTCCTTGTATTTTTCGTGGCTTATAACCTTTGTGCCAAGGTCTTTGTCTTCTTTGTCCTCAATCACCGAATGGAACCGTGTAATCCCGCCTTGTGTAATATTAATGTCGGGTTTCATGTGTGCCATCAGTGTCTCTAAGGCTCTTTGAGGGATATTGTCATCTCCATCCACAAATGTAATGAATTCGCAGTCATCAGCCTCCTCAACACCTCGTGCACGTGCGCGGGTTACACCTGCATTTTCTTGATGAATTACGGTTATACGGGAGTCTTTTTCTGCGTATTCATCGCATATTTTACCGGCATTGTCGGGTGTGCCGTCATCTACAAGTATCAGACGGAAGTTGGTGTATGTCTGTGCCAGAATGCTTTCAATGCATTCTGCGATATACTTTTCAACTTTATATATTGGTACAATTACTCCAATCTTGTCTTCCATCTTTGAGGGTTAGTGCTTCTGTTATGGTTGCTTGTCTATTATATATGATTTAGGCCTTTTCTTTATACCTAAAAACCATATAATCTCATTCCTTATTTGTATAAACCTATTATAGATGCTTGCCCTGTTTTTGATGAGGGGATAATCTTTCCATAGCGACATACTTTTATAGTACAAGAAACGTTTCGTGTATGGATGTTTTGAGTCTTTGTACCATGGTTTGCTTACTCCTGTGTAATGAATTATCACGGGCTCTTTTGCAGCTTCAAGGATCTCAACCATTTCCTTCTCAAAATGCTTGGAGTAATCTGTGAGAAGGAACCCTGTTTGTAGATTATATTTTATTGGCAGTAGTTTTATTTCTTTGTGCAGGACTGCATTTATGGTGTCTTGGTCATGAAATTTCACCCTCTCTGGGTATCTTGATATATATTCAAGACATTTTGCAGCGATATGATTATTCCGCCAATAATCAATATTGAACAGAATGACTCCGCTGTTTATGTGAGAGTATTGCTTGTCGTAGCATAAGCGTTCATATTTGCTGCTGTCGAAAAAGGCTTCATCAACAATAGCTCCAAAAGCAAATCCTTCAATATTATAGTTGTATAGTTCTTTGATTGAGCCATTTACGATTATGTCGCAATCAAGATACAGTATCTTGTTGATATGCGCAGGCAATACATTTGATGCTATGAGACGATAGTAGGCTGCAATGCTTACATGGTCACCAGTCCTGATTGGGCACTCTTTGAATGTTTCTTTGTTTACTATGATAAAGTTTAAGTCTACATTGTAATGCTCCGATAACCATTTCAGGTCGGCGATGCTTTTCTCCTCAAGATGCTCACACATTACATACACGCAAATGTTTAAATCCTTGTTGTTCTCAAATAAGGAGGTAAGCATTATGCCACAATAAGGAATATAATTGTCATCAGGAGTACAAAGAATATTTATAATCTCCATTCGTAGGATACTTTTGTTATTATATAACTTTAATGTTTTTTATTTTTTTTATTATATTGATAGCTATAAGATGTAATTTATATAAATAATATGCGATATAAGTATTACCCTTTATAGCTCTTTGGAAAAAATACCCTAAAGGCAGTACTGGCGAATACTTACGCTCAGGATAAATAATTATTGGATGGATCTCTTTATAAGTGTTCTTTAGTTGTTTAAGGTTCTTTGTCTTAAATAGTGTCAAGAGAATATCATATTTGATATTGAAAAAGTTATTGTACTCTATTGGGTTTAGGAACTTTTCATATTCTTCTATAACTTTAGTTCTTGACATAATGATTTTATCGCATTTTGATGAACAAATTGAATTTACATTGTCTCTTCTGTAATTGTATAAAGCGTTATCAATGTATGCTACTCTTAAATTATTGTTGAGTATGCGAACAATATAAAGTTCATCTTCTGCTAATGAAATATCTTTAGGGGTAAAACTAACTCTACAACAGTAATCTTTTCTTATTAATTTATTCCAACAATTGCCATGAAGTTCTTGATTAACTATCTTATTTTGTACTTCTTTTGATGTAATAGGATTTACTATTCTTTGTGAAACATAAAATTTTGAAACACCCCGGAATTCATAGTAGTCACATATAACCATGTCATAATCTCCCTCAAGTGCCTTGTCAATAAGTTCTTTAAGCATTTGTGGCTCAATCCAATCATCAGGGTCACAATGAATAATGTAATCTCCTGTTACATTGTCTAATCCGGTTTGCCGTGCAACACTTACACCTCCATTCTCTTGATGGATGACCTTGAAACGCTTGTCTTTGGCTGCATATTCATCACAGATTTTTCCACTATTGTCAGTAGAACCATCATCTACAAGAATTGCTTCCCAATTGGTATATGTTTGGGCAAGGATGGAATCTAAACATTGGCGTATATACTTTTCGGTATTATATACCGGTACAATTACTCCAATTAGGCCTTCTTTCATTGCTGTTACTTAAGATTGTTATTAAGGAACGACATCGATTTTTCCTTCCATTGTCTGTGGACTTCGTTAACTCTTTCCCAATCGATAGGCTCCGAAATGGCTTTTATTGACTCTTCTTTTGTTGAGACAATACGTTCTTCTAACCCAAAGATGCTCAGTAGTGATTTGAACCTCGCCAATCCTCTCTCTCTGTTACCGTAAACAATGAACGGCTTGTTGAATATGATTGAGAACACACAGGCGTGGAACGAATCGGTCACAATATACTCGGCATCATTGAATGCGCGCAACCATTTTTCAACAGGTTGCTGAATGCGCTCTTCAAGCGGTGCATCCAGCTCTTCGTATCTTGAGTTTACATAGAAAGGCTTCAGGCCTTTCTCTTTTGCGATGCAATCAATGATACTCTTTTTCTCTTCTCTTTCATCGAGGATGTAACAGAAAAGATTCCCGTCACTTTGTGCGGTGTTATAATCTTTGAAAAGCTTTATGTAATCCTCCTTGCAGAGTAACATTGTAGGGTCAAGTACTTGTTCCGCTTTTACCCCGAAGTTGTCGTAGCATAATTTTACGGCAGAAGACTCTCTTACGGACACGGCATTGAATTTCTTAAGCAGTGTGGCGCAGTTATTTGTCTGTTCTTCTGTATATTCCCACTCTTCTGTTCCGCAAGATGCCGCGTATGCAATGCGTTTGATTTTCCACTCTTTTGCAAAATCAAGATAGGCATTTTCAATTTTCGAGAAAAAATATTTTGGTCGCCAAACTTGGTCACTACCGACTATCAGCACATCAAAGTCCTTCTCTCTTATATTGGAAAAATCTTTAGTATAGACTCTTCTTATGTGTTTCTCAATAAATGGCTCTGTGTATTTTGCTATAGTCTTTAGAAACCTATTCTGCTCAGCATCGGCTTTTACGATAATATTCTTGCCAAATATGAATTTGTTGATACTTCTTTTAATGTAAATAGGGTACTTCTTGTACCAAGGTCCAAGGCTTACATATCGTGATTTGTCAATCAAAACCACATTGTGCCCAAAGTCTTTAAGGACTTTCTGCAAAGCATATGCCTGGAGTATACCTCCAAAGTTGTTGTGCAACGGTAATGTAAGTACTCCGATTCTCATTTTAGAATCCGGTTTTTAATATTCCAGATAATCTTTTCAATTAGCACTTCAAATCTACTTTTTGTAGTACATTTTACAGTCGCTTTGAGTATTCCGTCACTATGCAATAATCTGAAGAATCTATTCCTTTTATTTGGTAGAGTAACATCGGACTCTATTGAGTGGTTGTACATCACTGCTTTAGAGTATTCAATCTCTTTTTTCTCAAAACCCGGTAGAGTGAAATCCTTGTTCCTTAACAGGACAAGGGATACTCCTTTGTCATCATCTGATTCTGGACAAATGTTTTCAGCTCCCCAAAGGTCTGCAAGGGTTATGTCGCTTCCGCTTTTCCCATTGCGTGCAGGGCAGGCATAGCATGAGGGGCGAAGACACAGATTGCTCAAAAAGCATCTCATGAAAACGTTCTCGTTAAGAGTCTCTCTAAATGTTTTTTCTGCACCCTCTTTGTCCTTGTATTTAATTGATAGGCTGAAATTCTTCCATCCCTCAGTCTTATCTCGGAACTTAATGTCTGTAATCTGTGCAATGTTATACATTGAACTTACCTCATCAAGATACATTCTCCATACCATAGGGCTTGGCGCACCATGACAAACAACATCAACAGTTTTGAGGTTCTTGTACTCCTTGTGTAGAAATCTCTTCAGTCCTGCAATCTGGCATGGTGTTCCAGAAAACAGGACCTCCTTCCCTGCACTCAGATATGCTTTTGCCTCTTTATAGCAATTGCCGATAATGCTTTGTACATATTTGCTTCCACGGAGTTTCGGTAGTTCACTCTTACTATCAATGCATAAATGTTTTACATCCCAATTCTCATCAAATGCTGCCCCGAAAACAACTCCGCCGTTATCAATAGTCCTTTCTGCTAATAATGTGAATATGCCTCCAGATGAACTGGCGAGGCGTACACTTTCATCACTGTTTACTGCTGCTAAAGTGACAACTGGCTTTTGGGGCTCGTTTTGGTTGATGACCGGGCAAACGCGTTCACACAATCCACAATCGATACATGATTCCCTATCAACAAAGGGATACAGGAAACCTTCACTGTCTTCCTGCATTCTTATGCAATGCTTCGGGCATGCTTGTACACAGGCATTGCAGCCGCAGCAATTTTTTGGCTCTGTTATGTGAATCATTTCTTGAATCTCTTGGATATCTTTCTGACCTGTTGAACAACAATATTCCTCTCGTTCTTATCTAACCCAATCAGGTATATGATTACACCGGATGATATTACCGAGGATATGCATACCGAGAAAAATCTGCAGATTTCATTCTCAATACTCATATATAGTAATGCAGGTATTATTGCTGACAATATGGTTACATTTATTACATTTAAATATACTTTGAAGAGAAATTTCATAGAGGGTAGCAGTACTGTTTTGCGCAGGAATAGCAAGCGCTCATAAAGACATATCTGTGATATTATGATTGCGACAATTATTGTTGTTTCTGGGATACATCCCATTCGTAAAAGGATATAGGATACTGGAAAATTCATTAACAATGTGCCACCGACTACAATTTGGTAGTTTCTTATCTTTCCGGTTGCATTTTGCGCTGTAATCAATGCATTTGAAATAATTTCAGCCAAACTGAGAACTAAAACAAGCCTTGTAAACAATACGGTGTGTTCCGGAATTTGTCCTAACCAAACATAAAGGATTGTCTCAATCTCAAGGAAAATCGGTATTGAAAGACACATGAATAGGTAATAGGAAAGTCGTGTGCCTCGAAAAATAAGTTGATGCATTCGCTTGTAGTTACCAACAGCATACTCTTTTGTTATCTGTGGGTTTATGGCAACCATGAAATTGCCTATAAACTGTCCTATTATCCCGTTAATCTGCATTGCAATACCGCGTGCTGCATTGACTGCAGGTCCTGTAAACATGTTTATGACAATATTTACGCCTTGGTCTTTTGTGAGGCCCGCGGTACAACCTATGAAATTCCACCCGGCAAACCCGAACATCTCTTTGAAAACCTTTTTATCCCAAACGGCATGATAAGTACACTCTTCAAAGTGCTTTTTACTGAAATGCCAGTAGTAGAACTGTTTGATTAATGAAGGGATGAGGGATATTATGGCGAGCAGTATTAGTCTGTCACCGCCGTAATACTTTATGGCAAAGATTATCGCAAGGCGCGAGAATGCATCGAAAAGTGTAAAGTATGCATATACATCCATCCTCTCATGAGCAATGATTGTTGCATTGTACGGAACTGACAGAAGGCCAATCGCAAACATGAACGTTGAGCATTGCAGCACCCAGTGTGCGGCAGTTAGCCTGTCTGCTGGAATTACCATCTTGTTGTTCAGGAACCATATTCCTATGGTTTCAATGGCAATGACAACAATAACAGCGAGGATAACATGTATATTTACCGATGTGGAGAAGATTGTATTCAGTTCCTTCTTATCGCCTTTACCAAGGCCGAATGTGATGAAACGGCTGACAGAGGATGAAAGTGAACTTGAGATGAGCGAGAACATTGAGACAAGGCCACCGACTACGTTGTTTATACCGTAGTCGACAACTCCAAGGGCTTCAAGTGTGATGCGGGCTGTGAAGAAGCTGATTATCATCATCACTCCCATACGGATGTACAGGAGCATGGTGTTCTTGGCTATTCTTTTATTCGCTTCGCTGTTTGTGCTCATCGTAGTGTCTGTGACAAAAGAGTCTGCAATGCTCTTAAATCTTTCTCTTTATGTCTGCTCCCCAACAGATATTCCACTCCCTCTTCGCAGTGTGTGTCGCTGCCGATGACGTCGTAGAATCCTTTCTTCAGCAGCCATTGGGCGCGTTTCTTTACGGTGTTGCCGTAGCCGCCGCAGATTGAGGGGAGGTTCAACTGGAATTTCACTCCTTCCTGGTGCAGCCGGATGTATTCTTCTTCATCCATGTACATGTAGCGCTCGGGGTGGGCGAGCAGGGGGTGGTAACCTATGGCTTTTATCTGCCTGAGTGTCTCGTGCAGGCGCATGGGTGGGTTGAAGTATGATGTCTCAACAAGCAGATGGTTGCCTTTGGTGCCGATGGGGAGTAACTCCTCTTTGGTTGTTGAGATTTCTCCCTTCGGTTCGAAATGACATAATGCTGTTTCTTGAGCCCTCTTCCCATGCAACGCTCCCCCGCGTTGCCCCTCGTTGAAAGAGGGAGAGTTATTATTGTCTTTAACTCCCTCCGCAATGCTTCCTGCATTGCTCGTCCCTCTTTCGAAAGAGGGACAGTTGTTGTTTGTGCTGCTCCCCTCCGTCACTTCGCTTTGCTCGTGCCACCTCCCCTCTGAAGCGGGGCGGAGCTTGGTGGTTGTTTCTTTAACTCCCTCCGCAATGCTTCCTGCATTGCTCGTCCCTCTTTCAAAAGAGGGACAGTTGTTAGTAACTGAATGGCAATTCATCAGCAGGCTGCGCAGGTGGTTGTCTATCATGTATTCTGCTGCCAGATGCAGGGTGATGCTCCCCTTGTACCGGGATGTCAGCTCTGCAAAGCGTGCGCGTAGCTTGTCGGGGGTGTTGGGGATGTCTTCCATTATGTGGGGGGTGAGCCATAGCTCCTTCACTCCGGCGACTTCGTATGTGGCGAGTATGCGCAGCGCTTCATCCATGCTCTCTACACCGTCATCCACTCCCGGCAGTATATGGGAATGGTGGTCGGTGCATCCTGCAAGGATGCCGCTCAGGGCGATTGTTCTCTTTTTACTGAATGGCCACATCTTTTGAAGCTGAAAACTTGTGCAAGCGAGTCTGTCTTTGAAAATTACTTGCCGTTCTTTTTGTTGTAATAGCCATAACCGTAGCCATAGCCGTAGGAGTACCCGTATTTGTAGCGGTAGCCTGTGCCGCCACCGTAGGTGCCGTTGAGAATCATGGATATGCTCTTGAAACGCTTGCTTTCGTGAATGTCCTCAAGCTCATCGAGCATATCGCGGTTGAGCAGGCCTGCGCGGACAACGAAGATAGTCCTGTCGGCATGCTCCTCGATAATCTGCGTGTCGGCAACGATGTCAATAGGCGGACAGTCGATGAATATGTAGTCGAACTGCTGGCGCATGTCGCTTACCAACTCTCCGAAACGCTTGCCATGGAGCAACTCGGTGGGGTTGGGCGGGGTGCTGCCGATGGGGATTACCTTGAGCGTGGGGTACTCCTCGAACTCTGCTATGATGCTGCTGACGTTGGCTGTACCGCCTGACAGGTAGTCGCTGAGGCCTGTCGAGGGCGAGCCTACGTAGGCCGATGTGGAGCCGTGGCGCATGTCGCCGTCAATAACGAGCACTTTCTTGCCTTTCAGGGCCAGTCCGGCTGCTATGTTCATGGTAAGGAATGTCTTGCCGCTGCCAGGGTTGAACGAGGTAACGATGAACACCGTTGACTTCTTGTCCTTGTTGTTCATGAACTCGAGGTTGGTGCGGAGCACGCGGAAGGCCTCGTTGATGATGTTGCGGTTGCCCTCCTTGACAATTATGCTGCGTACGTTGTCTTTGAGTTTCTTGCTCTGCGCGCATAGCGGAATCTCGCCAATGAGCGGGATGTCCATGCCCTCGAGGTCCTTGCGTCCGCGGACTTTCCTGTTAGTTATCTCGCGGATGAAGATTATTGTCACCGGCAGGAACAGGCCTATGGCAAGCGCCAGCATTATAATCTGTCTCTGCATGGGCTCTATCGGGGTATTGCTGCCGCCTACGGGGGTGAGCACACGGTTGTTCGATGCTTCATACTCCTTGGAGAGCTCGGCCTCCTCGAGTTTCTGCAGCAGGAACAGGTAGAGGGTGTTCTTGATTTTCTGCTGTCGGAGCAAGCCCTGCATGTCTTTGACATGCTCGGCCTCCTTGCTGAACTGTACCTTGCTGGTCGTCGCTTCCTTGTCGATGAGGCTCATATCCTTGCGCAGGCTGCCTATGTGGCTGTCGAGCGCGTCGTTGATTGACTTGTACATGGCAACAAGGTTCTTGTTGCAGTCTATGACAAGCGGGTTGGCCTCGCTACTGTTTGACAGGTATTTGTCGCGCTTGACAATCTCCTGGTTGTACTTTGTTATGAGGTTTTCGATGCTCGACATGCTCAGTCCTGTCTTTGCCGGGAGCATCTCCTTGTTGTCGACATTCTCGATGACGCACTTCTTGATGAACAGCGCAAGCTCGAGCTGGCTCTCCAGCTCGACGCTCTTTTCGTTGTCCTTGCTGCTGAGCGTGCTGTTGAGCTCGCTTATCTGCTTTGCTGTCAGCTTGTTCTTGCTGTTCTGCGCGGCAATCTCCCTGTCGAGGAGGTTCAGCTCTATCTGCAACGAGTCGACCCTCTGGGTGATGAAATCGATGGTCTTGATGATGCTCTCGTTGTTGCGCACGACCCACTGCTCGTTGTAGATGTCGATGATTGCGTTGAGGAAATCCGTTGCCCTGACGGTGGAGTGGTCTTTGAACCTGAGTCGGACTATCGAGGTCTCATCGGCAATGCCGGTCGACAGGTTGGAACAGTAGCTGTTTATCGCTTCGTCCATGTTTCTCTTCTCGACATATATCTCCTGCCCTATGAACCCACTATAGTGGTCCGTGGCCTCTATTACCATGCGCCCCAGTGGGGTGGCGACGGTGTCGCCGATGTTGGCGGTTATCGTGCCCTCAAGTTCCTTGCCGTTCCTGCAGAAACTGCTCAAGGCGAGGCTCTTCTCGGTTGACTGTGTTACCGTCAATGTGGCAACGTCGCTTTCGCGCAGGTCCATGAATGTGGCCTTTATGGGTCTTGCCGAATAGATTATGCCATTGTAGAACCTACCCTTGCCCTTGTAGTCGACTGTCAGCCCAAGGCGCTCAATGGCCTCGCGCACGATGCCCGGGGAACGCAGTACCTGTACCTCGATTGAGGCGTCGGCTGTTGCCTGCTGTGCCGCAAAATCCTTGAACGCTCCGCTGCCGCCCATGCCGTCGCCCTCCTTGATGAGCATCTCGGCCGAACGCACATATACCGGTGGGGTGGTAAGGATGTATATCACCGCTGCTCCCAAAGCAATGGAGAGGGAGAGCAGAATCCAGTACCAATTCGATATGCAGTGGAACAGCAGGTCTCTTATCGGCAATACGTTTTCGTTGTTTTTTCTTCTTGCCATATTCTCTTATCGTGTGAAGAATGTTACCAATGTGAGTATCAGTGATACTGCAGAGAACCAGAACGATGTAGAACGCATTGTGTTGCTGTTTATGCTGTACTGGCCACTGGCTTTCTTGTTGGGCTCGACATAGACGATGTCGTTCTGCTGCAGGTAGTATACGGGAGAGCCGAACAGCTGTGCCGCATCGTTGAGGTTCACGCTGTAGCTCTTCTGCTCGCCGTTCTCCTCGCGGAGTACGGTCACGTTCTCGCGCTTACCTGTTATCGCAAGGTCGCCGGCATCGCTTATGGCATCGATGATGGTGTACCTGTCCTTCTCGATATTGATTTTGCCGGGCTTGTTCACATCGCCCAGAACAGAAATCTGCATGTTGTTGAAATCAACGATTACGGTAGGGTCCTGAACCATCTTCCTGTCAAGCAGCTCCTGTCTGATGTGTTTTGCCACATCATCCCTTGTCATGCCTGCAATGTAGATGCTGCCCAAATAGGGGAACTCGATGTTGCCGTCTTTGTCGACGGTGTATGCGAGGTCGGTGTTCGAACCCATGCTCTGCTGGCTGCGTCTGAGGTTGAAAGGTGCTACAAGTTCTTCGTCCTTGCTGTTGACGTGTATCGAGAGTTTGTCGCCTGGCTTGATTGTTATCTCTTGTGGCAGTGCTACTTCAACGGTACCGCCATTCTTCATGTCCTGGAAGTAGAGGACCTTTTTCTGCGTTGAACATGATGCTGCAAGCATCAGGACAACAAGTGCTAATAGAGTTTTTTTCATTGTTGTATGTTTTTTTTATTTCGCGCGTTATTATATTGTTTCTGTGTAAAACAAATTTACTATAAAATTTATCTGCTTATTTTATTATCTCGATGAATTCTGTGCTTATTTCCGCCAGTGCCACTGCCGCCACTCCCTGAATGAGAAGGACAACCCTTGGTTTGCGCTTGCCCTGTATCTTGACAAAAATACCTTCAGCCCCATCGAATGCTCCTCCATGCACGCGGACTTTCGTGCCCTTTGCGATGTTCACCTCTTCGGGCCTCATGTATATGAGCCCTTCGTTGGCGGTTTGTGTGACTGTGATGAACTGCTGCATCTGCCGGTCGGGGACTATTATAGGGATGTTCTTGCCCTCTTTCGGCATTGTGCGGTACTGCAGATAGTCGACCCCGCGTTTGACCTCCTGGATGATTTCCTTGGATGTGTGTACGAATATCAGGTTATGTATGGCCGGAACCTGTTTCCTGATTTTTGCTCCGCTGCGTTTCTCGACGAGAGCGTTTACCATGGGTACAAAACACTCTATGCCTTTGGCCTGAAGATACTCCTTGGCCTTGAGCTCTCTGCGGTAAGGAGCACTCATGGCAAACCACACAATTTGCGTGTCCTTGTCTGTTGCTTTGGGTAATGCGGCTTCGGAATTGAGCATATTCCTGGCTCCTCAATGCTTGTGTAAAACGTTGAGATTTAATGATTTACAAAAATTTTACCCGTTAAGCGTCTGTTGGGGACGTGCCTGTGGCGCTGTGCGGGCCTGCGGTTCTGGCCGTTGCCTGTCGCGATACACTTTGCTTGCTGTCTTCGCGATTATCGCAATGAAATGGGCAAACGGGCGGAACGGCAAGGCTTGCTTTGGCATCTGACGAAATGTTAAAGCAATCTTTGCTGTAATTGCAAAGGTATTAAAAAATGTTGCAATTCACAAGTACTTATAACGCGTACGTATTGGGCGTGTAAAATTGTTTTATCAAGTCCGGGCTTTGTCAAACGTCGGGATTGCTCTCCGTTATGCATGCAAGATAGTCAAAGTGCTCGCCGTCAATGCACTTCTCGCAGTGGAATCCATACTCCTCGGCATACATCGCCAGTGTCTCGAAGTCGATGTATAGCCAGTCGAACGGCTCGCCTGTAATGTTCTTGTAGCGCATCTTGTAGTCTACCTCGCCGTAGTATCCGGCTGCAAGGTCTATCTCCATTGAACCCTCCTCATCCATGAACACATACTTGATGTCCGATGAGTCTAGCAGTATCTGCCCGCCGGGAGCGAGCAGTCTTTTCGCGGCACGGAAGAACTCCCCAAGTCTCTCGACCTTGCCTACAATCCCGATGCCGTTCATGGCAAGCAGTATGGTGTCGAATTTCTCGGTAAACCTCTCATCGAAAAAGTTGATGACACGTGCGTCGATGCCGCGCTCTCTCATGACCTCGACCGAGAGTTCCGAGATGTCAATGGCGACGACCTCAAGACCGCGTTCCATGAGCAGCGTGCTGTGGCAGCCCGACCCTGCCCCGGCATCGAGCACACGTCCGCGGCACAGCTCGATTGCCTGCTTCTCCTGGATGGGCATCTCTTCGAATTTCCTGAAAAGGGTGTGGACGGGAATCTCGTCCTCGTAGAACATTGATGACAGTACCCTGAGCTTTGCGGCCTTTCCGGTGGTGTGGTAGTCGAAAATCGCCCTTCCCATCGGGTCTTTTTCCTTGTTTGTGGTCTTGTTGTTCATGGGATATTGCAGCTGTGTTAAGGAACTATTTGCGTAATTTCTTCAGGATTCTCTCTGCTACATGTTCGGGTTCAATCTTCATGCAGCGGTAGTCGCCATGGATGCATGGTTTGTTTCCGAATATGGAGCACGGACGGCACTCGAGGTCAAGCTCAATGCAATCCTCGCGTTTCTGGTTCCAGCCGAGGAATCCTGCAAGCGGCGAAGTCGCTCCCCAGATTGAGACTGCAGGGGTGTCGACGAGGGATGCCATGTGCATGTTTGCCGAGTCCATGCTTACCATTGCGTCAAGATGGCTTATGAACCTTAGCTCGCCGTCGAACTTCGTGCGCCCGATGAATGATATCGTGTTCGGGTATTTTGCACACCAACGGTTGACGGTCTCTTCTTCTTTCGGGCCGTTGCCGAAACAGAAAATCTTCACGCCTTCGTGCTTTGAGAGTATCTCGATGACTCTTTCCATTCTCTCGAGCGGGTAAATCTTGCCGTTGTGACGTGCAAAGGGGGCTATGCCTACCCATTTGTCATCCCCTTTCGGCGGTATGAACCCGCTGAAGTCGCCGATGTCGCCTTTGCCGTTGCCGAACAGCGAGCGGAACTCCGGCTCGAACGGCATGCCGAGGCGAGTGAAGACATCCCTGTATCTCTCGAATGTGCTCGTGAGCTGCGCCCTGCGTTTGTCATTCTGGCGTGTAAGCGCCTTTTTCTCCTTTCGCCCTTTGAATATGTGTGCGCACTCGGCTCCGCCGAACAATCTGAAGTATGTGCGCAGCAGTTTTGTGCGCAATACATCGTGAAGGTCGGCCACGCAGTCGGGTGCAACCCTCTTCTTCAGCTCTCTGTAGAGCCTGAAAAGCCCGACAGGACCTTTGTATCTGTCGGGGTCTACTCCTATGAACTCAAGGTTTTCGGGCTTGTTTATAAAAAATTGCCCAAACCTCTCGCGGCTTACAAAAGCAAAGCGGTGTTCGGGATATTTGCGGCAGAGGGAGTATAGCAATGGCAATGTCATCGCTATGTCTCCTACTGCCGAGAAACGTGTTATCAGGACTTTGCGCCCTGCATTATTTTTTTGAACCATAAAGAACCGGGTTGAGCGCGGGGTCGTTGTACATCTTCATCTGGCGGTATACCTTCATGTACTTGCGGCCTGCTGCAATGTCGTCAAGCAGCTGTCCTATCGATGTCGTCATGTCTTTGTACTGCTCGTTGAGAACATCGAGCTTGGCCTGGCACTTTGCCTTGTGCTCTTCGCTCACGTCGGTGCGGTTGACCTCCTCCTGCATGTGGTATATCTTGAGCGAGAGGATAGAGTAGCGGTCTACTGCCCATGCGGGGCTCTCGGTGTTTATTGTTGCATCTGCTGCCGGTGTCACATCCTTGTACTTGTCAAGGAAGTAACTGTCGATGAGCTCGACCAGGTCTGTACGGTCTTGGTTGGACTTGTCGATGCGGCGCTTCAGTTTGAGTGCCTCTACCGGGTCAATCTCCGGGTCGCGGATTATGTCCTCGAAATGCCACTGTACGGTGTCAATCCAACACTTGAGATACAGATAGTATTCGATGCTCTTGAGTGGGTATGGGTTGTTGATCGGTGTGTCGACATTGTCTGTCTTGTGGTAGTCGGCGATTGCCTCATTGAAGATCGGCCAACTGAGCTCTGTGAAATTTTTCATATTCCTGTTGTTTCTTTTTTATTCCTGTCGGTCTGCGGAGGCCGTAACAGGCTCCGTACCAAATGCAAAACTAACTATTTTTATGATATTGGCAAAACTTTATCCCGAAACTCGTTATATTTGTAACGCATTATGATTTTTTAGAACAGATTCGTCGATATGAATATAGTCATTGATGAAAAGATTCCTTATCTCAGGAGCGTTCTTGAGGCGATGGGGCATAGCGTACTCCCAAAACCGGGGGTCGCGATTGGTGCAGCAGATGTCGCTGATGCCCAAGCGCTGTTCGTGCGCACCAGGACAAAATGTGATGCATCGTTGTTGCATGGGAGCAAGGTACGTTTTATCGGTACTGCCACTATCGGATATGACCATATAGATTCTGCATATTGCGCGGATAATGGCATAACATGGACAAGTGCCGCGGGGTGCAATTCGGGTGCAGTGCTCCAGTATGTGCAGTCGGTTGTCTATTTGTGGGCAAGGGACAGGGGAATCTCTCTTGAAGGGCTTTCAATGGGTGTAGTCGGCGTGGGTGAAATCGGCTCAAAGGTTGCGGCCTGGGCGCGTGAAGTCGGTTTGCGCGTGTTGCTGAATGACCCGCCGAGGGCACAGCGCGAAGGCGGGGCGGGCTTTGTACCGCTCTCAAAGATAGCCCGGGAGTGTGACATAATAACATTTCATCCGACACTTTCGTGTGCAGGAGAGTTTCCGAGCTATCATCTGGCCGATGCAGCTTTTATGGCATCGCTCAAGAAATGCCGTTTGTTCATCAATGCTTCGCGTGGTCCGGTCGTTGATAACAAGGCTCTGCTTGAGGCAATGGAGCGCGGTGCCGTGGGCGATGTCGTGCTCGATGTGTGGGAGGATGAACCGAAAATCGATGAATGTCTATTAAATAAGGTATATATAGGTACTCCCCACATTGCGGGGTATTCAGCCGAAGGCAAGATGAATGCTACGCGGCAGGTGCTCGAGGCATTTGCCTCATTCTCGGGGCATGACGGGGAACTGCCTCTTCCGGCAATGCAGCCACCTAGCCCCGATAAGGTAAGCGCACCGTCGCTGGCCGATGCCTTGTTGCAGATATACTCCCCGCAAGGTGACTCGTTGAACCTTAAGGAAAATCCTGCCGCTTTCGAGGAGCTGAGGAACAATTATATGCTCCGGAGAGAACCGTCTTCATACAAGTTGATATGTAAAAAGTAATAAAATGTTAAAAATAGCTCCTTTTTGGGGTGCTTTTTGCACAAAAAAGAGTATTTGTGCAATTTCTGATTGTTTTTTTCTTCTACTTTCTTGGCAGTTCTTAAATTTTATCATACTTTTGTAGCAAATAATTTTTTCAATCTTCAAAAAATTACAACTATGTCAGAAATTGAATCAAGAGTAAAAGCTATTATCGTTGAGAAATTCGGTGTTTCAGAGTCAGAGGTAACTCCAGAGGCTAACTTCACAAATGACTTGAGTGCAGACTCTCTCGACAGAGTAGAGCTTATTATGGAGATCGAGGATGAGTTCGGTATCTCTATCCCCGAGGATGCAGCAGAGAAGATTGCAACAGTAGGTGATGCTGTTAAGTTTGTAGAGGAGATGGTTGCTGGCAAGTAATCCTTTCCTCCTACAGTTTCTCTAACAATTCTATATGAAACAGAGAAGAGTTGTTGTAACAGGTCTTGGTGCCGTTTCGCCAATTGGTAATGATGTTCCCACAACATGGGAGAACGCAGTCAATGGTGTGAGTGGAGCAGGACCTATTACTCGTTTTGATAGCTACCTCTTCAAGACCCAGTTCGCTTGTGAGGTCAAGGATTTTGATATCGCTTCGGTAATGGACCGTCGTGATGTCCGCAAGTTTGACACTGATACGCATTATGGCTTCGCTTCTGCTGCAGAGGCAATCGCCGATAGCGGGCTTGACTTCGAAAAGGTTGATTGTAACCGCGTAGGTGTTGTCTTCGGCGAGGGTATCGGCGGATTGAGTGCGCTCGAGGATGAGATGCGTGCATACGCTCTCAATCAGGAGAATGGCCCCCGTTTCTCTCCGTTCCTTTTGACCAAGATGATATCGGACATGACAGCCGGCTACATATCAATCAAATATGGTCTTAAAGGACCGAACTTCGTGACGACATCGGCATGCGCTTCTTCTTCGAATGCAGTCATCGATGCATTTGACCAGATACGTCTCGGTCGTGCGGATGTCATTATCGCTGGAGGCTCTGAAGCTGCAATATGTCCTACCGCTGTCGGTGGTTTCAATGCGATGCATGCGTTGTCTGTCCGTAATGACAACCCCAAAGCTGCTTCGCGTCCTTTCAGCAAGAGCCGTGACGGCTTTGTGATGGCTGAGGGCGCCGCAGCGCTTGTCCTCGAGGAGTATGAGCATGCCGTTGCGCGCGGTGCGAAGATATATGCCGAGATTGTCGGTACCGGTTTGACCGCTGACGCATACCACATCACATCTCCACATCCCGAGGGCGAAGGAGCCATGAGAGTCATGAAGATGGCGCTTGATGAGGCTGGTCTTCCGCTTGACAGCGTTGACTACATCAATGTGCATGGAACATCTACTCCTGCAGGTGACATTGCGGAGGCAAAGGCTATTTTGAACCTGTTCGGCGAGCATGCGTACAAGATGAACATTAGCTCAACAAAGTCAATGACCGGACATCTTCTTGGTGCTGCCGGTGCTTTGGAGGCAGTGTTGACGGTGTTGGCCCTTAAGAACGGAATAGTACCGCCGACAATCAATCACGAAGAGGGTGATGATGATGAGAATCTTGATTATCGCATGAACTTTACCTTCAACAAGGCTCAGGAGCGTGATATCAAGGTTGCATTGTCGAATACATTCGGATTCGGCGGACATAATGCAAGCATAGCTTTTAGAAAATTTGAAGGCTAATAGGTTTTTAAAGAGAATCATTGATAAGATAAGGCTACTGTCCAAAAAGGACAGGGAGTCTTATCTTTTATTGTATTCTATTCTGGGATTTGTTCCAGGAGATATCTCCCTTTATAAGTTGGCAATGACGCACAGTTCTTCAGCCTCGGGGCCGCGCAAGCTCGGTTGCAATGAGCGTCTTGAGTTCCTTGGAGATGCTGTCCTCAGTTCTGTCACTGCCGATTTTCTCTATTCCAATTTCCGTAAAGAGCGTGAGGGCTTCCTTACGAAGTCCCGCAGTAATCTTGTCTGCCGCGAACGTCTCAATGAGCTTGCGGTTGAAATAGGCATTGACAGGTTTGTCGACTCGTGCGGTGTGCGCCAGCAGCATAACAGCTATGTCTACGGTAATGCGCTCGAAGCGCTTGTCGGTGCCATATATATCGACAAGGGGTACAAGCAGTGCCGTCGCTTTCTGCTTGACAGGGTCTTCTCCCGCTTGAGTGACATTGAGCAGGTGGCAAAGTCGGACAAGAACTATAAGAGTCGTCTGATTGAATGGTCGCAGAAGAACCACAAGGAGGTGGAGTTCAGGGTCGTTCACGAGGAGATGCGCAAGGATGGAGTGTTCTTTGTCAGCGAGGCAGTCGTTGACGGTACTGCGTGTGGTGTCGGTGAAGGCTTCTCCAAGCGTGAAAGCCAACAGAAGGCTGCGCGTCAGGCGCTTGCCAAGCTTCAACCCATGTAGTGGGGTTAAAATGAAGGTGGTAAGCCGTACGTTTATTACAGCCTTTTCAATAATTTACAAAGACATCCAGCACTTGCGAGTGCTGGATGTCTTTGTAAATGGTTTGCTTTAGCGAGGCTATTCTCTTGTACTTCTTATTGTAACGGCAGCATTTAGCCTGTCGCCTCCCATTGGCGGGGTATCCTTGCTGAGCGTTATTGAAATGGCACTTACTTGGGTGAAACGGCTGTATACCTTGTCGCTGATTCTGTAACATACATTCTCGAGCAGCTGCGAAGGCTTTTTCATCTCCTCGCATATTGTATCGTATATGTCGGCATAGCTTACCGTGCCATCTATGCTGTCATTCTCAAGACAACTGAAGTCGCTTATTGTGAATGAGGCATTTATTGTGTACCATGCTCCGATACTTCTCTCCTGTTCAATCACTCCATGATAGGCGTACAGGTGTACTCCGTTCAGCTCTATTATGTATTCGGTTGTCTGCATAGCTTCTGATATGAAATTATCTGCTTCTAAAGATGCGAAGGGTCCACGCGGGACCCTTCGGCAATCATTCGTACTCTATCTTATCCGCACTTTGAGTATCCGCATCCGGGACAGTGCAGGCAACCCTCCTCGAATATCAGCTGCTGCTTGCAGTTGGGGCATTTCTCGGCAGTTGATGTACCGTCCTTGATGTAACGTTTCAGGGCGCGCTCTACACCGTTCTTCCATGTGTTGATATTGTCCGATGCGAGTTCCAGTGAGGATATCAGCTTGATGACCTGCTCAATCGGCATCTTGTAGCGCAATACACCGGATATCAGCTTGGCATAGTTCCAGAACTCGGGGTTGAATCGCTCCGAGAGTCCTTCGATGGTTGTCTTGTATCCTATCTTGTTCTCGAATTGGAAGTCGTAGCGCTTGCTGCCGTCCTCGTTGGTGTGCTTTATGATTATACCATGTGTCACATTCTTAGGCAATGGGATACCGTCCTCATCATCCTGTTGTCCTGTGAATATCTCATAAGGCTCGCCGTCGAGCAGGCCTATGAATGCCACCCACTTCTCTTTGTTGTTCTGGAAACGTACTACGTCGGCCTGAAGTACGGTTGGGCGTACCTCGGTGATTGCAGGCTTGGCAGGTTCGGTCTCCTTTTTCTCTTTCTTGCTCTCTGTCGAGACAAGTACTCCTGCACGTGAACCGTCGCGGTATACGGTGCATCCCTTGCAGCCGCATTTCCATGCTGTAACGTAAAGGTCATTTACAAGTTTTTCATCGACATTGTTCGGCAGGTTGATTGTGACGCTGATAGAGTGGTCTACCCACTTCTGTATGCGTCCCTGCATCTCTACCTTCGCAAGCCAGTCAATGTCGTTCGATGTGGCCTTTGCGTAGGGAGAACGTGCCACGAGCGAGTCAATCTCGGCTTGAGTATATCGCTTGTTGGTGTCGATGCCGTTCTTCTTCATCCACTCCACGAACTTGTGGTGATATACAACGTACTCCTCGAATGCGTCTCCGTTCTCATCGGTAAAGTCCACGTGTACTGCAGGGTCGTTGGGGTTGACTTTTCTGCGACGCTTGTAAACGGGCATGAATACAGGTTCGATGCCCGATGTTGTCTGGGTCATGATGCTGACGGTGCCGGTAGGTGCGATTGTGAGGCAGGCAATGTTACGGCGGCCATGCTTCTTCATGTTCTCGTACAGCTCGGGGTCGGCCTCACGCAGTCTGTTGATGAACGGGTTGCTCTCCTCACGCTTGATGTCGAAGATTTCAAAGGCTCCGCGCTCCTCGGCAAGTTTCACCGATGAACCGTATGCGGCAAGCGCGAGTGTCTTGTGTACTTCCTCCGAGAATGCTACGGCCTCTTTGCTGCCATATCGCATACCCATCGCAGCAAGCATGTCGCCTTCGGCCGTAATGCCGACTCCTGTGCGGCGACCCATGCTGCTCTTGCGTGCGATTTTCTCCCACAACTTCTTTTCGGCACCCTTGACCTCCTCGCTCTCGGGGTCGCTCTCGATCTTCTCCTGTATTGCCTTTATTTTCTCAAGCTCAAGGTCGATGATGTCATCCATCATTCGCTGTGTCTTGGCTGCATGCTCCTTGAACAGCTCAAAGTCGAAGTATGCCTCATCTGTAAATGGGTTCACTACATATGCGTAGAGATTGATGGCGATCAGGCGGCATGAATCGTAGGGGCATAGAGGGATTTCGCCACAAGGGTTTGTCGATACGGTCTCAAAACCGAGGTCTGCATAGCAGTCAGGTATAGACTCCCTGAGTATGGTGTCCCAGAATAGTACGCCGGGTTCTGCCGATTTCCATGCATTGTGGATGATCTTGTTCCACAACTGTACTGCATCTATCTCTTTGCTGTATAGTGGGTTGTCCGATTTTATCGGGTATTGCTGTGTGTATGGCTTCTGCTCGGTTACGGCTCTCATGAACTCATCGTCAATCTTTACCGATACATTGGCACCTGTGACCTTCCCTTCTGTCATCTTTGCGTCGATGAACGATTCTGAATCGGGGTGCTTGATTGAAACGCTCAGCATGAGTGCGCCGCGTCTGCCGTCCTGTGCGACCTCGCGGGTCGAGTTCGAGTAACGCTCCATGAATGGCACCAATCCTGTTGAAGTCAGCGCCGAATTCTTTACGGGAGAACCTTTGGGGCGGATGTGAGAGAGGTCGTGTCCTACACCGCCACGTCTCTTCATCAACTGCACCTGTTCCTCGTCGATACGGATGATTCCTCCATATGAATCGGCCTTGCCATCCATGCCGATAACGAAACAGTTTGACAATGACGCAATCTGGAACTCATTGCCGATACCTGTCATTGGGCTTCCTGAAGGGACGATGTATCTGAAGTGGTCGAGAAGGTCGAATATTTCCTGTGCGCTCATCGGATTTTCGTACTTCGCCTCAACTCTGGCTATCTCGTTGGCGATACGCCAATGCATCTCTTCTGGACTCTTCTCATAGATGTTCCCGAATGAATCCTTTACGGCATACTTGTTTACCCAGACGCGGGCGGCAAGCTCATCGCCGTTGAAATATTCAAGTGCAGCCTTGAACGCTTCATCGTAGGTGTAAATCTTCTTTTCCACTTTTTAAAGAATTATTATTGTTTTTATATTGGTATTGTTCATTCTTTTGTAGCCTCGCAAATTTATAATGCAATTTTATATTTACCAAATTATTCCTTTGTAACTTATCAACTGTTGGCAAAGTTTTCCAAAATAAAATTTAAACATCTGATTATCAATTATGTAAATTTTGGAAAAAGGAGAAAAGTTTTCCAAAAAGAAAATTTGTGTTTGATTTTGAGCTTACGCGTTGCTCCTTTTTGTCAAGAAGCCTACTCGCAGGGCCTTTAAAAATTGACTCGGGAGAATGCTCGATTCCGTGGCTGTCATTTGCAATGGTGTAATGCAAAAAGGAAATGTGAAGTCTTTAAAGGACTTCACATTTCCTTCTATATAATGTTGTTGATTATCCGTTATGCGCTCTGCAGTGCCAGATCTATTTCGTTAAGCTCGTTGCGGAACTGCTTGTCTGTATCTGCAAGGTTTGCAACGGTCTTGCATGCGTGGAGCACTGTCGCATGGTCTCTGTTGCCGATGTACTGGCCGATTTTTGATGTAGACATGTCGAGGTACTTCTTTGCAAGGAACATCGATACCTGACGTACAAGTACCACCTCGCGTTTGCGTGAGCGTGTGTTTATGGCGCTGACCTCCACCCCGTAGTAGCCAGAGACTGTCTTTATGATATCATCAATGGTTATGCTCTTCTTTTCGTATGTGGTGAGATCCCCGATGACCCTGCGTGCAAGATTTATATCTACATCGGTATTGTTGATGGTGGAGTGTGCCATGAGTGACACTACTATTCCCTCAAGGTCACGGATGCTTGCATTCACATGCTCGGCGATGTAAGATATCACCTCCTCGGGGAAGTTGAGACCGTCGCGGTATATCTTGTTGCGCAGAATGTTCTTTCTCAACTCAAGGTCGGGCTTCTCGATCTCGGCAGTCATGCCCCACTTGAAACGTGTGATAAGACGTTCTTCCATTCCCTGTAGCTGTGCGGGAGAACGGTCTGAGGTCATGATGAGCTGTTTGCCGTTCAAGTGCAGATGGTTGAATATGTGGAAGAATGCATTCTGTGTCTTCTGCAAACCTGCGAACTCCTGGATATCATCAATGATAAGCACGTCTATGCTCTGGTAGAACCGCATGAAGTCATTGAAGTTTTTCTGCAGGATTGAGTCGGTATACTGTACCTGGAACAGATGAGCCGAAACATAAAGTACACGCAGTTCGGGATGTGTCTCCTTGATCTTTACACCGATAGCGTTGATGAGGTGTGTCTTGCCGACGCCCGATGAACCATGTATGAACAGAGGGTTGAATGCGCGTCCCGGCATGTCGGCTACGCTCATTGCCACTGAACGTGAGAGACGGTTGCTGATACCTTCGATGTAGTTGTCGAAGGTGTATCGGTTGATGAGCATTGAATCAAGCTCCTGAACCACCTCCTGCATTGCCTTGGGGGCGCTGTTGCCGCTGTTGCCGCTACCCGCTCTGTTCTGGTTGCTGTCGTTGGTGCTTACCTCTACGCTGAGGTTGTTGATACCGTCAGTCAGCACGCTGTACATCAGTTGTGTTCCGTTACCGAACACCTTGAACAGTGTAGAGCACAGCAATTTTACATAGTTCGCCTCAAGGAACTCATATACAAAGTTACTCTTTACCTGTATGGTCAATGTGCCATCCTCATACCTGAGCGGAGTGATGTCCGCGAACCAGGTCGTGAAGATTTTCTCCGAGACATTGTCACGGATAATCTCAAGGCATCTGTTCCACTTTGTAGTAAGGTTTGAGTTCATTGTTTGTATATGGTGTCTAAATGTTAAGGGCGAAAAAATAAAGAGGCTCCTTTGGGTCGGGAGTGCCTTTGCGGCATGAACCTCTATTGCTTGGGATTGTTTTTCAAATCCGGACCGTTTGTTGTCATTCCTGTCGACAGACGGCAAGCCTTTCCGTTATTTCTATTGCAAATATCTTCAAATAAAAATGAAAATGCAAGTCAAAAAAAGTAGCCCTAAATTTGTGCTCAAATAATATGTTGTATATCAGTTACTTAAAAAAATGCTTTCTGCCAAGGTTGCTCTTTTGCGTGATTTTTTTTGCACATTGATGTTCAATGACTTATGGTCAATTATTTTAGATTTTACATTGCTTTTCTATCTTCGGAAAACTCCTGTTCCCGCTTTTTGAGTGTGCTTTAAAGCGATATTCCATGAATACTCCCGTTTGCCGTTGTTATTTGGATTGATTCTATATAAGCCTGAAAATTTTGTTATTTAAAAAAAGTCGCGGGAGGAAAAATGTGGTCAAATTTTAAGCAAAATAACTTGCTTTTTAGAAAATAAAAGCATTTATTCTGCGAGCGTGTACATTATATCTATTGTTTTTGCACAATCATGCGGTTTGTGTGAAAATCAGTATTCTGTTTGCAGTTTCTTCTTTCGGGATGGAGCCGCTGTTTATTTATAATAGAGTAATGGCAGGCGTTGCCTGTCATTACTCTATTATCTTACCAAGTCCAGGTCGAGTCTCGCCCTCAGCATCTCAAGAACAGGGTTCTTTTCTTTTAGAATCTCGTATTGCTTTGTGCGGTCGCTTACGTGCCTCTCCACTACAATCTTGTTTACCGTAATATTCATGGTAGGAGTGATACCGTCCAACAGTTCGCTCATGCCTTTGCATATGCGCTTGCTCTCCTTTTCGAACAGTTCTGCTGCCAACTGGTTGTCTACCGATATCGTAAAGACGTTCTCACCGATGTATGACGGTATCATTATTTTCATTCTGTCGGCCAGTGCTCTTTCGTTCTCGGGGAGGCGCAGTGCGAATGACATCCATGCCTGAGAGATGGCGTCTGCGCTTGCAACGGCAGGTTTCTCTACTTGTACCGGTCGTTCTTCTTTGCTCTCGGTAGCAACCGTTATAGGAGTCTCTATCGGTTGTGTTATGCTCTGTTGGCTTTGCGTCTTGCCGGCGGACATTGCTCTTGAGGCTCCGAAGAGTCCGACGCCACGCCTTGTCTGCAGTCCTTGTGGCCTGCCCTCATGTACTGGCTGAGGAGTATGCTGTGGTGTCTGCGTCACAGGGGCGGTTTGGCTGTTTACGGGGGTTGATGTGTCTTCCTTCCTTGTCTGCTGTACTGTTGCCGTCTGTCCGGTCTGCTCTCCGTTCTTTGGGGTGGCAGTGGTGCTCTTTTGTGGGCTTGTGCCCGTTATCTCGTTACTGAGCTTGCTGAATATGGGTTTTAACATCTTGGGGCCACGCCCCGCTCCCTCTTCGCTATCATCCTGCAACTGCGAAAGTTCAATTATGGTCAGCTCCACCAGTAGACGTTTGTTGCGGCTGCTCCTGTAGTTCATGCTGCAGTTGTTGCATAGCTTTATTGCGTTGAAGATGAACTTTGCCTTGCATCTTGCGGCTTGCTCGGCATAACGTGAACGCAACTCCTCGCTGCCTTCGAACAGCGGTGCTGTAGCCGGGTCGCCGTTGACAAGAAGGTCTCTGAAGTGTGCTGCAGCTCCTTCGATGAATATGTTGCCCTCAAAACCTTTTGTGAGCACTTCGTTGAAGAGAAGCAGGGCTTGCGATGTCTTACCTTCAAGCACGAAATCCGTCAGTCTGAAGTAGTACTCATAGTCAAGCACGTTCAGGCTGCTGATGACCTTTGCATATGTGAGGTCTCCTTGAGTGAAGCTCACCATCTGGTCGAACAGCGAGAGTGCGTCACGCATACAGCCGTCCGATTTCTGTGCTATTATGCGCAGGGCCTCGTGCTCCACCCTTATGTTCTCTTTCTGCGCGATGCTCTGCAGGTGTGATATGATATCCGCTGCCTCGATGCGGCTGAAATCATAGATCTGGCAACGTGAAAGGATGGTAGGGATAATCTTGTGCTTCTCGGTTGTGGCAAGGATGAAGATTGCATGTGCGGGAGGCTCTTCAAGAGTCTTGAGGAATGCGTTGAACGCAGCCTGTGACAGCATGTGGACCTCATCGATGATATATACCTTGTACTTGCCTATCTGCGGCGGTATGCGTACCTGCTCGTTCAACGAACGTATGTCCTCTACCGAGTTGTTGCTTGCTGCGTCAAGCTCATAGATAGAGTATGAGCGCTGCTGGTTGAATGACTGGCACGATTCGCACTCGTTGCATGGCTCTCCCTCGCTTGTGGGATGCATGCAGTTTATCGTCTTCGCGAAGATTCTGGCACAAGTAGTCTTTCCCACGCCCCTCGGCCCGCAGAAGAGGTAGGCATGTGCGAGCTTGCCGCTCTGTATGGCGTTCTTGAGGGTGGTGGTAAGAGATTTCTGTGCAACTACCGACTCGAAGGTGTCGGGGCGGTATTTTCTTGCCGAAACTATATAGTTTTCCATGTTCTGGTTGAATATTTTCAAGTTATGCAAAGATAATGCAAACCGCTTGCCGAACAAAATTGCAGGGCGGTTTTCTATATATAAAATAGGATTGGGGGAGAGTCGCGTCACTTTATCTTGCCGGGGTTCTTTGCGGCGAAGTCTGCCCATGACGAGTATTTCCGGTCGCCCGTTGGCCTTCCACGCTGTATGAAGTGGCAGAAGGCCGCTCCCAGTGCGTCGGTGGCATCCATGAACTGTGGCATCTCCTCGCCCGATATGTTCAGCATGCGGCGCAGCATGTCGGCAACCTGTTCCTTTGATGCCGCACCGTTTCCGGTAATTGCCATCTTTATTTTCAACGGTGCATATTCGTGGATAGGCACCTGACGGCTTATGGCCGCGGCAATGGCCACTCCTTGGGCGCGTCCCAGCTTGAGCATGCTCTGCACGTTCTTCCCGAAGAAGGGTGCCTCAATGGCAAGTTCATCGGGTAAAAAAGAGTTTATCAGTCCCTGTACGCGGTTGAATATCTCTCCCAGTTTCATGTAGGTATCCTTGCACTTGCGCAGGTCAATTACGCCCATGGCAATAAGGCGTGCACGGTTGCCGTTCACACCTATGAAAGCATAGCCCATGATGTTTGTTCCCGGGTCAATGCCCATGATGACCCTGTCATCTGTAGGGTGGCTGCCTGTCATGGATTAAGGTGTTTGAGCAGTGCCTTGCATCCTTTCTCTATTTCGTTGTATGTCTTGTCGAAGTTACCGTGGTACCAGGGATCCGAAATGTCGGCACCCGAGCATCGCTGCGGTTCATCGGCGACAAAGTCAAGCAGTTTCCATACCTTGCCTTCGCAGTCGCAGCCGATTATCCGCATCAGGTTGCGCACATTGTACTCTTCCATTACAACCACAAGGTCAAACCCGTTGTAGTCGTCCATGGTAAAACGTCTTGCGCGGTGCCCGCTGCAAGGAATACCATGCAGCGACAGGGTGTGTCCTGCCGGAGGGTAAATGCCGTTGCCTATCTCCTCGCTGCTGGTTGCCGATGATTCTATGTGCAGTTCATCCTCGACAAATGACTTGCGTGCAAGTTCCTTCATTATGAATTCTGCCATGGGCGAGCGACATATGTTGCCATGGCATACGAACATTATCTTCTTCATACCTCTATTCCAGAAAATCGGCATTGAAAGAGAGCGGCAACAATGCTTTCACACCATCCTCTATTATGTAACATTGTCTGGCACCGTAAAGGATGATCCTGATGTTGCGGCCGAAACGTTTCTCGGTCTCCAGGATGACCTGACGGCAAGCACCGCAAGGGGGTATCGGGACCTCCAGTTCGCCCTGCTCGGTACGTGCAGCAATGGCAAGTGTCTCCACCGGTTCGTTCGGGTATTGCGAGTTGGCCCAGAACAGGGTGGTGCGCTCGGCACAGATACCGGAAGGGTATGCTGCATTCTCCTGGTTGGTGCCGCTCACTATGATGCCACTGCCCAGTCTGACAGCTGCTCCTACATTGAAGTGTGAGTATATGGCATAACTGTTGGCTGTTGCCGCGCGTGCAGCGTCGACAACCTCTCTGTCAGTATCGGTAAGTTCCCCGTATGGACATACGAGAACCTTGGTCTGCAAAATCATCTCCTTCATAAAATCTCATTGTTTGTTACTGCGAAGATAAGCAAATAGTTGCTCAAAAGCAATTTATTCATTTATTTTGTAGTCTGATAACAAATGTTGACAATGAAATCATACAGTATTCTTATTCTTGCAGCAGCGTTGGTGTTTACGGGATGTGCTTCATTCAAGACCGCTCCCAAACAGCCGGCCGTCCAGCATGGCGCAGCCGATGACTATTCGCGTTATGTGCAGACATATTATCCTCTTGCGGTGGAGCAGATGAACAAATATGGAATCCCTGCAAGCATAACGCTTGCACAGGGACTTCTTGAGAGCGGTGCGGGCAAGAGCGAACTGGCCCGCAAGTCGAACAATCATTTCGGTATAAAGGCCGACAACAGCTGGAAGGGCAGGAGTGTCTCTTCCATGGATAACGGCCGCATGTGCAGGTTCCGCAAGTATGACAAGGTGGGTGAATCGTATGAGGACCATTCCCGTTTCCTCGTGGGCCGGCAACGGTATGCTCCCCTTTTCAAACTCAAGCGCACCGATTATAAGGGGTGGGCAAAAGGGCTCAAACAGGCTGGATATGCCGAGGACAGCAAGTATCCACAGAAACTGATAAGCCTTATCGAAAGATATAACCTGCAACGCTTCGACAGTTTCGGTGCAACCGGTGGCGGCAGGGTGGTCAAGGTAACCAACGGCGTTCCGTATATCGTTGTCGAGGTGGGTGACAGAATGGGGATTCTTGCCGATGAATTGGGTGTCTCTGTGCGCAAGTTGAGGAAATATAATGATATTCACGACAAACGGGAGCCTCTCCCGGGCGAAATCTTATATATAAAAAAGAAGAAGGGGAAAGCTGCAAAGGGAAACGAATTCCATACTACTTCACATGGAGAGAGTCTCTATACAATATCGCAGCTCTATGGTGTACGGCTTATGCAACTGTACAAACTGAATCCGCAGTACAGGAGTTATGCAAAACTCAAAGTAGGGGATATAATAAGGTTAAGATAAAGAATACGCAGGCAACCGCCTGCGTATTCTTTATCTTGACCCATGCTTCTCAATCTCGGCCGGAATGCGGAATGCTGTATAAAGCTCCATCAGTGCACCGCATAGCATCAGAACCATCCATTCGTTGTTCTTCATCGCAAACATCAGCACTCCTGCCGCAACAAGCAACAATGCTCCAATCTGCTGCTGAATGACAAGGCGCCTGACTGTGAAATGGGTGTGCCGTGGACGCAATATGAACTGCGTGACTGCAAACAGCGCTGCTCCCGATGTGTATATGTAGGCGTATGCCTCGGGGAGGAACAGGCGCGATGCGGCTCCAATGAGTATGGCGATTGCCGCTATGAAATATAGTGTCTTTACAATTTTCATTACTCTTCAATTATGAATACATCCTCATCCTTCGTGTGCATGTTGTACTTGTCACGACAGATTTTCTCAATCTCATGAATGTCTCCGTTTGGCCCAATCTTGCTGTTCTTCAGTTCTGTCTCGATTGAGTCGCGTTGCATCTGGGCTATCTCTTTCTCTAGCGTGGCTATCTTGTGCCTGTTCTCGAAATGCTTTATCATGCTCTTGTCGTCAAAAAGCACGACAATGACCAGAAAGATGATTGTCACAAAAAGATACTTGTGCTCTCTTACCCAGTTGATGATTGGTGTGAATTTAGAGAAGAATGACATATCGGGGATTGTTCGGGATTGATTATACTCTATTATTCCGCGAAGATACGAACAAACGTGCGAAAAACATCGGGCTTGCTTGAATATTTTTCAAAGCATATGCCTGATTTATCGGCGTATTACAAAAACAGGACAAGCTGTAGGAGTGTTCTTCGCATCGCTTCAACGCCCCAATTCATTAAAATAGCTATATTATATAATAAAAATGCTTTTTCCGAGTTATATAATAGATAATAAACCGCACAATAGCCGTGTACAGGAACATATATTACATATTCATCACTCTTTTGCTGTCCCTTGTAGCTGTTGCGTGCAGCAGCGAAAAGGCTATAAGGAAAGGCGACAAGTTCGCTGCCATAATGGAATACCATGAGGCGGCCAAGGAGTATAAGAAGGCCTATAGACAGATTTCCCCCAAGGAACGTCCTAAACGCGCCGAGGTCGCATGGAAGATGGGCGAGTGTTATCGCAAGAGCAATAGTGCTGTCTTTGCTGCCGCGGCCTATCAGAATGCGGTGCGTTACGGTTATCCCGACTCTACAGCTCTTCTCTATCTTGCCGATGCTCTGTTGGAGAAGGGCGATTACAAGGCTTCGGAGAAGAACTACAGGGCTTTCCTTGAGAAGGCTCAGGATAACCGCATGGCGCATATTGGCCTGCAGTCGGCAATGCAGTCGGCCGGGTGGAAGAAGAATCCCAATCGCTACATCGTAAAGAAGTCCAAGGAACTCAACGGTCAGCGTAGCGACTATTGCCCCATGTATGTAGGCGAGGATACTACGATGATAGTTACTACAACTACCCGCAAGGAGGCTACAGGCGATGAACTCAGCGGCATAACAGGGCAGAAGCATGCAGATATCTTCATGACAAAACTTGACGAGAAGGGCAAATGGCAGAAAAGCGAGAAGATAGAGAGCGATGTCAACAGCGAATTCGAGGATGGTGCGTGCGCCTTTACTCCAGACGGCAAGGTAATGTACTTTACACGTTGCGTTACCGACCCGCATTACCCACGCTATGCAGCCATATACAAGAGCAGCAGGAGCGATGCTTCATGGGGCAAACCCGAACAGGTTGTGATATCAAGGGATACACTCTCGTTGTATGCTCATCCTGCGGTATCGCCTGACGGCGAGTGGCTCTATTTTACCTCGAACATGGCGGGTGGCTGCGGAGGTCTTGACCTGTGGCGTTTCTACATTGGCCCGAGCAGGGCAATGGAGGGCATAATAGAGAATCTGGGTCCTATGATAAACACCGGTGGTGATGAGCAGTTCCCTTCATTCGGTCCTAAAGGCGAGCTCTTCTTCTCTTCAGACGGCTATCCGGGAATGGGCGGCCTCGACATATTCTGTGCCACACTGTCCAATGACACGTTATGGAATGTAACCAACATGGGTGCTCCGCTGAACTCGAACGGCGATGACTTCGGCATGACATTCGCTCCCGCTCTTTACCGCGGTTTCTTCTCATCTAACCGTGGCGATGCCCGCGGGTGGGATCATATATACTCGTTTTACCTCCCCGAGACGGTGCATATGTTGCGTGGTTGGATATATGAGAAGGATGGGTATGAACTCCCCGAGGGTGTCATATATATGATTGGCGACGATGGAACGAACAGCAGCTTCGGTGTCATGAAGGATGGCTCATACAGTGTACGTGTTACCCCGGGGGTAAAATACGTGCTGCTCGGGACATGCAAGGGGTATCTGAATTCCATGCAGGAACTCACTGCCGACAGTGTCGAGGGCAACATGGAGTATCAGCTAGACTTTGAGCTTGCATCAATTACGAAACCTGTGCTTATTGACAATATCTTCTATGAGTATGACAAGGCGACCTTGACAGCCGAGTCCACAGCCTCGCTTGATGAACTTGTCAAGTTGCTTGAACTTAATCCGAATGTGACAATAGAACTGGGCTCGCATTGTGACTTCCGAGGCAGCGACAACTATAACCAACGTCTCTCACAGGCCCGCGCTGAGTCGGTAGTGGAGTATCTTACAGCTGCAGGTATTGAGAAGGAACGCCTTACGGCTGCGGGTTATGGAGAGGAGTCTCCTAAGGTCATTACCAAGAAACTGAGCGAGAGGCATACTTTCCTCAAGGAGGGCGATGTCCTTACCGAGGAGTTCATAGATACGCTTGAGACCGAAGAGCAGAAGGAGATATGCCATGCGCTTAACCGCCGTACGGAGTTCCAGGTTCTACGCACAACATATAAACTCTATGAATAGGATGGGGTAGCTTACAGTAGCGATGCACTCCTCTTTTCTTTGATTCTCTGCTTGAATTTTCTTCTTATGCGGCTTCCGATTCTGTGGAAGAGGAATATGAATATGGAGTACTCCACGTCACTTCCCTTTTGTGCGCAGTAGTAGACAGCCATTTTATATAGTCCCTCAACCTTCACACCGAACTGTTCGAATGAACGCATCACTTCGCTTGTCGACGGTGTCTTGTCGAACTGCATGCGGTTGATGTCGGTCAAGGCAAAGCGGTAATGTCCGCTCTCCTCATCAAAATGATAGAAGATGTTGCTTGAGTTGAAATCAAGCGGGAGCACTTTCTTCGAGTGTATTTCCAGTGCAAAATCAATGAAATCCTTTGTAAGGCGACGTTTCTCGCTGTCCTGTATCTCGTTGTATGCATCACGCATGAGTTTGTAGGGCAGATATTCCGATATGAAGTACCCTGTCGTGAAGAGTCCTTTCTTCTTGCTTTCGATATATGCGACAGGCTGTGGGGTGTCAATACCGAGCTCAAGCAGACGCTCTGCATACATGTATGCGCGCCGGGCCTTTGATTTCCTGAAATATGTATATGCAATCCTGTTGATTAGGTTGGGTTGCTTGTATATCTTTATTACATACTCCTTCCCCTGCATGCTGAACTTCTCGACAATGTTCCTCTTGTTGCAGAAAACCTCTGTCGCTACATAGTTCCCATTTGCGGCATTGATGATATCATCACGCAGATGCTCATATTTTGGATTGATGTGTATTTTCATTGATAAAAACTTTAGGCTGTAAAAAAGTTTCCAATGCAAATTTATTGTGAAATTGTTAACTCTGAAATAAAAAAGAGTTAAAACGCTCCAGTTGCTTTCAAATGGGTAAAATAGTATTTAAAAAGGTATAATAAAGCATGGTACGCGAGTCGCGTACCATGCTTTATGTGTATTGTATGGCCCGTTTGTTTCTTAGTCCAGACTTTCGAGCAGAATGCCCATAAGTTCGCATGCGGCCTTTGCTACGCTTGTTCCGGGGCCGAAGATTCCCACAACACCGGCCTTGTACAGGAAGTCATAGTCCTGTGCAGGTATTACACCTCCGGCACATACCATGATGTCGCCACGTCCGAGTTTCTCAAGTTCGGCAATAAGCTGCGGAACAAGGGTCTTGTGTCCTGCAGCAAGTGATGATACGCCCACAATGTGGACGTCATTCTCCACCGCCTGGCGGGCAACCTCGGCAGGAGTCTGGAACAGCATGCCCATATCCACGTCGAATCCGCAGTCGGCATAGCCTGTCGCCACAACCTTTGCGCCACGGTCATGGCCGTCCTGACCCATCTTGGCAATCATGACTCGAGGACGGCGGCCCTCTCTCTTTGCAAACTCCTCTGTCAAACGGCAAGCCTTCTCGAAGTTCTCGTCGTTTCTGCTCTCTGCTGAATACACGCCCGAAATAGTTCTGATTATTGCCTTGTAACGGCCTGCGACATCTTCGCAAGCATCTGAAATCTCGCCCAATGTAGCACGTGCATGTGCAGCCTCGACTGCAGCTTCAAGCAGGTTGCCCTCGCCCGTACGTGCATATGCGGTAATCTTTTCAAGAGCGGCCTTCACTGCTGCCTCGTCACGTGATGCACGGTTACGTGCTAGGGCTGCAAGCTGCTCCTCGCGTACTGCGGTGTTGTCAATCTCAAGGATGTCTATAGGTTCCTCTTCGGCAAGGCAGTATGCGTTTGTTCCCACAATGACCTGTTTGCCGCTGTCGATACGTGCCTGTGTGCGTGCGGCAGCCTCCTCGATACGCATCTTGGGAATACCGGTCTCGATAGCCTTCGCCATACCGCCAAGCTCTTCAATCTCCTGGATGAGTTTCCATGCCTTGTCGGCAATCTCCTGTGTCAGGCTCTCCACGTAATATGAACCGCCCCATGGGTCGACAACGCGGCAGATGTTTGTCTCCTCCTGAAGATATATCTGCGTGTTGCGTGCGATACGTGCCGAGAAGTCAGTCGGCAATGCGATAGCCTCATCAAGCGCATTCGTATGTAGTGATTGGGTGTGTCCCATGGCTGCAGACATTGCCTCGATGACTGTACGGCCCACATTGTTGAACGGGTCCTGCTCGGTAAGTGACCAACCTGATGTCTGGCAGTGTGTACGCAGTGCCATTGACTTGGGGTTCTTGGGGTTGAACTGCTTGATTATCTTTGCCCAGAGCATACGTGCAGCACGCATCTTGGCAATCTCCATGAACGGGTTCATGCCGATGCCCCAGAAGAACGAGAGTCGCGGCGCGAATGCGTCGATGTCGATTCCTGCGTTGACACCTGTGCGCACATACTCAAGACCGTCGGCAAGCGTGTATGCCAGCTCGATGTCTGCCGATGCTCCGGCCGCCTGCATGTGATAGCCGCTGATTGAGATAGAGTTGAACTTCGGCATCTTTTGCGATGTATATGCGAATATGTCGCCGATGATTCTCATAGAGAATGCAGGTGGATAGATATAGGTGTTGCGCACCATGAACTCCTTGAGGATGTCGTTCTGAATGGTTCCTGCCATCTCCTCAAGTTTCGCGCCCTGCTCGAGTGCGGCATTTATGTAGAAGGCTAGTACCGGAAGCACGGCACCGTTCATGGTCATTGATACCGACATCTTGTTCAATGGGATGCCGTCGAACAGCTGCTCCATGTTCTCCATGCAGCAGATTGATACACCCGCCTTTCCCACGTCGCCTACGACACGCTCGTTGTCGGGGTTATATCCGCGGTGTGTCGGCAGGTCGAATGCGACAGAGAGTCCCTTCTGCCCCGATGCAAGGTTGCGGCGGTAGAAGGCATTGCTCTCCTCGGCGGTAGAGAATCCTGCGTACTGGCGTATTGTCCATGGACGGAAAACGTACATCATGGAGTAGGGGCCACGCAGGAACGGAGGCAGTCCGGCTGCATAGTCAAGATGCTCCATCTCCTTAAGGTCATCGGCGGTGTAAACTGGCTTTACCTTTATCTGTTCAGGAGTTTCCCATAGGTCGTTCTCTCCTGCAGTTGTGCTTGTGCAGCATGTTGTCGCTGTTGATGCACCGAATATATCTATGTTTCTGAAATCTTTTCTCATGGCTACGCGTCTTTGTTACTTGATACCCAACTTTGCATTCAACGCCTTGAGCGTCTCAAGCACATTAACTCTCACATGTATGAAGTTCTCGATGCCCGCCTCCTGCAGTTCCTCGCTGCATGCAGGGGCACCCGCTACAATGAATATGGCCTTATCTTTCACTGCATTGAATGCAGGTATTGCATATTCGGCATACTCATCATCGCTTGAGCAGATGACTACTATGTCGGCTTTTGCCTCCATTGCTGCCGTTACACCCTCTTCGATGCTCTTGAAACCGAGGTTGTCTATTACCTCATAACCCGCAGCCGCAAGGAAGTTGCACGAGAATTGTGCTCTTGCCTGACGCATTGCAAGGTTGCCGATGGTAAGCATGAACGCCTTCGGACGGTGACCGCTCTCTTCAGTGGCAAGACGCAACTGCTCGAATTCCTCTCCCAGGCGCTTGGCAACAAGCCTGTCGTTCTCCTCATCGTGGTTATGGCATCCGCATCCGCAACCCATTGCCAATGGGCGACGTCCCTCACTTGTCTCGCTGAAGTTAGGATACTGGTTTGTGCCCAACAGAATCTCCTTGCGCTTTGCAAGTGCTGTACGGCGGCTGTTGCCCGACGCCTCGACTTCGGCCTTGATGCGCCCCTCTTTCACAGCCTTATGGAAGCCGCCGGCTTCCTCAATGGCAAGGAACTGCTTCCATGCTTCGGCTGCAATTGAAGCGGTAAGGCTCTCTATGTAGTATGAACCGCCGGCAGGGTCGGCAACCTTGTCGAGGTGGCTCTCGTGTTTCAATATAAGTTGCTGGTTCTTGGCGATGCGCTCTGCGAACTCGGTGGGAGTCTCATATACGGAATCGTATGGTGTCACTGTTATTGCTTCCACTCCTGCAATGGCTGCGCTCATCGCCTCGGTCTGTGTGCGCAGCATGTTGACATACGGGTCAAAGAGTGTAAGGTTGAATCTTGATGTCTCGGCATGGATAATCATTTTGCATGAGCATCTGCACTCGGGTGCGTACTGTTCTACGATTCTCGCCCAGAGCATACGCGCTGCGCGGAACTTCGCAATCTCCATGAAGAAGTTGCTCGAGATACCCATGTTGAACTTTATGTTCTTTGCAGCCCGGTCGACGGGTATGCCGGCCTCTGTCGCTGCATTCATGTATTCGTTTCCCCAAGCAAGGGCACAGGCAAGTTCCTGTGTTATGTATGCACCCGCGTTGCACAGCCCTGCGCTGTTCACAGCCAAGCATCGGTAGCGCGGCAGTTCCTCAAGGATACCAATAATCTCCTTAACCGTTGCGATGTAGTCATCAATAACCTTCCCGGCATAAAGTTCCTTGCCTATGGGGTCATATTCTATTGAGCCCCTGACTGCGGCAAGGTCAAAGCCACGTTGCTTGTAGTACTCAACCAACTGTGCAGCAAATATTCTGACTTTGCTTACGCAGACGTTGAAGTTAAGCTCAACCTTTCCGGCATCAATGCCGTCGAGGAGAGCTGGTATATATTCGGGAGTGACCAGCTTGCCGCGCACTCTGAAGAGAAGGGATGTCGCTCCCTCCTCAATCATCTTTCGTGCCTTGGCATTTGCCTCCTCGGCCGACGGAACGTCAATGCTCTGACGTATGAGCCAGCTGTTGTTGTCGCTGTTGCCGCGGGTGTAAGGGAACTTGCCGGGCTCGGCATCGGAACATCCCTCGGGTAGGTCCTCCTTACGGTAGAACGGGTTCACGTTGAATCCTTCTCCTGTTTTCCAGACCATTTTCTTGTCATAGTCGGCACCTTTCAGGTCCTCGACAATCTTCTCTTTCCAATTCTCGGCCGATACGGGCGGGAATTCGCTGAAAAGCCTCTCTCTTTCCATATTAGAAGGTTCTATTAGTTTTGAATTTAACCTATACATTTTCCGCTTTATGGGGGCGTAGTCATGCATGGCTTGCACATTTGTCTCATCAATGAGCAAACATACAACTTTTTTTGAACAAAGCAAAAAAATAGGGAAAATGTAAAGACGCAAAGGTTAAAATTATAGAAAAGAGGATTACTCAAATGTCACCCCCTTTTGATTTTGCGGTACCTTGTATAAATATGTAGCCCGGGATTCTATTCTCCTTGCAGTGAGCCGGTGTTGTCGCGGAGCACGTCGTTGACCACCTCATTGAGCATGACCTTCAGTTCTTCGATGAACCTCTTTGCCTCGTACTCTCTCTTCTCGATGTCGCGCAGCTTCTTCTCCCAACGGCCTGTGAGTTCGGCACTCTTCAGCAGCTCGTTGCGTATGAGGCTGATGAGCTCTATGCCTGTGGCTGTAGCAACGATGTTCTTTCTCTCCTTGCGTATGTAGTTGCGCTTGTAAAGAGTCTCGATGATTGCCGCACGTGTAGAGGGACGGCCGATTCCGTTCTCCTTCATTGCCTCGCGCAGCTCCTCATCCTCGACAAGCTTGCCGGCTGTCTCCATGGCACGCAGCAGTGTCGCCTCGGTGTATGGCTTCGGCGGCAGGGTCCACTTCTCGGCAAGGCTCGGAGTGTGTTCTCCGCTCTCTCCTGCTGTGAACGACGGCAGCAACTTGTCGTTATCTCCCTCCTTCTCCTCGTTCTGTTCGTTGGCAAAGACCACACGCCAGCCCTGTTCGGTTATCTCCTTGCCTGTCGCCTTGAACTTCACTCCTGCGCTCTCGCCAAGGACTGTGGTCGTGTTGAACTTGCAGTCGGGGTAGAATATGGCAATGAAATGGCGTGCTACAAGGTCATACACCTTCTTCTCAAGGTCGGTAAGTCCCTGCGGGTATACGCCTGTGGGTATAATGGCGTGGTGGTCGGTTACCTTCTTGTTGTCGAATACCTTCTTTGACTTCGTGAGCGGCTTGCCTGCCAGCGGCATTATCAACGGCTGGTAGTCGCGCAATCCTTTGAGAATGTTGCCGCACTTGGGGTAGATGTCATCGCTGAGGTATGTGGTGTCGACACGGGGGTAGGTTGTCACCTTCTTCTCATAGAGTGACTGTATGGTCTGCAAGGTAACATCGGCCGAGAGTCCGAACTTCTTGTTGCAGTCGACCTGCAACGATGTCAGGTCATAGAGCCTCGGTGGCAGTTCTGTACCTTTCTTTGCAGTGACATCTGTAACGGTAAATGGCTGGCCTATGATTTTATCAAGAGCCTCGCGTCCCTTTTCCTCGCTGTCGAAACGTCCTTCCGTGACGCTGAACGTGGTGTCGCGGTATATGGTCTTCAGTTCCCAGTAAGGTTGAGGGACGAAGTTCTCTATCTCGAGATGACGTTTTACAATAAGTGCCAATGTGGGTGTCTGCACGCGTCCTATGGAAAGCACCTGACGGTTCTTGCCATATTTTAACGTGTAGAGCCTGGTCGCGTTCATGCCAAGCAGCCAGTCGCCTATGGCGCGGCTGAGCCCTGCCTCGTACAGCGGCTGATACTCGCTCTGGTCCTTGAGAGTTGCAAAACCTTCACGTATGGCCTCTTCGGTAAGTGATGATACCCAAAGGCGCTTGACCGGACATTTTGCCTGTGCTTTCTGCATTACCCAGCGCTGGATGAGTTCTCCTTCCTGGCCGGCATCGCCGCAGTTCACGATGCCGTCGGCATTCTGCATAAGACGTTCTATGATTCCGAACTGTTTCTCTATTCCCTTGTCATTGATTAGCTTTATTCCGAATCTTGGCGGTATCATAGGCAGGCTGCCAAGGCTCCACCGCTGCCACAGAGGGGTGTAGTCATGAGGCTCCTTCAGGGTACACAAGTGACCGAAGGTCCAGGTTACCTGGTACCCGTTCCCTTCGTAATATCCGTCGTGCCTGCTCTTGGCTCCCAGAATATCGGCAATCTCCTTTGCAACGCTCGGCTTTTCGGCTATGCAGACAATCATTCTTCCCGTTGGTATTAAGTATTATCTTACAATAACTTTCTTTGTACCTATTATGTAAATGCCCGGCTGTAGACCGTCTGTCGCTTCGCTGCGTGTGACATTATTGCGCAGGATAGTGCCTGTCAGCGAGTATACGTTGACGTTCTCTTCCTCTACGACTGTCACATCAATGTCTGTGGCAACTGGTGACTTGGCATATATGTTCACACTTTTCTGTGTGCCGGTGTAGCATGAGAAACGTGGAGAACTTGTGTTGTACTGCAATGTGTTGCGTGTCTTGTCGCCCTGTGACTTGATGACTGCAAGTGCCTCGCTGCCTATTGTTATTGTCCAGCTGCCGTTGGCGTTGAGTGTCTCACTTGTTATCAGATGATTGCTGCTGCTTGATGTCGCTGCAAGGTAGCCGTTGCCTACATTGAACGCGTATGTCCCTTCGATGACGCCCTCTTCAAGAAGGATAATCTGTACATCATCGGCAAGGTATGTAATGGTATTGCCGCTTACCATTATGTCTGTCTTGTAGCGGTAGTTGCCTACCGATGCGCCCATTGCGTAGTTCTCGTATGCAATTACAATTGAGTCTCCAATGGTAAGCTGTGCGGCATCGGTAACGAGTGTAAAGTTGCCGCTTGTGAAGCTGCCGCCGTTGCCCTCGCTGCCTCCCGTCTCTCCGCCTTCGTTGCCGCTGTCGTCGCCGTTCTCTGTTTCGCCGTCATTGTCGCCTTCGGCAGCAATGAGCTTCACGTTGTCAACCTCGAATGTTCCGGCTTCAGTCGCTGTTCCAATGTACTTGAACGCCAGTACCACACTCTTGTCCCCCATGTATGATGCAGGGATGATGATTTCATCGGTGGTTGTCTTGTCCCAGTTCACAGTGTTCTGTACCGCATCAAAGTCGATGACCTCCCATGTGGCGTCGGCTATGCTGCCTGTATAGTCGCGGCTGATGAGCAACTGGTTGTAATCCTTGACCTTGTCGGTCGCACAGTAACGGATTACATAATCGAATGTCAATTTGGCATTGTTGTCCTTTGTGAAGTCCAAGGGCACTGATACAAGCCAACTTTCGGCATCGTTGTGGTTGCCGTCATCATCGTATGAAGTGACTTCGCCGCACTGATACTCGAACATCCAAGGGAACTCGCCTGTAACGTTCATTGGCGTAAAGTTGAGTTTCTCCTGCTCAAAGTCCTCGAACAGTTTCAGATAGTAGCCCTCTGGAACCTCAATCTCAACATCATCGCCACCGGTGCTGCCGCCGGTGCCGTCCTCAACATCGCCGCTCAAGTGGAATGTGTAGTTGATGGAGTCGCCCCATACATAGTCGGCAAGCTGCGGGTAGTCGATATACGGGTTACGGTTACCCTGTATCCCGGATACAGCATTGTTGCGGTTTACCTCCTTCTCGCTCACGGGGTCCTGCTTGTGCCACTTGAGCAGCAGTTTAACGGCCCAAGGTTTCAATGTGGGGTAGGCGCTCTTTTCGTAGTTCATCCAGGTATATTCCCATGTGAGGTCCTGGTAGCATGTGAACATATACATGAAAGTGCGTGCAAAGTCGCCTTTGTACTCATCGCATGGCTCATATGCATTCTGACTGCTGCCGTCAATATTCGCTTTACCCACAAATGTTACGCCATTGTCCCAGCTTACGCTTGTGAGCTCGCCCAGAGGATAGTTGCTCTTGCGGCTGTTCGCATTCTGGTCCGACGGGTTCAGGTGGTGCAGGTCACAGTAGGCGTTGTTCTTTGTTCCGCCCCACCAGCTCTTTGCCACGCTATGTTCAATGTTCATGCCCGAGACTGCGCTGCCTTTGCTGCCGAAATAGCGGACTTCGTTTGAGTACATGTCAAGTACACGGCGTTTACCGTTTTCAACTACGGCGTCTGTGGTGTAGAAAGCACCCCAGGTGCTGCTTGTACCGCTTCCGTAGCTTATCTGCTGATGGTTCTTTATGAGCTTGTGCAGTGCGGTTTTCAAAGGCTCTCCGCCCTTTATGCCGTCAATACTCTTGTAGTAGTCGGCCTGTGCAATGGCTGCCGTTACCGACAGCAGAAGCAGAATCTGTGTAAGAATCCTTTTCATATAGTGTCTTTGTTTTTGTTCTTGGTTTTCCCTGCAAAGGTAGGTTTTTTATTGTTTCAGGGTTCCTGATTCTCAGGAAAGTTCTATTACCTCAAGCTCCTTTATCTCCTTGCCGTCGATAGTGAACTTGACAAGGGTGCGCACTTGCTGCCAGCCCTGACGTCCTGCCGCACCGGGGTTTATGTGCAGGCAGCCGGCAACCTCATCGTACATGACCTTTAATATATGCGAGTGCCCCGAGATGAACAGCTGTGGGCGCTCCTCGTATATCAGCTTGCGTACGCTCGAGTCGTATCGGCCTGGGTAGCCTCCGATGTGTGTCATTATTACATTACACTCTTCGACCTTGAACTTGAGCACATCGCTGAAACGCAGGCTCAGCTCGCGGCCGTCGATATTCCCGCATACGGCACGTACCGGGCAATGCTGTTCCAACTGGTTTATGATTACTTCGCTGCCTATGTCTCCTGCATGCCATATCTCATCGCAGTCGGCAAAATGGTGCAGATACCTGTCATCCCACCAGCTGTGGGTGTCCGACATGAGACCTATGCGTTTCATAATGCGAGGCGTTGTCTTATATAGTTGCACAGGAACTCGGTCGTTCCCTCAATGCCCATGTGTGATGCGTTTATGCAGAGGTCGTAGCAACGCGCCTCTCCCCAACGTGTGGTGGCATAGAAATCGTGGTACTGACGGCGGCGCTTGTCGCCTTTCTCCATAATCTCCATGGCTTTATCACGCCCCACGTTGTCATGTTTCATTATATACTTGATGCGCTCCTCGCTATCGGCTGTGATGAAGATGCTTATCATTCTTGGGTGGTCGCGCAGCACATACTCGGCGCAACGGCCTACAATGACGCAGCTCTCGCGCTCGGCAAGGTTGCGTATGGCTTCGCTCTGTATGGCGAAAAGCTGGTCGGCATCCATGCAACTGCTGCCCGAGAAAATCTCGGCTATGGCTCCATGAATGCTGAATACGCTCCCTGTGAAGGCGTGCGATTCGCGTTCATCGGCATTCTCGAAGACTGTAGTGTCAAGTCCACTCTCGCGTGCCGCGACCTCAAGCAGTTTCTTGTCATAGAACTTTATGCCAAGACGTTCAGCTATCTTCTCGGCTATCTCCTTACCGCCGCTGCCAAGCTCGCGGCCAATTGAAATTATGATGTTTTTCATGACTTCTGCTTTTATTTGTTATTTGTAATCAGTCCGGCCTTGCTCCATTCGCGGAACTGGAGCATGAGCATTATGACTGTCAGGATTGCTGCGATGATATCCGAGATAGGCATGCTGTACCATACTCCTTTCTCTCCGATGAAATGGGGCAATATGAGCAGCAACGGGATGAGCAGCAGCACCTGACGGGTCAGTGAAAGGAATATCGACTTGTTGACAAGACCCACGCTCTGGAAGAAGTTTGTCGTTACAAGCTGGAAACCGATGAACGGCATGAATATACACATTGTCTTCATCGCCCATGCGGCATGCTCTATGAGTGCAGGCTCAGTGGTGAAGGCTTTGGCTACCGTCTCCGGTATGAATTCGCATATGATGAATCCCAACGTTGTGACAAGCGTAGCCCAGAATATCGTGTGCATCAGTGCGCTCTTCACGCGGTCATGGCGCTTGGCCCCATAGTTGTATCCCACGATAGGCTGCATGCCCTGAGTTAGTCCAAGGACCACCATCACGAATATGAACTGCATACGGTTGGCGATGCCATAGGCTGCAATGGATGTGTCTCCGTTTTCTCCGTAGTTACGCAGGCCTTTGTTGATGATGATGACAACGATGCACGCCGCAGCGTTGATGAAGAACGGGGACATTCCGATGCTCAGTATGCCCTTGACAATGTCGGCCTTGGGCTTGTATATGCCTCTCTGCAGGTGCAGAAGCTCATTGGGATTACTCAGCAGCTTGATTTGCCACATCAACGTAGTGCACTGCGCAAGAATGGTGGCAAGGGCTGCGCCCCTGATGCCCCAACCGAGCACGAATATGAATATAGGCGCGAGTACGACATTCATGGCGACCGTTATGATAGTCGCATACATCGCCTGCTTTGGATGCCCCGATGAGCGCAGGGCTGCGTTTATGCCGAAATAGAGGTGTGTCACGACGTTGCCGAGCAGGATTATCTCCATAAAATCCCTTGCGAAAGGCAGAGTGGCTTCGCTGGCACCGAAGAAAAATAGAATGTCATCCAGAAACATGAATGAGATTGTGGCAAACAGTACTCCGACAATTATGTTCAGCGTTACAAGGTTGCCCAGAATATGCTTTGCCGAGTCATAGTCTCTCTGTCCCAGGCGCACCGACAGCTGTGTGGCTCCTCCCACACCTACCATGGCACCGAATGCCGCCGACAGGTTCATGAATGGGAATGATGTGGCAAGTCCCGAGATGGCCTCGGCACCGACATTGGGGATGTGCCCTATGAAGATGCTGTCAATCATGTTGTAGAGCGATGCCGCCGTCTGTGCGATGATTGCCGGTATGGCATATTGCATAAGCAGCTTGCCCACTTTCTCTGTCCCAAGTTCCGTAGGGACCTTACGTCCTGTATTATTGCTCATAAAAAATATAAAAAACGACTTATGTAATTGCAAAATTCGCTATTTTTGCGAATGGAAAAGGCTACATGAAACCTTTTGCAAAATTAGATATTTTTTTTGACAGAACGGCCTGTTGATTGATTATGTTTGAAGAAAAAAGTGTTCTTGTTGGAATGAGCGGCGGTATTGACAGTACTGCAGTGTGCTGCATGCTTCTTGAGCAGGGCTATCGGGTAGAAGGGCTTACATTCGTGACCTGTGATGCCGGGCTCAAGGCTGTGGAGAATGCTGCCGCACTTGCAGAGCGCCTGGGAATACCGCATCATGTAGCCGATATACGCAAGGAGTTCAGGAGTCTTGTCGTGGAACCTTTCATAGAGAGTTATTTTTCAGGACGTACCCCAAATCCTTGTGTCAACTGCAACCCTCTTGTCAAGTTCCGCCTTCTCGAGGAGTGGGCCGACAGGCTTGGCTGTACATATATTGCCACGGGACACTATGTGAAAGTGGAAAGTGGAAAGATGAAAGATGACAGTGAACGGAGATTTTATATTGTAACGGGTGATGATGATCGCAAGGACCAGAGCTATTTCCTCTGGAGGCTTACCCAACAGCAGCTCTCAAGGGTGCTTTTTCCGCTTGGCGGCATGGAGAAACCGCAGGTGGTGGAGTATCTAAAGAAACATGGCTATGAGCATGTGGCTTCGGGTGGCGAGAGTATGGAGGTCTGCTTCATTCCGGGCGACTATCGTGATTTTCTCCGGGAGAATGTTCCCGATATCGATACCCGTATCGGGGCCGGCTCGTTTGTCGACAGCGAAGGACGCATGCTCGGCAAACATGCGGGTTTCCCTTTTTATACCATAGGACAGCGCAAAGGGCTTGGGATAGCATTGGGATATCCTGCTTATGTGTTGAAGATTAATGCCGCAAAGAATACTGTCATGCTCGGACGTGAGGAGCAGTTGCTCGTGAGGCATATGCTCATAGAGGAACCGCAATGGGTCGATGGCGTTCCTTCGGGGCTTACGGTGCGTGTGCGTTACCGCAGTCGTCCTGTGGCGTGTGATGCTCCTGTGGCGACAGACGACGGCCGTTGGCTTTTAAGACTGCATGAGCAGGTGTCGGCAATAACACCCGGTCAGTCGGCTGTGTTCTATTGTGGAAAAGTTGTGGTCGGCGGCGCATTTATTGCCGACCAACGGGGTATAAACCAATGGATTAGTGCTGATGAATAGTATGGAAGAACCGCTTACCCTCCAAGGGCTTAACGGCATGGTACGTGCTGCTGTCAGCGAGGCGCTGCCGTCGCGTTACTGGGTAACGGGTGAGCTCAGCGAGGTGCGCGAGACTACGGCAGGACATTGCTATATTGAACTTGTACAGCGTGATGAGGCTACAGGGGAAATTGTAGCCAAGGCGCGCGGGACAATATGGGCGCGTATATATTCGCTTCTGCGTCCCTGTTTCCTCGAGGAGACAGGGCAACCGTTCGCTATGGGGCTGAAGGTGCTCCTTCAGGTAACGGTGGGCTTCCACGAACTTTATGGCTACGCACTCGATGTCTGCAATATCGACCCTACATATACGGTGGGCGAGATGGCACGCCGCAGGCTGATGATTATAAAGCGGTTGACCGATGAGGGCGTGATTGACCTTAACAAGGAGTTGCCTTTCCCTCTTCTGCCGCAGCGCATTGCTGTGATATCATCGCCTACTGCTGCCGGATACGGCGATTTCTGCGACCAACTTCTGGGCAACAAGTATGGCTTTGTGTTCTATCCGCATCTGTTCCCGTCGCCCATGCAGGGCAACGGAGTGGAGCAGGGCATAATAGCTGCGCTTGACCGCATTGCTGCGGATATTGATATGTGGGATGTGGTTGTCATAATACGTGGCGGAGGTGCAACCAGTGAACTCTCATGCTTCGATACTTATGACCTTGCCAACAACTGCGCGCAGTTCCCGCTTCCTATTATAACGGGTATTGGGCACCAACGTGATGAGAGCGTGCTCGACATTGTGGCGCATACAAGAGCGAAGACCCCTACTGCAGCTGCGGAACTCCTTATTCATGCGATGCTTGAACAGGGTACCTTCGTGGGGAATATGATGCAGGGAATTGCCGATGCTGTCGCCCGTCGCATGGAGAGCGAGCAGCAGCGTGTGCATTCGCTGCTGAACCGTCTTCCTTTGAGCGCCGCGCTTTTCATGCAGGGGCAGAAAGCGCGTATGCAGTCATATATCCGGTTGCTCGGCTCTTCTGCTGCGATGTTCGTGAAGGAACAGCAGCACAGACTCGATGTGTGGCAGGGCGTTCTTGATGCGGCGGCTCCTGAGCGCATACTCTCCTTCGGGTACAGTATAACGCGTATCAACGGCAAGGCGGTACGCTCGCCCTATGATGTGACGCCTGGCGATGAGATCACTACCGTAGTTGCGGGAGGGGAGTTCACAAGTACAGTGAAAGATAAAAAATAGAAACGATAATATGGATAAGATGACTTATACAAAAGCCGTTGCACGTCTCGAGGAGATAATGGAGGCTGTGCAGGGCGGCAAGCTTGATGTCGATGAGCTTTCGGGTCTACTTAAGGAGGCTTCGGAGCTTGTGAAATTCTGTCGCGAAAAACTCTACAAGGTAGATGAGGAGGTGAAGTCGCTGCTTGACGATAAATTCGGCGAATAAGAAAACTGCATCGGAATTGTTTTTGCTTGTTGTGCAAAATTAGTATCTTCGCGCCACAAAAGAAAAAAAACTACAGAAATGGAAACATTGGATTGGTCAAATCTCGGTTTCGGTTACCGCAAGACCGACGGCAACGTACGCTGTGTATACAAGGATGGCGCATGGGGCGAGGTCCAGGTGTGTACCGATGAGAACATATCGCTGCATATGGCAGCAACATGTCTGCATTATGGTCAGGATGCCTTCGAGGGCCTCAAGGCCTTCCGTGGCAAGGATGGCAAGGTGCGTATTTTCCGTCTTGAGGCAAACGCCGAGCGCCTGCAGAGCAGCTGCGACGGCATTATGATGCCTCGCGTAAGCACGGAACTGTTCCGTGAAATGGTAACGAAGGTGGTTGCGCTTAACGAGCGTTTTGTGCCGCCGTATGAGAGCGGTGCATCGCTTTATATCCGTCCGCTACTGATAGGTACAAGCGCGCAGGTTGGCGTGAACCCGTCGAAGGAGTATCTTTTCGTTATCTTCGTTACTCCGGTAGGCCCTTACTACAAGGCGGGCTTCGCAGTCAACAACTGTGTGATATTCCGTGACATCGACCGTGCGGCACCGCTCGGCACCGGCCGTTTCAAGGTGGGCGGCAACTATGCTGCCGGAATGAGGGCAAGCTACGCTGCGCATGAGCAGGGATATGCATGCGAGATTTATCTCGATGCCAAGGAGAAAAAATATATCGATGAGTGCGGTGCAGCCAATTTCATAGGAATAAAAGGTAACAGCTATATAACTCCGAAGTCGACATCCATTCTCCCTTCGATAACCAACAACAGCCTTATGCAGATAGCACGCGACATGGGTATGACCGTGGAGCAGCGTCCTGTGCCCGAGGAGGAACTGAGTACGTTCGAGGAGGCCGGCGCATGCGGTACTGCCGCGGTGATCTCGCCGATAGGACGCATCGATGATGTGGAGCAGGGCAAGAGCTATATCATTGCCAAGGATGGCAAGCCCGGTCCTGTGCTTACCTCGCTCTATGAGAGATTGCGTGCGATACAGTATGGCGATGTGGAAGATACTTATGGTTGGGTAACCGTCGTTGAATGATAAAATCTATGGGTAAAGGAAAACTGAAGAAATTCGCCGACATGGCGGCATATCCCAATGTCATCGAACATCCTTATTCTGTAATCGATGATGTGGAGTTCCCTTTGCAGGGCAACTGGAAACGCGAATTTTTCAAGAACGACAATCCGATTGTCCTTGAGCTCGGTTGCGGCAGGGGTGAGTATACCGTTGCTCTTGCGCGCCGTTTCCCCGGGAAGAACTTCATCGGTGTCGATATAAAGGGCGCGCGTATGTGGACCGGTGCTACCGATGCCATGGAGAGCGGCCTTTCGAATGTGGGCTTCCTGCGTACCAATATCGAGATTATCGACAGGCTCTTTGGCGCCGGTGAGGTGAGTGAGATATGGCTTACATTCCCCGACCCGCAGATGAAAAAGTATACAAAACGATTGACTTCATCGCTCTTCCTTGCGCGTTACAGGAATATCCTTGCGGCTGACGCGGTGGTACACCTGAAAACCGACAGTAACTTCATGTTTACTTATACCAAGTATATCACGGAAGTGAATGCTCTCCCTGTAGTGGAGTGCATCGAGGACGTGCATGGTCAGGATGAGGTCAGCGATGTTCTGCAGATACGTACGTATTACGAATCGCAGTGGATGTCACGCGGCATAACTATCAAGTATATCGCCTTTAACCTGCCTGCGAAGGAACAGTACGAAGAACCTGATGTTGAAATTGAAATGGATGAGTACCGCAGCTACGGACGCAGCAAGCGCAGCTCTCTGGAAACAAGCAAATAGGAAATTATGTTCAAGCATATTGTAATGTGGCGATTCATTGATGGCGCCAAAGGTAAGAGCAAGAGCGAACATGCCCTTTGGGTAAAGGAGAACCTTGAGGCTCTTGTGGGTGTTGTACCCGAAATCCGTTCGCTCGAGGTGGGTGTGAATGTATGTACTGCAGGTACGGCCTATGATGCGGTACTGGTCTCAGTGTTTGATGACGCCGAGGCTATGGAACGTTATAAGGTGCATCCGGCACACGTGGCTGTGGCTGCATATTTCAAAGGTATAACAGAGGGTCGCGCTGAGGCGGACTATGAACTGTAAAACGTTTAAGGTTAAATGTTTAATGTTTGATGTTTAATGTTTAAAGGGTAGACAGTTGTCATGTTTGGCCTGATAAACAAGCGAAATTGTTATGGCATTATATCCAAAACTTATTCTGGAGGCGCTTGAGAAGGTGCGCTATCCGGGTAACGGCAAGAATCTTGTCGAGGCCGAGATGGTTGATGACAATATACGAATCGATGGGAACAAGGTGAGTTTCTCATTGATTTTTGACAAACCTACCGACCCGTTCATCCGTTCGGTGGTAAAGTCGGCCGAGGCGGCTATCCTTACCTATGTTGGCAAGGATGTCGAGATTGCAGGTAATATCAGTGTGGTAAGCCGTCAGGCTGCCCGCCCCGAGGTAGGCAAGTTCCTGCCGCAGGTAAAGAACGTGATTGCTGTCTCTTCGGGTAAAGGCGGCGTGGGAAAGTCTACCGTTTCGGCAAACCTCGCGATAGCGCTTGCGCGTCTGGGATACAAAGTGGGTCTGCTCGATGCCGATATCTTCGGTCCCTCTATCCCCAAGATGTTCAGCGTGGAGGATGAGCGTCCTTATAGCGAGAATATTGACGGACGTGACCTCATATTGCCGATAGAGAAGTACGGTGTAAAGATTCTCTCGATTGGTTTCTTTGTGGACCCCGAGCAAGCAATCCTGTGGCGTGGCGGTATGGCAAGCAATGCTCTCAAGCAGCTCATTGCCGATGCCGCATGGGGAGAACTCGACTACTTCCTCATTGACCTTCCGCCGGGCACGAGCGACATCCACCTGACTATTGTCCAGTGCCTTGCCTTGACTGGTGCTGTCGTTGTGACTACTCCGCAGGAGGTGTCGTTGGCAGCAGCCATCAAGGGAGTGAATATGTTTGTGAACGAGAAAGTCGGTGTGCCCATTCTTGGTGTCGTGGAGAATATGGCATGGTTCACTCCTGCCGAGCTGCCGGAGAACAGGTATTATATCTTCGGCAAGGATGGTGGCAAGCGCATGGCCGAGGCTTTCAATATTCCTCTGATTGGTCAGATACCGCTTGTGCAGAGTATCTGCGAGAGCGGCGATGAGGGTGTTCCCATCGCGATGAAGGCGGATAGCCCTGATGGACAGGCGTTCATACAGCTTGCAGCAGAACTGGTCGAGAAGACCGAGAAACGCAACGCTGAACTTCCTGAGACAAGGATTGTGGGAACTGGCAGATAATGGCTTGCTAGTTAATAAATATGCAATTCAAATAACTTAAAGAATAATTCCTAAAATTGAAGAAATGGCATATTCTAGGAAAAAAGCTCCATTTGTACTCTGGTTTACAATTCCATTTGCTATCGTGTGCAGTCTGCTCTACGCTGTTGTAGTGTTGTTTATGACTGATGCTGATGCAATAAATTTATTAACAGATGATAACCCCGGTATAAGGACTACAGCGAAAAAAGAATATATAAATAAATATAACAATACAGAAAAAGTCGCTTCTGGTGAATCTCTTCATGCCATTTGTCGTAAGGGAAAGTATGTCTTGGTTGACAAAGCAAATGGAAATCGCGTAGCGGTTGAGAAGGATAACTTGGATTTGGATGTAACAAAGTTGCCCAAGTATAATAGTAGGTTTGAATATTATGTCAGAGGCAACAAGAATGGAGAACTGTTTATTGGCAAACACATCAATGACGTTGTGAAAGAGGTTGGCAGTTATAATTATTGTAATAAGCGGACTGGAACCTATGAGTTTGAACATGTAACGTTGGTTGATGGGAAAAACAAATATTCGTATTGGACGTTGATAACAGACAAGGCGGGTATTGTCAAGGAAGCATCTTTTCATTATGAAAGATGGAACCTGTATGGAATATTGCCCTTCTATGACAGCATCGTTTCCATGAATATCTTTAATACGCGTTGTTCTGGTGTTTTAAGCGACAACAAAGTGACCTGGTACGATTTATTTGTTTTTTTTCTTTTAATGGCAACGCCAATTGCAACATATATCCCCATGAAAAAGAAAATAGGGGATACTCGTGTACTTCCTTCCGCCTTTGTTCTTGTTTATGGAATATATAGTTTTATAGTAGAATATATTTTTATCATATCTTTTGTGGAATTATCGCATTCATACTGGTTAATTACTTTACCGTTAGCGATGGTTGTGGCATTTTCTTTTTCAACTGTTCAAATATCTTTAATATTGGATAATGTTGCTGTTTACTGTGACAAATGTGGCGCTAAAAACAGTCTTTACACTACCCGAAAGAAACTTGGTGAAAGTTCCCACTATGAGTATACATCCCGTTCCAAAGATAGCAATAGGGTAAAATATAAGGGATATAATTTGAATTCTGGAGACGAGGTCTGGGAAGGCCGCAGGCAGACAAGAACTACAAAATGTAAGGTGACTAGGGTAAGATATTTAGAAGAAACCCGTTGCAAGAATTGCAGTTATTACGCTTCGCGCGAAGTAACCGAAGACATCAAAGGACCTGATGAAAGGGTCTCTGTTGTTAGGGAAAAGACTTGTTTGAAGGAAGTGTAATAAGGACCTGAAACTTATTGATGCATATTCAGTTGTTTGTGAATTCGATATAAATCACATCCGAGTCCATGCCCCGAATAATAGAATAGGGTGACTCAAAAGTTCCTATCTTAAACATAGCACCTCCGTTAGAGTCTGTCCTAGCGGAGGTGCTTGCTTTGCATATATTACTTTTGGCTCGGCCTCTTGATTAGTATATATTAGCCCAAGTCCAGTATAACGGTACTTAAATGCGTTATGGGTACGTTGTGCACTCACGATTGTGTCATCTCCCGACAAAGCGAAGCGACGGAATAATCCCTGCACCCATTCTATAGAGATGCTTCACTATGTTCAGCATGACAAGATGCTTTGGACAACACCGATATTCTTATATCGAATTCCGTTATATTACTTTGGGGTCAGAACAATCGATTATTTAAGAGTCTCTATCTGATAATAGAAATAGACTGCAGCGAAAATGAATATCGCCCCTATTGCCCCATAGACCCAACGGGCGCCTCTCCTTCCCAGTCGCGTCACAAGAAAACTTGCATTGTCGGCTGTGAAGAACCAGTCCCAGTCGAGCAGTGAGGCAAGCAGCGAAACGATGCCTGCCAGCAGGAATATAATCTGTACAACGTTGTGAAGTATCATCCTGCCTGTCAGCTGTTCTGTGGTGTCCAGCCCTGTGCCTTGAGCTCCATCTCTACGCCGTCGCGGGTAATAAGAGCAAGTCCCATGCTCTCGCTCACGATGTGTCCGATGACTCGTACATCCTTCATCGCCGCAACCTTTTCGTGGTCGGCTATAGGTACGGTAAACAGCAGCTCAAAGTCTTCGCCACCGTTGAGGGCGCATGTGGTCACATTCATGTTGAGTTCTTCGGCCATGATGGCTGTCTGGTAGTCAATGGGGATACGCTCCTCATATATCCTGCAACCGGTACCGCTCTGCTTGCATATGTGCATGAGCTCCGAAGAGAGACCGTCGCTTATGTCAATCATAGCCGTGGGTCTCACTCCCTCCTCGCGCAGTTTCTCGATGACCTCCTTGCGGGCTTCGGGCTTCAGCTGGCGCTCAAGGATATACTCCTTGCCCTGGAAATCGGGCTGTATGTCCTGACCGGCTGTAGCTATCTTCTCGCGCTCGAGCAACTGGAGTCCCATATATGCGGCGCCCAGGTTGCCTGTCACGCAGATAAGGTCGGTCTCTTTTGCTTCGCTTCGCGTTACTGCAGTGCCTTTGGGGGCTGTACCAATGGCTGTTATGCTTATGGCTAGTCCTGTGAGCGATGATGTGGTGTCTCCGCCCACAATGTCTACACCGTATTGCTGGCACGCGAGTCTGATACCTGCGTATAGCTCCTCGACATCCTCAATGCAGAACTTACGGCTCAAAGCGAGCGATACAGTAATCTGTTTCGGAGTGCCGTTCATGGCATATATATCCGAAATGTTCGCGATGACAGCCTTGTAGCCAAGGTGTTTGAGCGGGAAGTATGTGAGGTCGAAATGTACCCCCTCCATAAGCAGGTCCGTAGTGACAAGAGTCTCTTCGTCGCCGCTGAATTGCAGGATGGCTGCATCATCTCCGATGCCCTTTACGGTCTCCTTGTTCTCGCACTTTATATCCTTTGTAATCTTCTCGATGAGGCCGAACTCGCCAAGGGAAGAAATCTCGGTACGTTTTGTCGTGTTCATATACGGTGTTATGCTCTGTTGATGATTTCGCGGAATATTGTCGTCATCTTGGGCTGTGCCTCGTCGGCTGCTTTCTGAACCTCTTCGTGGCTGCACTCGACAACGATACCCTCGACACCGAGGTCGGTAATTACCGAGATACCGAACACGCGGATGCCGCAGTGACGTGCAACGATGACCTCAGGTACTGTTGACATTCCTACTGCATCGCCGCCCATGCGGTGGAACATACGGTACTCGGCAGGAGTCTCGAATGTGGGGCCTTGTGTGCCAAGGTAGACACCCTCGACAACGCGTATTCCTTTCTCGGCGGCAATCTCCTTTGCCATGGCAATCAGCTGCTTGTCATATGCTGTACTCATGTCGGGGAAACGGTCGCCGTAGGGGATGTTCTTTCCTCGCAGCGGATGCTCGGGGAAGAAATTGATGTGGTCATTGATAATCATCAGGTCGCCGATGAGGAAGTCTGGGTTCATGCCTCCTGCCGCATTTGAAACGAAGAGGGTCTTGATGCCCAACTCGCGCATGACGCGTACCGGGAATGTGACCTCCTTCATAGAGTATCCCTCGTAAAAGTGGAAACGGCCCTGCATTGCCATAATTTCCTTGTTGCCGAGCTTACCGAAGATGAGCTTGCCGGAATGACCCTCTACGGTAGAGAGCGGGAAGTTAGGAATGTCCTTGTACTCAATCTCGTACTTGTCTGTTATCTCGTTTACGAGGCTGCCAAGTCCTGTTCCGAGTATGATGGCTGTCTCGGGCGCTGTAGTCATTTTTCCTCTGAGGAATTCAGCGGTTTCTTGAATTTTCTGTAACATAGTCTTCTATTATTTGGTTAAACACTTTCTCTTTTCCTTCGAGAATCTCTACCTGGATAGGCAAGGCGTAGATATTCTCCTTTGCAATAATCGGCAACTCTTCCCTCTCATGTAATCTTGTAGCGTCCTTCTCTGTCGTTATTATAGCCTTTCGGGTTCCCTTCATCTCCTTGAAGCGTGCCGCAATTCCCTTCAGCTCATCGGCAGTGAAATTATGATGGTCGCCGAACTGCATCAGTTCCACCCTGGCGCCCCTTCTTTCTATCTCCTCTTTCAAAGGCGAAGGGTTGGCAATGCCTGTCACGAGCAGAATCTCATCGCACTGCGATATCTCATCAAGCTGCGCGGTCTCCCTGAACAGCGGGTATTGCTTGCCGTATTTCATTGCCGAGAAGAATACGGGAATATCCTTCATACCCTTTATGTAGTTACGGCACCATTCCGCCTGTTCCGGTGTGAGGTTCCTGCACTTTGTCATGATGACAATGTCGGCACGTGCGATTCCACCGATGCTTTCGCGCATGCGCCCGAACGGCAACACGCAATCCTGCCATATCGGCCGGTTACTGTCAATGAGCAGTATGTTCAGGCCTGCCTTCACGTGGCGGTGCTGATAGGCGTCATCGAGCAGTATTACCTCAGTTCCCTTGACGTCAGCAAGCAATCTTTCGATTCCTGTGACGCGTTTCTCACATACAGCAACATCAATGTCGGGGTATTTGTTCTTTATCTGGAACGGTTCATCACCGAGAGAGAGCATTGAGGATGAATCGTCAGCCTTTAAATATCCCTTGCTCCTGCGTCCGTAGCCACGGCTCAGCACGGCAGTGCGGAACTTTCTGCCCAACAATTCTATAAGGTATTCGGTGTGTGGGGTCTTGCCTGTGCCGCCCACCGTTATGTTGCCGATACAGATTGTAGGCACATGGAACTCGCGGGACTCGATGACTCCGTGGTCAAAGAGCATGTTGCGTATAGCCGTAATCCATTGGTATGGGTTGAAGGCGTCACACAGTCTTGCCGTTATGCCTCTTCTTGCGTCAATCATTCTTTTGGTGTAGTCATATCCTATGTGCAAAATTAACCAATAATTCAATATAAGGTGTTCTGTGCGCGCGTTTCTTTTCATTTATTTTGTCTTGCAGAATGTTAAAAAAACTTATTTCTTTATTTTTTCTCTGTCAGCCCAATCATTTTCTTTAGAAATGTTCATTGATTTGAAAAAAAAAGTTACTTTTGCCGTGAAATAGAGTGCAGTTTGCGAAAAAAGTTGTAAATTGCATGCCGATTAGCAGTATGCACGAGCCGGGAAAGATGCTCGAGTGGTTGAAGAGGCACGCCTGGAAAGCGTGTATACGCCAAAAGTGTATCGGGGGTTCGAATCCCCCTCTTTCCGCTGATTTTGAATGAATTAACTTTAAAATATTAATCTAAAAATTACACAAAATGAAAAAACTTTTTGCAATCGTTGCAGTTTTGGGTTTGTTTGGTACAGCTCAGGTTGCTGCACAAACTGAGGACGTTAACAATGTTCAGCAGACAGAGGCAGTTGCTGATTCTGCTGCAGTAGAGGCAAATGAGGCAGTTGCTATCGAGGAACCTGCAGTTGAGGCTCCAGCTGAAGAGGCAGCAGAGGCTCCTGCTCAGGTTGTTGAGGAAGAGGGCATCGCTGGTGTTCACAAGTCACTCAAGACAAAGTTTATTGAAGGTGGTGCCGAGTTCATGGCTCTTGTAGCCATTGCGATGGTTATCGGTCTTGCATTCTGTGTTGAGCGTATCATCTATTTGAGCATGGCTCAGGTTAACACAAAGAAGCTTATGGCTGGTATCGCTGATGCATTGTCAAAGAAGGACGTTGAGGCAGCTAAGGAGCTTTGCCGCAACACAGCAGGTCCTGTTGCAGCTATCTGCTACCAGGGTCTTCTCCGTATCGATGAGGGTCTTGAGACAGTTGAGCGTTCAGTGGTTTCTTACGGAAGCCTCCAGTCTTCAATGCTCGAGAAGAACTGCTCATGGATTACATTGTTCATTGCCATGGCTCCATCACTCGGATTCTTGGGTACTGTGATCGGTATGGTCATGTCATTCGACGAAATCCAGCAGAAGGGTGATATCTCTCCAACTATCGTTGCCGGTGGTATGAAGGTCGCTCTTATCACAACTATCTACGGTATTCTTGTAGCTCTTATCCTTCAGGTATTCTACAACTTTATCCTTACCAAGATTGAGGCTCTCGTTTCAGACATGGAGGATAGCTCAATCACTCTCCTTGATCTTTTGACAAAGTTTAATTTGAAGAAGTAATAACAGCTAAATAAATTTATATAGTTATGAAAGCTGATTTGTATATTAAGTTGTCCAAATATGTATTGCTGGCGCTGCTTGCTGTAACGTTGGTTATACTTGGCCTCTTCTTCTTCGTTGGTTTCGACAACGAGGTTGTATTACCAGGCCAGGAGAAACCGCTTACCGACCCGCAGTTCTTGCCTGCACTCATGTGGTGGATATATATATTGGTGATTGTTCCTATCGTTCTGATTCTTGTTTATCAGACAGCAGGTTTGGTAAAGAAGTTTATGGATAACCCCAAGGAGGCTGCAAAGGGTCTTGTAGGTCCTTTCCTGGCTATCGCTCTTGTAGTTGTAGCTTACGTTATTGCAGCGTCTGCCGATTCAAACTCTCTTGAGGCAATCCAGAACGGTACAGTAGCTCCTATCCTTATCAACAATGTCGTTTGCGAGGATACAGGTTCAATGGTCCTGACAGATGCTCTGCTCTATGTACAGTATGTGTTGGTTCTCATCTGTGTTGTTGTAACAATCGTCAGCCTTACAGGCTTGTTTAAGTACGTTAACAAAGTTAAGTAACAGTCATGGCAAAAGGTAATAGAAAAGTACCCGGAATCAACGCAAGTTCAACAGCGGATATCTCCTTTATCCTGTTGATCTTCTTCCTTGTCGTGACTTCTATGAGCCATCAGACAGGTCTGAATTCGCGTCTTCCGGAAAAAACAGAGGATAATACCCCTCCGCCAAAGATTCTGCAGAGAAACGTTCTTGCTGTTAATGTGAACATGCACAGTAAGGTTCTCGTTAAGCCAGGAGATATGGAGGTCGGTGAGTTTGAGAGCAGATATGGCGTTAAGGTAACTGATGTGCCTTTTGAAAAACTGCGTTGGATTGCCAAGGATTTCATCCGTAACCAGATAACCGACCCGCTCGGCAATGTGGTGATGAGTGAACTTGAGGCATATCCGGTAATGATTGATACCTTCGTGATTTGGAAGGACAAGGATGGTAATCAACATGCTCTTCCCGATGGTCAGCCACGCAGAATCTCCAAGAACCACGTCATTACTTTGACCACAGACCGTGCTTCAGAGTATAGTGTATACTTCAAGGTTGCCAACGAGCTGTATGGCGCTTACAACGAGTTGCGTAATGAACTTGCAGAAGAGGCATATGGCAGACCTTATGCGGAACTCGACGGTAACCAGCAGGAGGTTTGTCAGCAGTACTTCAAGATGAAGATCTATGAGGCTAAACCGCAAGAGTATACTGTAAACGTTCAACAATGATTAAGCTATGAGTAAATTTAACAATAAAGGAAAGGCAGAGATGCCTGAGTTGAATACATCGTCACTCCCTGACTTGATCTTCTCGATCCTTTTCTTCTTCATGATTGTAACATCAATGCGCGAAGAGGAGTTGAAGGTTGAGTTCAAGGCTCCGTCAGGTACAGAGCTCTCAAAGATTGAACGTAAGACATCTGCGATAAATCTTTATATCGGAACTCCTAACCAGAGTTATGCAAAGCAGCTCGGTTCCGGTACCCGTGTACAGATCAATGACAAGTTCATTGAGGTGTACGAGGTGGGTAAGCATGTTGCTGAGGAACACAATACCATGAAGGGTGAAGATAAGGCCAACATGCGTGTTGTACTCAAGGTCGATGCCGGTGATGGTGCCGAGGGCCGTAAGCGTCCAAGTACCCAGATGGGTGTCGTGAGCGACGTGAAGGAGGAACTCCGTGAGATTGGTGCTTTGTCAATCATGTACTCTGCTGAGTATGACGTCAAGAGAAATGAACAGTAATTGAAATCTGATACTGAAAAAGCCGCAGCAACGCTGCGGCTTTTTTTGTGTATGAGTAGATAGTGATTATAAAACCGCTTGTGCGGTAACGCTTAAATTTGTTTACAGAATTGTTTTTTGGTGTTGAATGGCTATGCCTTACGGGCTGTTCTGCGTGGAGTCTTCCGGTAGTCAGTTCTTTCTTCTTGCATAGGTCACGAAACTGTATTCGTACTCATGTTTCTCGTCCTTGCCGAATTTCTCCTCTTCAATTACTTCCCAATCGCGTCTGCTGAATTCCGGGAAAAATGCATCTGCCTTTTCGGGCGTGTCCTTTACCTCGGTCAGGCAAAGGATGTCTGCCATGGGCATTGCTGCGCGATAGAGTGTCTCGCCGCCGATGATGTATACGACCTCTTCGTTATTGCAGTTGGCAAGAGCTTCCTCGAGTGAATGGAATGTTTCTGCTCCGGGGAATTCGTTCTGCTTGCGTGAGAGTACGATGTTCCTGCGGTTGGGAAGCGCTCCCTTGGGGAGTGAGCGGAATGTGTTGCTGCCCATGATTATCGTGTGCCCCGTGGTCAGTCCTTTGAAGCGCTTCAGGTCATTTGGAAGCCAGTATATGAGCTTGTTCTCAAAGCCTATAGCGTTGTTTTCCGCTATTGCTGCAATAAGTGCCAATTTGTTCATGTTGCTCTGGATGTGTTTCGTTTGTTCTCGATGTATGTCAGCTCTCTCTCTGTTGCTCAGACTGCAACAACGCCCTTGATGTGAGGGTGTGCGTCGTAGTCTTCGAGCGAGAAGTCGTCGAACTTGAATGAGAAGATATCCTTTATGTCGGGGTTTATAACCATACGTGGCAACTTCTTCGGCTCGCGAGTGAGCTGCAGCTTGGCCTGCTCAATGTGGTTCAGGTAGAGATGTGCATCGCCCAATGTGTGTATGAACTCGCCTGCCTTGAGCCCTGTTACCTGCGCCATCATCTGCAGCAGCAGTGCATATGACGCAATGTTGAATGGGACGCCCAGGAAACAGTCTGCGCTTCGCTGGTATAACTGGAGGCTGAGCTTGCCGTCAGCAACATAGAACTGGAACATGGCGTGGCATGGCGGCAGGTTCATGTTTTTTATGTCGGCCACATTCCATGCGTTCACGATGATTCTGCGCGAGTCGGGGTTGTTCTTTATGGTTTCGACAACCTCCTTTATCTGGTCGATGTGTTCGCCGTTATACCCTGGCCATGAGCGCCATTGGTAACCGTAGATGTGTCCAAGGTCGCCGTTCTCATCCGCCCATTCGTTCCAGATGCGTACGCCGTTTTCCTGAAGATACTTTACATTGGTGTCTCCGTTGAGGAACCACAGCAGTTCGTGGATTATTGACTTGAGGTGCAGTTTCTTGGTGGTAAGGCAAGGGAAACCGTCCTCGAGGTTGAAGCGCATCTGGTGGCCGAATACGCTTATGGTGCCGGTGCCGGTCCTGTCATCTTTCTTTGTTCCTTCGGTCAGAATTCTGTCAAGTAGGTCAAGGTATTGTTTCATGATTGTCGGTTTTCTTGATGTAATAACTGCGAAGATACAATATTTATGCGAAAGTGAAATCTGAAAATGTGTAAATTCTTTCCGCTAAACTCAGCTTGTCTTAAAAATATTTATATTATTTAATTATATAGCATAAATGGCGGCGTTAATGCATATTTTTTGTATCTTTGCGCTTAGGCATGGAAATGGCCTGCATCCGCTGAAGCTATTACTTATGAATCTGAATGCTGAATTTATAGAAAGGACAGAGACCCTTTTTGGCAAGGCTGTTTATGACCGCTTTGCGCAGGCGCTTGATGAGGAGCCTGTTGTCAGCATCCGTCATAATGAACTGAAGCATGGTTCCGGTATCGATGGCGACAATGTTCCTTGGACATTGTCGGGCCGTTATCTTGCCGAGCGTCCGGTGTTTACTGCCGACCCGCTGTTTCATGCGGGGTGCTATTATGTCCAGGAGGCATCATCGATGTTCCTAGAGCAGGTGGTCGGCCAGTATGTGACTTCTCCTGTGCGTGCGCTCGATCTGTGTGCGGCGCCGGGCGGTAAGTCGACGCATCTGCACTCGCTTCTTCCCGCAGGGAGCATGCTTGTGTCGAACGAGCCTATGCAGTTGCGTGCGCAGGTGCTTGCCGAGAATGTAATAAAGTGGGGACGTGCGTCGGCTGTGGTCACAAAGAACGAACCGGCCGATTTTGCACCGTTCAGGAACTTCTTTGATTTTGTGCTTGTCGATGCGCCATGTTCGGGCGAGGGCATGTTCCGTAAGGATTCCTTTGCGGTGGAGCAGTGGAGTGTCGCGAATGTGAGGCAGTGTGCTGCCAGACAGCGTGAGATTGTCGCTGATATCTGGGATTCATTGCGCCCGGGTGGCATTATGGTATACAGTACATGCACATTCAATCGTGAAGAGAATGAGGATTGTGTGGAGTGGATAGCCGGAAATCTTGGCGCCGAGGTCCTGAATGTGGATGTTGCTGCAGAATGGGGAATAACAGGCTCGCTCACTACAGAAGGGCTGCCCGTTTATCGCTTTATCCCTGGCTTTACCAAGGGCGAGGGGCTTTTTATGGCAGTTTTGCGCAAAGATGGTGATGGGGCTGTTGTACAACCCCGCATGCCGCGCCTGAAGATTGCGGACAAAAGAGTGAAAGATGAGGTCTGCAGGTGGCTTAAGGAGGCTGAATGTTTCGACTTAGTGATGCGTGATGAAACGGTTGTGGCAATGCCGAAGGAGCATACGGCAGTAATGATGGCGCTCTGCCAGAAACTGAGAGTACTGCATTGCGCTCTGCCTCTTGCCGAGGTCAAGAACAATAAACTCTTGCCTCTGCATCCGTTGGCAATGAGTGTGGAACTCGATCCTTCAGCTTTCAGAAGAGTCGAGGTGGAGAGGGATAAGGCGCTTGCCTATCTGCACCGCGAAGCGCTGCTCTTTGCCGATGAGCCGGTAGGACATCTGCTTATCACGTACAAAGGGGTGCCTCTCGGGTTTGTGAAGAACATAGGCAACAGGGCGAACAACCTTTACCCTGCTGAATGGAGAATACGAAAGAATCCATTGGAATTATAAAACAAAATAATATAGAAATGAAGAAACTGTTTTTATCATTGGTGATGTTGCTGGCAATACTTCCGGCCGCAGCGCAGTTCGGTGGCTATGACCCCGTATCAATGGAGAATGTTGTTACCGTCAAGGGTGACAAGGGTGTTATCGAGTTTGAGGCTTATATTGAGTCCGGTTATCATCTTTATTCGACGGATGTGCCTTCAGGCGGTCCTACACCTCTGACCGTGAAGTATCATGTCGTTGAGGGTGCCGAGCTCGTCGGTGCCGTTGTTCCTGGCGATGGTGTGAAAAGAGAGTATGACTCTGTTTTCGAGATGGAGGTTCCTTTCTTTGATGAGAGCGCGCTCTTTACACAGGAGTTCAAACTCCTTGGCGGTGATTATCGTATTGAGGGTACAGTAAGCTATCAGTCATGTGGCGACGGCCAGTGCTTTATGGGTCGTTACGACTTTGAGGTAAAGGGTACAGCCGAGAAGAAGGCCGAGGTTGCAAAGCCTGTCTCCGCTCCTGAAAAGAAGGAGCCTGCAAAGCCGGCTGAGCAGAAAGTCGAGAAGCCTGCCGAGAAACCGGTCGAGAAGGTTGTAGAGACTCCCGCTGAGGCTCCAACCGAGGAGGCCGGTGAAGAGTCTGAAGGTGAGGCTGCCGAAGAACCTGCCCCTGTCGTGGCCGAGACGGAGACCGTAGAGGCCGCTGTTGACAAGAATACCGAGGAGTACCGCTGGAGAAGCGTGATCAGTGAACTCAACTCTTTCGACAAAGAGGAAAGCTCTTCTCTTTGGCTTATCTTTGTGCTCGGTTTCGGTGCCGGACTCGTTGCCCTACTGACACCTTGCGTGTGGCCAATCATCCCAATGACTGTCAGCTTCTTCCTTAAGCGTTCTAAGGATCGCACTAAGGCAATCCGCGAGGCAATCATCTATGGTGTCTCTATCGTTATTATCTACCTCCTTTTGGGTGTACTCGTTACGCTCATTTTCGGTGCAGGAGCATTGAACGCCCTCTCTACAAGTGCTGTGTTCAATATCTTCTTCTTCCTGATGCTCATCGCATTCGGTGCATCGTTCCTTGGCGGTTTTGAACTCACATTGCCCTCATCATGGACAAACAAGGTCGATGAGAAGGCTAGCAACACCACAGGTCTCCTGAGCATATTCCTCATGGCATTTACACTGGTACTGGTTTCGTTCTCTTGTACCGGTCCCATTATCGGTTTCATGCTTGTGTCGGTCGCTGATTCAGGCGAGATTCTTGCTCCTTCTGTGGGCATGTTCGCATTCGCGTTGGCACTTGCATTGCCTTTCACACTGTTCGCTCTCTTCCCCTCTCTGCTTAAGCAGACACCGCGCTCGGGTAGCTGGATGAACACTATCAAGGTTGTTCTAGGTTTCATTGAGCTTGCATTCTCGCTCAAGTTCCTCTCTGTTGCCGACCTTGCCTATGGTTGGGGTATCCTCGACCGCGAGACATTCCTTGCATTGTGGATTGCGTTGTTCTTCATCCTTGGTCTTTACCTGCTGAACATCATCCGTTTCCCGCACGATGAGGACGAAGAGAAGAAGACTTCTGTTCCCGGATTCTTTACAGGTCTCATTTCTATCGCGTTCGCAATATATATGATTCCGGGTCTTTGGGGTGCTCCATGTAAGGCTATCAGTGCCTTTGCCCCTCCTATGAAGACACAGGACTTCAGCCTCTACGACAATGATTTCAAGGCTCACACCGATGATTATGAGACTGCGCTCCGTATGAGCCAGACAACAGGCAAACCTGTAATGCTTGACTTTACAGGACACGGATGTGTGAACTGCCGCGAGATGGAGGCAGCCGTGTGGAGCGATGACCGTGTTATCGATATCATGCGCAACGACTATATCGTAGCATCACTCTACGTCGATGACAAGACCGAACTCGAGAAGCCTTTCAAGGTAGAGGGCGAGGACGGCAAGATGGTATGGATTACTACAGTGGGCGAGAAGTGGACCTATCTGCAGAACCATAAGTTCGGCGGTAGTGCGCAGCCATTCTATGTGCTTGTCGACTCTTATGGTGACCCGCTCACATCATCATACAGCTATAATACCGATATCGATGCTTATATCCGTTTCCTCGACAAGGGAAAAGATAACTTCGCATCAGAAAATGAGTAAGAAATGATTTAGGATTTTAAACAGCTTCAAAGATTGTCACATATGAATCTGACGCCATTTGTAAAGCCTGTATTCAACAGCAGGGTCAGGAAAATTGCTGAATATGCCAACAGAACCGAGGAGATACAGCGCACCGTGTTAAAGCGTCTTATTGCAGCGGCCGAAGGTACGGAGTGGGGTATCAGGCATGGCTATTCAGGTATCAGGAGCTACGAACAGTTCGCAAAGGCGGTAGGCATGCAGGACTATGAGAGCCTGAAAGGTTATATCGACCGTATGCGCCAGGGCGAGAAAGATGTCCTGTGGAAAGGGCGTTGCAGGTGGTTCGCAAAATCCTCGGGAACAACCAACGACAAGAGCAAGTTTATCCCTGTAACCCCACAAGGCTTGCAGAATGCCCATTATAAAGGTGGCTTTGACGTTGTTGCCCAATATGTGGCAAACAACCCCAAGAGCCGCATCTTCGCGGGTAAAGGATTGATTCTCGGTGGCAGTCATGCTCCCAACTACAATCTTCCGGGTACACTTGTCGGTGACCTCAGCGCTATTCTCATCGAGAACTGTAGCGCTTTTGTGAACATGATGCGTGTTCCAGGCAAGGAGATAGCTCTGTTGAGCGACTTCGAGGAGAAGATGGAGCGCATAGCACGTGCCACATGCAACGTGAATGTGACAAATCTCTCAGGTGTTCCATCATGGATGATGGCTGTGCTAAAGCATATGCTTGACATCACGGGCAAGAAAGGGGTAGAGGAATTGTGGCCGAATCTTGAGGTCTTCTTCCATGGTGGCGTGGCGTTTACACCTTATCGTGAGCAGTACAAGCAGATAATCCGCAAGGATGATATGAAGTACATGGAAACATACAACGCCAGTGAGGGCTTCTTCGGAATACAGAACGACCCGTCCGACCCTGCCATGCTGTTGATGATGGACTATGATATCTTCTATGAGTTCATCCCGTTCGAGGATCTCGATTCGCCCGAACCGCGTATACTTCCTGTCTGGGAGGTCGAGGTCGGCAAGAATTACGCAATGCTCATCTCAACATCGTGCGGTCTGTGGCGTTATATGATTGGTGACACTGTGCGTTTCACAAGCAAGGACCCGTACAAGATAATAATCTCGGGCCGTACAAAGCATTTCATCAATGCCTTCGGTGAGGAACTTGTCGTTGACAATGCCGAGAAGGGCCTTCAGAAAGCATGTGCCGAGACCGGCGCCCAAGTGCAGGAGTATACGGCGGCTCCGGTCTTCATGGATGCCAACGCCCAGTGTCGTCACCAGTGGCTCATAGAGTTCGCTAAAGAACCTGACTCGCTCGATAAGTTCGTGGAGGTTCTTGACCTTGCTCTTCAGCAGATAAACTCAGACTATGAGGCAAAACGCTACAAGAACAAGACCATGCAGCAGCTTGAGATTGTCGTTGCACGCAAAGGACTCTTTACCGACTGGCTCAAGAGTAAAGGCAAGCTGGGTGGCCAGCATAAGGTACCGCGCTTGAGCAACAGCAGACAGTACATCGAGGAACTGATGAAGATGAACGGATAATAGACAATGAGACTAAAAGATATAAAATATCTATTCCTTTTACTGACGGTAGTTGCCTGTGCAAGTATCGGCAGACCCGACGGCGGTCCTTACGATGAGGAACCGCCTGTGCTTATGAAAGCAACTCCCGGGCAGTATGCAACCAATGTAAAGGAGGGCAAGATTGAGCTTCTATTCGATGAGAACGTGAAGTTGGTCAACGCCTTCGAGAAAGTAATTGTCTCTCCGCCACAGGTGCAGATGCCTGAAATAAAATCATCGGGCAAGCGCGTGACAGTTGAACTGTTCGATTCCCTATGGCCGAACACCACATACTCTGTAGACTTCGGCGATGCGATAGTCGACAACAACGAGAGCAATCCTTATGAGAACTTTGCCTATGTGTTCTCAACGGGGGAGAGAGTAGACACTCTTGCAGTGTCGGGCGCCGTCCTTGAGGCCGAGACCCTTGAACCTATAAAGGGTATGGTCGTAGGCCTTCATTCTCTGCTCGAAGACTCGGCATTTACAAGCAAACCTTTCGAGCGTATCTCACGTACCGACGCGCGCGGACGTTTCACAATAAAGGGTATCGCTCCGGGCAAGTACAGGGTATATGCCCTTGCCGATGCCAACCAGAACAATCTCTTTGACCAGAAGAGCGAGAAGATTGCTTTCATGGATACCTATGTATCGCCGTTTGCGAGCGAAGCTGTACGTCCTGATACAGTCTGGCGCGACAGTCTCACCATCGATACCATCAAGCAGGTGCGCTATACCCGTTTCCAACCCGATGACCTTGTTCTGCGCGCATTCCTTGAGGATATGAGGATGCAGTACATAGCGAAGAACCAGCGTCCTGCGCATAACAATATCAAACTTTTCTTTGCATCGCCTAACAATGAACTTCCCAAAATCGAGGGTATAGGCTTTGACATGGAGGGACAGTATATACTCGAGGCATCGGAGAGAATGGATACTTTGACCTGCTGGTTCAAGGATTCTGCACTCTATTCGGCTGATACACTTTCGATTGCCGTAACTTATAAGGTACCCGATTCACTAGGCATTTATGTTGACATGTGCGACACACTCAACCTTGCAGTAAAGAAGAAGTGGGCCAAGATTGTTGAAGAAGAGCAGAAACTCCTTGAGGATGAGAAGAAGAAATTTCTGAAAGCCGAAAGCAGGAAAGAGGGCTATGATGAGAATAATCCGCCACAATTTGTCCCGAAGACAAAGATCCTGAAGGTACGTTTTTCGGGTGGTCCCTCAATGGATGTAAACGGTGATTGCGCCTTTACATTTGATGAACCACTGCTGTCTGTTGACACAGCAGCGATACAGTTGTTCTCTGTGGTCGACTCTACATTTATACCAATGGAGTACGTGTTTCGCCAAAGTGACAGCAACATTAAGGAATACCGTCTGTTTGCCGAGTGGCGTCCAGGTTGCAAATACCGTATGGTGGTTGACTCGGCGGCATTCAAGGGACTCTATGGCGGTGTCTCGGAGAAGATTGTCCGCGACATGGCTTTCCGTACACTCGAGGAGTATGCCGTGCTTTATGTCAATGTGCGCGGGGTGGGCGATGATGCCATTGTGCAGCTCATCAACTCAAACGAAAAGGTCGTGATGCAGGAGAAACTGAAGAACGGCGGTTGTTTGTTCTACTTTGTAAAGCCCGGCACATACTATATGCGCATGCTGGTCGACAGCAACGGTAACGGTAAATGGGATACGGGAGAGTACGACAAGGGACTCCAGCCCGAGAAGGTATACTACTATCATCATAAGCTCGATTTGAAAGCACTCTTTGAGTATTCACAGGATGATTGGGATATCAACATGCCGCTTGACAAACAGAAACCGCTTGAGATTACCAAGCAGAAACCTCCGAAGGAGCGTGTCAAGCGCAACCGCAATGCAACACGAAAATTCAAGTAGCAATAGATACTCAACTGTAAAACAAAAATAATACAATATGGAAAACAAGTTCATGATATATAACACACTCTCCCGTAAAAAGGAGGTGTTCGAGCCGCTTCATGCACCCAATGTGGGTCTTTATGTCTGCGGACCTACCGTATATGGTCCTGCACATCTTGGTCATGCACGTCCTGCAATCACATTCGATGTGCTGTTCCGCTATCTTCAGAACCTCGGCTACAAGGTCCGTTACGTGCGAAACATTACCGATGTGGGTCACCTTGAACATGATGCCGATGAGGGAGAGGACAAGATAGCAAAGAAGGCACGTCTTGAACAGCTTGAGCCTATGGAGGTGGTTCAGCAGTATACACTCCACTATCACAAGGTAATGGAGGCGCTGAATGTGTTGCCCCCGAGCATTGAGCCCCATGCGTCGGGCCACATTATCGAGCAGATTGAACTTGTCAAGGAGATTCTTGCGAACGGTTATGCCTATGAGAGCGAGGGTTCGGTGTACTTCGACGTAGCAAAGTATGACAAGGAGCACAAATACGGAATACTCTCGGGACGCAATCTCGAGGATGTGCTCAACACCACCCGCGAACTTGATGGTCAGAACGAGAAACGCAATCCTGCCGATTTTGCGCTGTGGAAGTGTGCACAGCCCGAACACATCATGCGTTGGCCGTCGCCATGGGGTGCCGGCTTCCCGGGATGGCACTGCGAGTGTACAGCCATGGGACGCAAATATCTTGGCGAGCAGTTCGACATCCATGGCGGTGGCATGGACCTTGTATTCCCTCACCATGAGTGTGAGATAGCACAGGGCATGGCATCAATGGGTCATCATGTCGTGAAGTATTGGATGCACAATAACATGATAACCATCAACGGTACCAAGATGGGCAAGTCTTTGGGCAACTTCATTACCCTTGATGAGTTCTTCAACGGAACACACAAGCTGCTTGCTCAGGCATACTCGCCGATGACAATCCGTTTCTTCATCCTTCAGGCGCATTACCGCAGTACCGTAGACTTCAGCAACGAGGCTCTGCAGGCTGCCGAAAAGGGTCTGCAACGTCTGCTCGAGGCATACAAGACTCTTGGTTCCCTTACCGCATCAGGCGAGACTACAGCCGATGTGAAGGGGCTGCGTGGCAAGTGCTACGATGCCATGAACGATGACATGAACACTGCACAGGTAATCTCGCACCTCTTCGATGCATGTCGCGCCATAAACCAGATTGCCGACAAGAAGGTTTCAATCAGTGAGACCGACCTCGCCGAACTTAAGGATACATTCCGTCTATTCGCGTTCGACATTCTTGGTCTCAAGGAGGAGCGAGGCAGTGATAGCGGCCGCGAGGAGGCTTTCGGCAAGGTCGTGGACATGCTCCTGCAGCAGCGCCAGGTGGCAAAGGCCAACAAGGATTGGGCAACAAGCGACAGAATCCGCGATGAGCTTGCTGCGCTCGGCTTCGAGATAAAGGACGGAAAGGACGGTTCAACCTGGAAACTCAACCGTTGATACGATGAAAGAATATCTCATATTCCCGCTTTCCGCACTGTTTCTGATAGTCGCTTGTGCAGGCTCTGCCGGTAAGGCCGGACAGCAGGAGAGCAAGTCTGCTGCATCACAGCAGGTAGTGAAGCCAATGGCTATAGTGCCTGTTTTCGACAGTGACAGTGCCTACCGTTTCATTGCCGAACAGGTGGCTTTCGGCCCACGCGTACCCAACAGCGAAGGGCACAGGAACTGCGGCGATTATCTCGAGGCGATGCTTCGTGCTTATGGTGCCGAGGTCATTGCACAGAACGTAGATATAACTGCCTACAATGGCGATGTGCTCAAGGCGCGTAACATAATCGCACGTTTCCAACCCGAGAAGAGCGAGCGAGTACTTCTCTGTGCCCATTGGGATACCCGTCCTTGGGCCGATTCCGACCCCGACCCGGCTAACCATTACAAACCGTATCCCGGTGCAAACGACGGCGGTAGCGGAGTGGGTATCCTGCTCGAGGTGGCGCGTCATCTTTCACAGGTGCCTACGAAGGTGGGCGTCGATATAATCTTCTTCGATGCCGAGGATTATGGCCGTCATGCTGCCGAATGGCGCGATGCTGTCGAAGGCGAGGAGACATGGGCTCTCGGCTCCGCCTACTGGGCCCGTAATCCCCACGTCAAGGGTTACAAGGCGCGCTATGGAATACTGCTTGACATTGTGGGTGCCCCCGATTCAAGGTTCTTTCTTGAGGGCTTCTCCATGCACTGCGCACCTTTCGTGCTCAATAAGGTCTGGAATCATGCCTACAGGCTGGGCTATTCAGCCTATTTCCCAAAGGTCGAGGGCGGTGTAATAACCGATGACCATGTGAATGTGAACAGGATACTCGGTATTCCATGTATTGATATAATAAACCACGACGCAGACAGCCCCAATGGCTTCGGACCGTATCACCATACCATGAAAGATGATATGGACTGGATAGACAGCGCAACACTGAAAGCTGTGGGTCAGACTGTGCTGTCTGTTATATACAGCGAGAAATAATGGCTACAATAAACGAGATACAGGATGAGATAATCTTGGAGTTCAGCGATTTCGAGGAGTGGCTCGACCGTTATCAGCTGCTCATTGACCTCGGTAATGAGCAGGAGCCCCTGCCGCAGGAGCTGAAAACCGACAACAACCTCATTGAGGGATGCCAGAGCAACGTATGGCTTGATGCACGTTACGAAGACGGCAAGGTAATCTATCGTGCCGAGGGTGACGCGCTTATAGTGAAAGGTCTTGTGTCGCTGCTCATTAAGGTGTATTCAGGCCACACTCCCGATGAGATACTCTCTGCGGAACCATATTTCGTAGAGGCGATAGGACTTAAAGAACACCTCTCGCCTACACGAAGCAACGGCCTTGTGGCTATGATAAAGCAGATGAGGTTATATGCGTTGGCGTTCAAGGCCAAGATGGGGAGTTAAGGTTCAAGGCTAAACAGGAATAATCCCATGGACTATAGAAGAGAAGATTTCGAGATAATGGCTCCGGTAGGCTCAAGAGAGAGCCTCTCGGCTGCAATACAGGCAGGTGCGAACTCAATATATTTCGGTATCGAGCACCTGAATATGCGTGCCCATTCGGCAAGCGCCTTTTCAATCAATGATTTACGTGAGATTGCCGAGATATGTGACAGGCATGGAATAAAGAGTTACCTTACGGTCAATACCATCATCTATGAGGATGACATTGCGATGATGCAAAAAATTATTGATGCGGCAAAGGAGAGCGGTATCTCTGCGGTAATTGCATCCGACGTGGCTGTCATGCAATATTGCAACAGAGTGGGCGTTGAGGTGCATCTGTCGACACAGCTTAACATAAGCAACAGCGAGGCGATGAAGTTCTATGCCCAGTTTGCCGATGTGGTGGTGCTTGCGCGTGAACTGAATATGGACCAGGTAGCGGCAATCCACAAGGTCATCGTCGATGAGAATATATGTGGCCCCAAGGGCGAGTTGCTGCGCATCGAAATGTTCTGCCATGGTGCGCTATGCATGGCAATATCGGGCAAGTGCTACTTGTCGCTGCACCAGTTGGGACGCAGTGCCAACCGTGGCGAGTGCATGCAGGTGTGCCGTCGCGGATACATTGTCAAGGACCGCGAGAGTGACATTGAGCTTGAGGTAGACAACAAATATATAATGTCGCCAAAAGATCTCAAGACCATACGTTTCATGGACCGTATGATAGAGAGTGGTGTCAGGGTGTTCAAGATTGAAGGACGTGCACGCGGACCAGAATATGTAAAGACTGTGGCGGGTTGCTACAACGAGGCGCTCGAGGCTTATCTTGCGGGCGAGTTTACCGAGGAGAAGAAAGATGCCTGGGACGAGAGACTTAAGACTGTCTTCAACCGCGGCTTCTGGGACGGTTATTACCAAGGACAGAAATTGGGTGAGTGGAGCAGCATATACGGTTCGCAGGCTACGGAGCGCAAGGTATACATCGGTAAGGCCATAAAGTACTTCTCTAACCTTGGTGTGGGAGAGTTCCATATAGAGGCAGGCGAGGTAAAGGCCGGCGACAAGATACTCATTACAGGCCCCACAACAGGTGCTGTATATATTGAACTTGATGACCCTCGTGTAAACCTCGAGAGTGTAGAGACCGTGCGTAAGGGCGACAGGGTGTCGTTCAAGGTGCCTGGCAAAGTACGCCCGAGCGACAAGCTATACCGCATTGACAAAACTGAAAGCGGAAAACTGAAAGCGGAGAACTGAAAACTGAAAGCTTGCTTCAATGCTTCTCAAGGAACGTAATTGTAGTAACAATATACTAGTTGTTCCAATGCGTCATGTCATACTGAGCGTAGCGAAGTATCTCAGCCAACTGGATTTGGAGATTCTTCGCTTTGCTCTGAATGACAATGCAGCGAACAAGCGAATTTTCAATTAAGCGAGTAAAAACCAAATTTGTTTGGGTCTTTGCTACGAGCGAACAAAAAATCAACGAAGTTAACTCCTCGTGAATAATTTTTGTGGGTCAATATCTATTTATTGCTAAAATAAAAAAATCAAACAGCTTCTTGTAATGAAGATAGCCGACATAGAATTTGGAAAATATCCCATCTTCCTCGCGCCCATGGAGGATGTTACCGACGAGGCGTTCCGCTTGCTGTGCAAGCGGTTCGGTGCCGACATGGTATATACCGAGTTTGTTTCGAGTGATGCGCTTATACGCGACGTGAACAGCACGCTGCGCAAACTTAATATATATGAACAGGAACGTCCCGTTGCCATTCAGATTTATGGCAATGAGGTGGAACCAATGGTAGAGGCTGCAAAGAGGGTAGAGGCTGTGCACCCTGATATCCTTGACATAAATTTCGGATGCCCAGTAAAAAAGGTTGCCCGTAAGGGATGCGGTGCAGGAATGCTGCAGAATATTCCCAAACTGCTTGAGATTACCAAGGCGGTGGTCGATGCGGTAAAGGTTCCCGTTACGGTAAAGACCCGTCTGGGTTGGGATGAGAACAGCAAGTGCATTGTTGACCTTGCCGAGAGGTTGCAGGACTGCGGTATTGCCGCGTTGACCGTTCATGGGCGCACACGTGCGCAGATGTACACTGGCGATGCCGACTGGACTCTGATAGGCAAGATAAAGGAGAACCCGCGTATGCGCATACCTGTTATCGGCAATGGCGATGTGAAGACTCCCGAGCGTGCCAAGGAGTGCTTTGACAGGTATGGTGTCGATGCTGTGATGATAGGGCGTGCCAGCTTCGGTCAGCCATGGATTTTCCGCGATGTGAAGCACTATCTTGAGCATGGCGAGCCTGCTGTGCCGTTCACTTTCGCACAGAGTATGGATATATTGCGTGAGCAGGTGCGCGATAGTGTTGAATGGCTCGGAGAACGTCCGGGAATACTGCATGTGCGTCGTCATCTGGCTGCCACGCCGCTGCTCAAGGGACTGCCCGATTTCCGTCCTTTGCGCATTGAGATGCTGCGTGCCGAGAAGGTTGATGAGCTCATGGCAATCCTTGACAGGATAGTGGAGATATACGGGGAATGCGAGTGACTAAAAAGTAAATTTGATACCCGAAATTTGGCAGTACTCGTTGTAAAATAGCAAAGTAAACTTTGCATTTAACTCGTTTGTACAAATTTTCGGCGTTACGTTTGCCTTCAAAATCCTCATTTACGCTTAGTAAACTGCGGTTTTGAAGCCTGCACAAGCCTTGAACTTTGCTTTTTATTCACCCCAACAATAATAGGATGACTTTTGAGTCATCCTACAATTATTATTCCGTTGAATATTCTGCCCGATTTTATTCCGAGTCTGCGTGCCGAGAAGAACTTTTCGTGTTTGGTGTATGTGCAGATACCGCTTACTTCGATTCTCTCTTCACACACTCCACACTCAACAAGTTGCATTCGGTTGGCCTCCCACAGGTCAATATGCCATTTTGTACCGCCGTCTGCAGCAGGATAACGTTTGGCTATGCGTTGCATACAGAAGCCCTGCTCCTCAAAAGCCCTGTATACCTCATCGCCTACCTCGAAGGCCTCCAATGAGATTCCGGGAGCAATGACCGCATTGATGTTCCCGGGCCTGCATCCGTACTGTTCTGTCATTGTCATAATGCAGTTCCTTGCTATCCTTGAAACCGTACCGCGCCACCCGGCGTGGATAGCGGCAATCACGCCGCGACAGGTGTCGTACAGCAGCAACGGTATGCAGTCGGCGGTCGATACACCTATGCATGTGTGTGGCAGTGCTGTTACGACAGCATCTATGCCGTAAAGTCTCCTCTGCTGCTCTTCAGGTGTCATCTGCATGAAACTGTCATCGATGCATAGTACCTCGTTCCCGTGTGTCTGGTGTGGAAGAATAAGATTGGTGTCATTTATGCCGAGCAGAGTGCACAGCTCCTGTCGGCATTCCGATACGTGTTCGGGCTTGTCGCCGCAGTAGTGCGTGATGTTGAACCCGCCATAATTACCGGAGCCTCCCCCACGCATGGTAGAGAAGGCTCTTGCTCCTGTTCCGATATTGTACTCGATGACTTTCATCTTCCCGGTCTGAAATTCACTGGAATGTGAGTGGTTGTTTCCTGGACTTTCCTTGTACTGTCGGCAGGTGTCCACTTCGGCATCTGGCTGACAACGCGCAAGGCCTCGGCATCCATGTGCGGGTTGCCGCTACTCTTGTGTATGCAGGCGTCGGCAGGCGTGCCGTCGGGCATTATAGTTACCTTGACAATGGCTTTCCCTACAAGACGCCTGCTCTTGCATTCGGCAGGATATCGGGTGTTCTTCTTTATGTAGTCTCTCATCGCCAGATAACCGCCGGGGTATGTCGGCACTATGCTTGACTGCTTGGCATCTCCGCCAACTGATATGCTGTCGCCAACTTCTTTCTCCTGTTTGTGTACAATGCTCTTCTTCTTGTGTGAAGATGGTTTTTCCTTTACAGGCATCATCTTTTCCTCATCTTTCTCAATCTTTAACTGAAGTGGCAATGAGTTCTCTTCAAGCTTCTTTAAGTCCAAACGCTTGACTTTTTTGATGGTGTCCTGCTGTACTGCAATCCCCTCGGCTCCTGCTGTCGGGAATGATGCAAGGAAGGCTATTATTGATAGTAGTATCATCGTTTCTTGTTTTGGCCGGGTACAGGAATGGGGATGACTCGAAAGTCACCCCCCATGTTTCTATTAGATGGTCTCCAATGCCTGCTCGATGTCGGCGATTATATCCTCGGCATCTTCAATACCTACCGACAGACGTATTAGGTCGGGGTCGATGCCTGCTGCCAACAGCTGCTCGTTGCTGAGCTGACGGTGAGTGTGGCTCGCCGGGTTAAGCACGCATGAACGTGCGTCGGCAACGTGTGTCACAATGGCAATGAACTTGAGGCTGTCCATGAAACGGATTGCATCCTCTTTGTCGCCCTGAACTGCAAATGCCATTACACCGCAGCCTCCGTTGGGTATATATTTCTGTGCAAGCTCATAGTATTTGCTGCTCTTCAGTCCGCAGTAGTTGACCCACTTAACCTTGGGGTGGTTCTCGAGGTACTCTGCAACCTTCTGCGCATTTTCGCAGTGACGTGGCATGCGCAGATGCAGTGTCTCAAGGCCTATGTTCAGCAGGAACGCATTCTCGGGCGCCATCATTGCACCGAGGTCGCGCATTACCTGTGAGACCATCTTGGTTATGTATGCAGCTCTGCCGAAGTTCTTCGTATATATGAGTCCGTGATAGCTCTCATCGGGCTCGGTAAGGCATGTGAATCTGTCATGCTGTGCCTCCCAGTCGAAGTTGCCGCTGTCGACTACGCAACCGCCGACAGCAACGGCATGGCCGTCCATGTACTTTGTGGTGGAGTGTGTCACGATGTCGGCACCCCACTCGATGGGGCGGCAGTTGACGGGTGTGGCGAATGTGTTGTCGATGATGAGGGGCACTCCGTTTCGGTGTGCAATGCCGGCAAATTTCTCAATGTCGAGCACGTTTACGCTGGGGTTCGATATCGTTTCGCCGAACAGCGCCTTGGTGTTCGGGCGGAAGGCCTTCTCAATCTCCTCGGCAGGAGCGTCGGCATCCACGAATGTTACCTCGATGCCCATCTTCTTCAGTGTGACTGCAAAAAGGTTGTATGTACCGCCGTAGATTGTTGTTGCCGAGACAAAGTGGTCGCCCGCCTGACAGATGTTCAGTATTGCATAGAAATTTGCAGCCTGACCCGATGAGGTCATCACGGCGCCCACTCCACCTTCGAGTGCATTGATTTTCGCACCTACCGCGTCAACGGTGGGGTTCTGCAAGCGGCTGTAGAAATAGCCGCTGTCCTCAAGGTCGAACAGACGTGCCATCTGCTCGCTTGTCTCATATTTGAATGTAGTACTCTGGTATATCGGCAATACCCGCGATTCGCCCTTCTTCGGCTGCCATCCACCCTGTACGCAGAGTGTGCCTGTGTTCATTTTCTTTGTCATAAATTAATGTTATTAGCCTCTTCTGTTGAAATAGTGCTGCGAAGATAGTAAAAAGTATGTGATTTTGACACTTGAAAGGGAAGGAAAATGTCAATGGCTCTTTTATGGCTGATATGTGGGCACTTGCGTATTCTTTTTCAGTCGGCGGTATCCGCTCTTTGTTTTGCCTTGAAGTTCTTCTGGTTCGTTGTCATGAATCCGTTGTTTGTCTATTATCGTTTTAATATCTTATGTTTGTTTTTACAAAAATTGCTAAAATTCTTGTTATGTGTTAACTTTGTGACATAGTATGATATGTTTTAATGTGTTACGCCGATTCAATCAGAGGCGTATCGCACTTTTATGGGTTTTTGTGTCAAGTGCTTTCGTTATATAACAGCTTGTCATGCATTGAAAATAAATCTATAACATTGATATATGAAAAGAATTTTTACTTATCTGTTTGCTTTGCTACTATTGTCTGCAACTTCAGGCGTGTGGGCGCAAACTGCATTGACTTCGCTCGAAGAGGGGCATGTCTACCGTTTTGTGAACAGGTCTACCGGCCGCGCACTGAATGCTGGCGATGATGGTTATGTATATGCAGTGACTGTGGATGATACAAGCCTGACACAGCAATGGTATGTAACCAAAGAGAACGGTTACTACGTGTTGCGCAATCTCTATTATGCGAAGTTTCTGAAAGGTGCCCACACCAACAAAGTCCATTGGAGCCTGACCGATGACTATTCCGATGTGGCGAACAGCTTTACTCTTGTAACGTCTGATAAAAATTATAACACTCTTGAGACAAAAGGCTGGGTTGATTATGGTTTCATGCACGATGACGGGAATGGATATGAAAGGGGTTACCGTGTGGTAAGCTGGGAGAATGGAGACGGAAACGTCGGTTCTCACTGGACAATCCACGAGGTCGATTACACAGCCACTGAACTTCAGACGATTCTTGATGAGCGTCCTACAGCAGCCGAGCTGTCGGCTAAGCAGACGGTAAACTTTACCTCTCTCTTTGATGATGCCGCTTGCTGTACTCCAAAGCATGCAACGCTTGCCGCTGCTAAGGCCACCGATGCCTACAAGGCGTTGACAGCCGACCTGCAGGCGCTTGTCGATAAAATATACGACAAGACATATGGCAGCGCTGGCTGGTACGAGGATAATGCCGACTCATCGAAGAGCGGTTGGGATTCTGAGTATGCCAAGAAATTCCGTGTGCAGATGTATGAGCCATACAGCATCGCCGGCGACATTACCGGATACCTGCGGATGAATGCGCATGCCAACAACGATAACCCCACAGGTGTTTATGTGGCCGAGGCCGGGACTGTATATGTAATGGTTGATGGCGAGATAAAGGAGGGGGCAACGCTGCGCCTTCATTGCGCAGGCTCTAATCTACGCATAACCAATGCTACAAGTGGCGGTTATGCATTGAACAGCGGATTGAATATTATAAATATCGCCAAGGTCACCGATGGAGGCGACCATCTGTATATCTGCTACAACGTAGATACATATAACCCGGACGGTGCGACATTAGAGGAGAAGTTTCCGCATAAGCTGTCGGAGTATGCACCTCTTAAGATTCATATTGAGGGAGGTTATATCAACGGTTTCTACAATGCCTGCGGTGACTATCGTGCAAAGACAGATGCCGAGAACCTGTGGAAGACATTTACCGGGGCCGATGTAGACAGTGATGAGGACTGGGTATACATGGAGACACGCGCCAATCTCTCTGTGCTCCCCATTCTTGGTCACCGCCAGATAAACTTTTTCCAGTTGAATGATGAGAACGGGCAGAAGGGTATGAGAGAACTGCTGCCTGATCACATAAATGTTCCTGACGTGCCGTATTATTATACTTCGGGTACTCCTTCGTGGGATGACTACGGAATGGGCTGTAACCCCTCTACCGCGAAGATAAACATATGGATGGAGGCATGGGACCGTATCATGCATGCCGAGCTTGCAACGCTGGGTCTTGTGAGCAAATCACAGATGGATAGGATGAACGTGTTCTATCCACGTTGGAACAGCGACGGCACATCGGGCGAGATATACGATTACAACAATCAGGGCCCTGACGGCAAGACTTATCAGGAGTTCTGCCAAGGACTCGATTATAGCGAGTACTATAACCATCACGGTGTCTCCCTTGGTACTACCAGTGGATATATGTCGGCAGGTTGGCATGAAGCCAATTACAATAACAATACCTTTGGCGCACTAATGAACATGCCCAACAACTCCGGCAACTTATGGGGACCGGTGCATGAGATAGGCCATCAGTTCCAGGATGTGTTCAATATACGTGGTGCAACCGAGGTTACAAATAACGTCTTCTCAAATGCGGCGACATGGTATCATGGTATGTCTACATCACGTTATAACGGTAGTGACGGTACCTTGGCAAATACCTTGAATAACTACAACACTGGCTTGCCGTTTGTCGATTATAACATCTGGTCCATGACTCAGATGTTCTATAAACTGTGGCTTTATTACCACCTTGCAGGCAACAATGCACAGTTCTATCCCCGTTTCTTCGAGATGCTCCGTGTGGACCCATTGAATGCAAGGGGTGCAACAGCGACAGGTACCGAGTCTATGCTCAAAATATATGAGAAGGTATGTTATGCGGCGAACGAGGACCTGACGGAGTTCTTCCGTGCACACGGATTCTTTGTGCTCCTTGATAATTATGCTAAGGGCGATTATGGAACAACAGTGTTTACCCAGACGCAGGATGAAGTGGATGCTGCAATAGCCCGTGTTAAGGCTAAGGGGTATAAAGAGAATTTTGCCGTACTCCTCATAAATGACGGAGCGGAGCAGACACTGCAGCACGATGGCAAGACGCTACGCGCCTTTTATGACGGCTCGGCATCGGCGGAGTTCGGTTCAGTAAACGACTTTATTGAAGGCGGTGCTGCAGTATCATCTGCATACACAGCCACAGTGAACAACGACGGTTCAATTACAATGAGCGGTGGTGAAGGCGGTGTGGGCTTCCTGGTGTTCGATGAGGACGGGAAACTGGTTTCTTTCGGTGACAAGTCTACATTCGCACTCAGCGATGAGGCTATGGAAGCTGTAGTCTCGGGTAGTGTAAGGTTCGTGGCAGTCGACACCAACAATGGCATGACAGAGGTTGCTGTCGATATCACTGCCATGCAGAAGGATGTCCTTGGCGCACTCATTGTCAAGGCACAGCAGATAATAGATAAAACCGATGATACATTTACTAAAATAGGCTTCTATAAGAGCGTTGCTGTTGCTGACTTTGTCGCAGCCTATGAATATGCAAAGGATGTATACGAGAACTCAACGCTCTACGAAGCAGCATACGACCTGCTCTATGCCGAGTATAATAAGGTGCTTGCTGACGGTAGCGCGAGGGTATCGTTCGATTCTTCGCTGACATATATCATAACGAACTGGAACAATCCGTCATTGACAATGTATCTGAACGGTTCCAAAACCGTTAAAACGGGAACCTCTGTGTCGCATACGGAAGCAACTGCACAATGGCAATTCAAGGAGACCGGTACACCTGGAGTATATAATGTCTACAATGTGAGTGGTTACTATTGCCCTAAGATTTCACAGTCGACAGCAATGACTGCAACAACAACTGCCGCGGATGAGGCTGTTTATACTCTCGAAGAAATGGAGGAAGGTGTGTGGGCAATAAAGTTGTCACCTGCCGGTGGATACACGAACTTCCACTCCGATGCCAGTTGGAATGTCGTTGGTTGGGGAACCGACAGCAATGCATCACGCTGGTACCTTACCGCGGTTGAACCTAATGCTACAATTGCCGACCTTGCCGACCTTGAGGTATATATTACAAAGACAGAAGCACTGCTTGATGAGGTTCTTGGCGATGTAACATATACCAAAGGTGATGCTCTTGCCCTGCAGACTACAACGCCGGGCAGCGCAAACTATATATGGACAAACGCGCAGTCTGCAGTGGAAGGCCCTATTGCCAATCTTGTAGACGGAGTGCTCTCCAACCATTTCCATACCGACTACACATCGGAACCGGCATCGGGCACTCATTACATTGCTGTGGACCTGGGCAGTGGCAATACATTGCCACGCTTTACCTTCTGCCATACTACACGTTCTGGGGCTTCTGCTGATTTCCCGAAGGGCGTGGATGTATACGGCAGTGATGACAAGGTGACTTATAAATATCTCGGCTCTGCATCAGATATGCCACAGAGCGCATCGGCAAACTGGGAATATGACGGCATAATGGTTTCATCGCACCGTTACTTGCGCTTCAACGTGCATGCGAACCGTGGCTACTGGCACATGGCGGAGTTTGACATTATGCCTGTTAGCGGTTTCACAGCAACTGTGAACGATAAATACAGCAGCTATGTCGATGCTGCAACAGCTATGACTGCAATGGAGGCTCTGCTTGAAAGCAAGAGCGTTGTCAGCAGTATCTCTCCGGCATCGGATGCCATTGGTTCGGAACTTGCATCGTTGAAGGATGCATACGAGGCACTTTATGCTGAGTATGAGTCTGCCATTACAGAGCGTAAGGCAACACTGGCGCAGCTTGCCGATGAGACCAATGTGCTTATTGACAGGGTTGGGGCTGTCCAGAATGGCGTGGTAGCGGTAAATGGTGTCTACTGCGACGTTGTGACCGATGAGATGCTGCTGTCAAGTGTGCTTGTAACGAACTCATCGGATGCAATGGCCGGCAATGCGCTTGTAAAGGATGTTTCTATGCTCGATGCACAGATTGTCGACCAGACGGCTGTCAAGGCTGCGCTTGAAGAGGCTGTGGCAAAGGTTCTTGCCTCGGATGAACTGGTCGATGGCGGTGTTTACCGTATAATGAACTTTATTGCCGAAACAGCTGCCGGCTATGGATATCATTTTATAGCAAACAGCAATGCTGCAATAGTGTTCCCGACAGAGCCTGCTACCGACAACTCGGACTTGTGGGTATGCAAGGTTTATGATAATGGAACATGTGAATTTGTGAGTGCTCTCGGTACTCTGGCACTTGGCTGGAAGAAAGGCGATGAGACGGCATATGCCTTTACCGTTGCTGAGGGAACAATGGAGGGTGCAAAGAGAATGATGAATGGTAATATTGCTATGGCCCTTACAAATGAGAAGTGGAAAAATCAGGGTATAGCGGCCTTTAATCATGCCACCAATGGCAATGTACAGGATACAGACTGGTCGACAGATTGGTTCTTCAAGAGGGTGGATGATGCCGACATCGCTTTCAGCGTCAAGTTCTCGAACAGTTTCTCATCGTTATATCTGCCCTACAGCGTGACATTGCCTGAGGGTATCGCTGCATTTACTGCAGTTGATGTGGACGGTACCGATGTGACACTTGTGCGTGTTGCCGATACGGATGACGCTACGGAGCATGGTTCTGTTCTGCCGGCACGCACTCCTGCAATCCTTTATATTGATGATGAGAGCGTTGAGCCTGCTATCTTCACGTTCGCTTATACTGCCGATAATGTTGCCTTGCAAGAGGATGTTATGACAGCTCTTGGCACATCATTGATAGATGGACGCATACTGAAGAGTGCAATCGGGTGCGAGGATGGCTACAGATACTATAAGCTGGGCCGTAAGAGTGGCGATGAGGTCTCAAAGATGTACTGGATGTATAAAGAGTATAGCTCCGACGGTACAATAGCCGAGGGCAATGCAGGAACCGACAACGGCGGATATATCAGCTGCTCGGCGAACAAGATATATATGAAGGTTGCCGAGAGCACTGCAGCAGGCTCGTTCAGCATGCGCTTCGGCGAGGGCATTACAGGCATCAGCGAGGTGAAAGGTGAAAACGGAACAGTGGAAGCGGTCTATGACCTGCAAGGCAGAAAGGTAGAGACTCCTGCAAAGGGATTGTATATAATCAATGGCAAGAAAGTTCTGGTGAAGTAATTCACCGGAACTCTGGCTTTGAATGCGGCGGTCGGTTACATGTAGAATGGATGGAATTCATCCCCCGCCCATGTGAATAGCTTTTGACAATTTCAATAATATGTAAAATTTATACTCATTATGAAAAAGATATATATAAAACCGGAAAGTGTTAGTTTAGGTATTTCTCCCCTTGAGGTCATTGCATCATCCCCGAATCTGGAAACAGGCGGAGGGCAGACCGGAGACGGCGATATTGAAGAATCTACGGGATCATCCCGAGGCCGTTGGGGAGATGTCTGGGGTGGAAAGTAAAAGAAATATGGAGTATTGTAAATGCTCCATATTTCTTTTTGTGTGATTTATGTCAGCTGTCCCTTAAAGTCCGAAGGCTATGCTGTCGATGCCTGAATAGATGAAACTGCATATTCCGAGCAGCAGTATTCCGACTGTACAGATGGCAAGGCTTATGCGTGTGTAGGGGTCGAGCTTGATGCTGCTTATCGGTGTATCGGCGCTCTTCATGTACATTGCCTTTACAATGAGCAGATAGTAGTAGAGCGATATTACGGTATTCACGAGTGCTATGAATACTACAAGCCATGCACCGGCACTGAAGGCATTCATGAATACGAAGAACTTGCTGAAGAAACCAGCGAAGGGCGGTATGCCGGCAAGCGAGAAAAGTGCCAGTGTCATTATGAACGCCAACTTCGGGTTGCTCTGGTACAGACCGTTGAAGTTGCTCCTCTTGACAGCTGTGCCAATGTGCCACTCGATAGTCTCGATGATTGCAAATACGGCCATATTGGCGGCCATGTATACAATGAGGTAGTATACGAGCGAGGTCATGCCTGTCGCTTTTCCTCCTATGACTGCGAGCATTATGTATCCTGCCTGCGAGATGCTGCTGAACGCCATGAAACGCTTCAGGTCGTGTTGGTTTATTGCCATGAGGTTGGCAATAGTGATGCTTGCTACGACGGTTAGGCATATAATCAGGTGCCACTGCTCAATCATTGGAGCAAACACCTTTACAAGCACAATGAAGAGGGTAAATACCGCAGCGCCCTTTGACACGACCGACAGATAGGCTGTGACGCTTGTAGGTGCGCCCTGATAGCTGTCGGCTGTCCAGAAGTGGAACGGTACGAGCGATATCTTGAATCCCATGCCCGCAAAGAACATCACGAGCGCGAATATCTGTATGGGCATGCCCGTCATCTTCTCGGTCATATCCTCAAAGTAGAGAGTACCGGTGGTGCCGTAGAGGAACGAGATTCCGTAAAGCATTATGGCCGATGCGAACATAGATGAGAGGATATACTTCACTCCCGCCTCGGCCGAGTTATGACGGTACTTGTCGAATGCCACAAGGCAGGCAAGCGGCAACGATGCAAGCTCTATGCCGATGAAGAGCAGCAGGAAATGCCGTGCACTTATCATGAAGTACATTCCTATGAGTGTGCTCAACAGCAGGATGTAGAACTCTCCCTGCTTGAAGTGTGTGTCCTCGTTCTTTAACCAGCGGTGGGCCTGCATGATGACAAGGAAGCCGCCGAAGGCAAGCACACTCTTTACCAGTACTATTATCGCGTTGCTCTCGTACATGCCTCCGAAGAGGGTAAACGATGAGCGGTCGCTCAGTGTCAGCATCACAAGTACAAAGGTAAGGATGCATGTCAGCGGGTGGAATAGTCTCCTGTACTTGCCCTCGGCAATAAGGTCGTACATGAATATCACAAGGTATATCCCCAGCAGGCATACCTCGGGTCGCATCTCAAAAAACAGTGAGTAGTTCATATATCGTTCTTGATGGTCTGTTATCGGTTAATGTATATTTGCGAGCACGTCATTCACGCCACCGCTGATGAGGTCGCTAACCCACATCGGCAGTACGCCCAGTGCAAGGATGCATGCAACGAGGCATATCACGGTAAAGCGCTCATCCCAGGTGGCATCGCTCAACTTCATGTGCTCATCGTTCTCGGGCTCTCCATAGAGAATCCTGCCCACGACGCGCAGTATGTAAACCGCTGTTATGACAATGCTTGTGCATGCGATTATGGTAACGACGCGGTGGAATGTGTCATCGATACTGAAAGCACCGACGAATACCGTCATCTCGGCGATGAAACCGCTGAATCCTGGCAGTCCCAGGTTGGCGAGTCCTGCAATTACATATCCCACTGCAAGGAACGGCATAATCTTCATCAGACCACGCATCTGGCGTATGTCGCGAGTGTGGGTACGTCCGTATATCATACCTATGAGCGCAAAGAAGAGCGCAGTCATGAGTCCGTGCGAGAGCATCTGCAGTATCGCTCCTGTGCAGGCGGTCCTGTTCATCATCAATATCGCAAAGAGCACCAGGCCGCAGTGTGACACCGATGAGTAGGCGTTTATGTATTTGAGGTCGGTCTGGCTCACTGCACTCAAGGCGCCATAGACAACGCTTATTGTTGTCAGCACGATGAATATCCATGAAAGTTCCTCGGCTGCCTGTGGCAACAGATACATGGCGATGCGGAAACAGCCGTAACCGCCGAGCTTCATCAGCACTCCCGCATGCAGCATCGATACCGATGTGGGGGCGCATGCATGTCCGTCGGGGCTCCATGTGTGGAAGGGGAAGAGTGCTCCAAGAACACCGAATCCGATGAATGTCATCGGGAAGAATATGTACTGCAATTCAGCGGGGATATTGTTCAGTGCGGCAATCTCATGTATGTTCATAGTGGTTGCTCCGCTACCGAAGTATATGCCCAGAATACCCATGAGCAGGAACGCGGAGCCTCCCATGAGCATGAGTGTCAGTTTCATGGCCGAGTACTCCTTGCGGCCGCTGCCCCATACGCCGATAAGCAGGTACATGGGGATGAGCGCTGTCTCGTAGAACATGAACATAGTGAACAGGTCGGTCGAGATGAAGAAACCGTATACTCCCAGCGAGAGCAGCATGTACCACAGGAAGAAATCCTTTGTCATGGGCTGTATTCTCCATGAGGCGAATGTGCCTGTGAATACGATTATCGATGATAGCAGCAGCATCGCTACCGATATGCCGTCAACGCCTATAGAGAAGCATATGTTGAGCGGCTCGAACCATGTGACCGAGGCGGTGTATAGCATGGGGGCTGTATCGCCGGCGCTTCTCTGCGAGATGAAGTCTACGGTAAGGTATACCGACAGCGCCAGCAGCAGTGTCGACCCTGTGACCATCACTGCGCGTGTCTGGCGCAGGTTACGGCTGCCCCAGAGTGCAAGCAATGTGAGCAGCGGTATTATTACAAACAGGACTAGTATATTCATATTGTTTTCTCCTTTCTTCTTTCTTGTTCTTGTTTAAAGAATAGATACAGTGCCGGTAAGGAACAGTATGACTGTCAGCAGCAGTACTCCTATAAGGAAACAGATGCTGTATGTCTGCAGGTTGCCGCTCTGTGTAGGACGTATGGCTGTGCCGGCCTTCTGTGTCGCCTTTGCCAACAGGTCGAGAGAACCGTCGACAACGTGACGGTCGAACCATGCGATAGGCTGGCTTATTCCCTTGAATATTATCTTCTTGGTAACGAAAAGCCACACCTCGTCGAGGTAGAACCTGTGGTATGCGGCCTTTATCGGTGCATGCAGCATCCAGTTGATTTTCCTTGTAAGGCGGCTTGTGCCGTTCTTGTACATTACCGTAGCAAGCGTTATTCCTGCAATGGCAAGCAGTACGCTGGTGGCGGCAACCTCCTTGTCCAGGTGTATCGTGTATGCCTCGCCGTTGCTGCTTATGAACTCGCCGAAGGGGATGAATCCTGCCACGCAGGTCACAACGGCAAGTATGATGAGGGGAACGGTCATGCTTGCCGGTGCCTCATGTGGCTTGTGCGGCTTTTCGCTGCTCTGGCCGTCGTTGTAGCGTGCAAGCTGCTCCTCGTAGTGGCTCTTGCCCCAGAAAATGAGGTAGTAGAGACGGAACATGTAGAAAGCTGTCATTGCGGCTACTAGGCTCATGAACATGCCCATGGGAGTAGAGAACTCATAGCATGCGACAAGAATCTCATCCTTGCTGAAGAATCCACTGAATGGCGGTATGCCCGCTATGGCAAGGCATGCGATTAGGAAAGTGATGTGCGTTACAGGCATATACTTGCGCAGGCCGCCCATCTCGCTCTTCTCGTTGCTGTGTACGGCATGTATTATGGCACCAGCTCCCAGAAACAGCAGTCCCTTGAACATGGCGTGTGTGAACAGGTGGAACATCGATGCCATATAGCCCAGGCCGCCATGGTGCGGCTCCATGCCTGTGCATACACCGAGCGATACCATCATGAATGCAATCTGTGATATTGTGGAGAATGCGAGCACACGCTTGATGTCGGTTTGCACGCATGCCACTATTGCTGCGTAGAGTGCGGTAAAGGCTCCTACGTATGCAATTATATGAAGCACCTCGGGTGCATATCCTATGAAAAGCGGGAACATGCGGGCTACAAGGAACACTCCTGCTACAACCATGGTAGCTGCGTGTATGAGTGCCGAAACGGGAGTCGGGCCCTCCATCGCGTCAGGCAGCCATATGTGCAGCGGGAACATGGCGCTCTTGCCGGCACCGCCAATGAACATCAACAGTAGGGCTATGGGCAGAACGGAGCTCGCACCTGCAAGCATAGCGCTGTCGGGCGAGAACGAGAATGTGCCTGTGTAGTATCCGTAAATGAGTATTCCTATCAGGAAGAAGAGGTCGGCAAAACGTGTCACGATAAATGCCTTCTTCGATGCTGCTATGGCCGCAGGCTTGGTATAGTAGAAACCGATTAGCAGGTACGATGATACTCCCACGAGCTCCCAGAACAGGTACATCTGGAAAATGTTTGTGGCAACGACAAGGCCGAGCATCGAGAATGTGAAGAGTGAGAGGAAGGCGTAGTAGCGTTGGAATCCTCTCTCGCCTTTCATGTAACCGAGCGAATAGATGTGTACCATGAGGCTTACCGTGGATATGACAATGAGCATCATCGCAGTGATAGGAGTGATGAGAATGCCCATGTCAATGCAGAGTGTCTCGCTGAATGGCAGCCACCTGAAACAGTATGGCATGACCTCGGCATATACGCCGTTTGCGTCACGTCCGCCGGCGAAGTAGGTTATTGCCGCGTAGTATGACAATACGGTGACTGCGGCCAGTGTGAACGTGCCGATGAGGCCTGCAACCTTGTGCGGCATCTTCTTGCCTGCAAGCCCCAAAAGTATGAAACTCAGCAGCGGCAGAACGAGTATCAGAATGGTGAATCCCATATATGAAGTTTTAAATTTTCTATAAGTTATAGTCAGATGAAATTATCTTCTTGTCTAATACGGCATCTTTTAGTGCTTGAGGTTCTTCAGCCTCTTGATGTGTATCGAGTGGAAGTTACGGTACACGTTGATGATTATAGCTATCGCGACAGCTGTCTCGGCTGCGGCCACTCCTATGCCGAAGAGTGCAAAGATGTACCCTTCGAGATGTCCGGTATGGCAATAGGCGTTGAACACGGCAAAGTTGATGTCCACAGCATTGAGCATAAGCTCGGTGCTTATGAGCAACGACACAAGATTACGTCTTGTGAAAAAGCCGAAGACTCCGATGAAGAAGAGTACTGCCGACAATATTAGCATGTATTCTGCAGGTATGTTCATATTAGTAAACTGAAAACGGAAATGTGAAATGTGAAATGTGAAAACAGGGGAGTTTATGTGTAATGTTTAAGGTTTAAT
>JAGBFX010000032.1 GCA_017936265.1 Bacteroidaceae bacterium | reverse complement strand
GGTCTGTGATATGAATCAAGCCGTCAACACCACCCAAGTCGATGAATACACCATAGGTTGTGATGTTCTTGACAGTACCCTCGAGTACCTGACCCTTCTCGAGTGTGCTGATAATCTTCTTCTTCTGCTCCTCAAGCTCAGCCTCGATGAGTGCCTTGTGAGAAACGACAACGTTCTTGAATTCCTGATTAATCTTGACAATCTTGAAGTCTTCTGTCTGGCCAACGTATGCATCGTAGTCACGGATAGGCTTAACGTCAATCTGTGAACCTGGCAAGAATGCCTCGATACCGAATACGTCAACAATCATACCGCCCTTAGTGCGGCACTTGATGTAACCACGTACAACTGCCTGCTCTTCCATAGCCTTGTTTACAAGCTCCCATGAACGGCTTGCACGTGCTTTCTTGTGTGAAAGGCTCAACTGACCCTTCTTGTCCTCGAGGTTCTCGATGTAAACCTCTACCTGGTCACCTACCTTGAGGTCTGGATTATAGCGGAACTCGCTGATAGGGATGATAGCGTCCTGCTTGTAATCGATGCTTACAATAACTTCACGCTTGTTGATACTGATTACAGTACCTGTTACTACTTCGCGGCTTGATACCTTGTTCAGGGTCTTGTCATAAGCCTGCTCAAGCTGCTCCTGTGAGAGACCTGAGATGTTCTCTCCCTTTTCGTACGATTCCCAATTGAAATCGGGTGTACCTGTTAGAATTTCGTTGCTCATAATTTTTTAAAAGTTAATGAGTTAGACATTATGTTGATAGAATTCGGGCGCAAAGATACAATAAATTTGCCGAATAACCGCGTTTTTGTTGCGATATTTTAATTAAAATTGTTTCTGCAGCTGCTACCGTGAAGAATAGACATTAACAGTGGTCTGCGAAAAACTTTTTGCATTACTTTGTTTTTTTAATTAAATCGGTAACTTTGCGACATATGAGCTAATATTTAAATAAGGTATTATGAACAGTTCGTTGGAAATGAACCCTAATAGGGTGGTGGCTTTTCTCGGCAAGCCGAGCAGTGATTTCACAAAGGCCGACATTGTGCGGTATATAAAAGAGAACGGTGTGCGCATGGTAAACTTTATGTACCCCGCGGGCGATGGCAGGCTCAAGACTCTGAACTTCGTAATCAACAGCGCGGCATACCTCGATGCCATACTTACATGTGGCGAACGTGTAGACGGCTCTTCGCTTTTCCCGTTCATTGAGGCCGGAAGCAGTGACCTGTATGTTTTGCCGCGTTTCAGCACAGCGTTCCTCGACCCCTTCTCCGAGATTCCTACACTGTCGATGCTATGTTCCTATTTCAATAAGGACGGTCAGCCGCTCGAGAGTTCGCCCGAGAATACCTTGCGCAAGGCATGCAAGGCCTTCAATGAGGTTACGGGAATGGAGTTCGAGGCCATGGGAGAGCTTGAGTACTATGTAATTGCTCCCGATTGCGGTATGTTCCCGGCAACGGACCAGAGAGGATATCATGAGTCGGCGCCTTATGCCAAGTTCAACGATTTCCGGACCGAGTGCATGGCGTATATCGCTCAGGCCGGCGGTCAGATAAAGTACGGTCATTCCGAGGTGGGTAACTTCACTATCGACGGGAATGTGTATGAGCAGAATGAAATTGAGTTCCTTCCCGTTCCTGCACTTCAGGCAGCCGACCAGCTGATGATTGCAAAATGGATAATACGTAATCTTGCTTTCCGTTACGGATATGACATAACATTCGCGCCCAAGATAACTGCAGGTAAGGCCGGTTCGGGATTGCATATCCACATGCGTATAATGAAGGACGGTAAAAACTGCATGCTCGATAACGGCTCTCTTTCGGCTACAGCCCGTCGTGCCATTGCAGGCATGATGGAGCTTGCATCATCCATAACGGCATTCGGAAACACCAATCCTACTTCTTATTTCCGTCTTGTACCGCATCAGGAGGCTCCGATGAATGTCTGCTGGGGTGACCGTAACCGCTCGGTGCTCGTGCGTGTGCCTTTGGGCTGGGCGGCCAAGAGCGATATGTGCCGCATTGCCAATCCGCTTGAGAGCGAGAGCACTTATGACACCACGCAGAAGCAGACAGTAGAGATGCGTTCTCCCGACGGCTCGGCCGACATATATCAGCTGATAGCCGGTCTTGCCGTTGCTTGCCGCTATGGCTTTGAGATTGATGATGCCCTCGGGATTGCCGAGCGTACATATGTAAATGTGAATATACACCGGAAGGAGAACGAGCATAGGCTTGCGACACTCTCGCAGTTGCCCGACAGTTGTGCGGCGAGTGCCGATTGCTTGCAGATGCAGCGTGCGGTGTTCGAGAAACATAATGTCTTCAGCCCTGCTATGATTGATGGGATAATAAACAGGCTGCGTTCTTATAATGACCGCACTTTGCGTGCCGATATCGGTGATGACAAGGAGAAAATGCTTGAGCTTGTACAGCGCTATTTCCATTGTGGGTAACAGATGAGTTTTAACGAATAACGACAGCCGATGGCTGTCGTTATTCGTTAAAATAAGGAGCGGTAAACGGGGCTCGAACCCGCGACCCTCAGCTTGGGAAGCTGATGCTCTACCAACTGAGCTACTACCGCAGAACCGATGCGAAGATACTGCTTTTATTCTTAATGGCAAATGCTGTTTTGATAAAAATGAATAAAAATCTTCTAAATATCTTCTCAATTCCTGTTTCCAGTATCCGGCCAGGCCTTTCCGCTTTCGAGCACCTCTACAGCCTTCAAGACGGTCGGGTCATCGAGATTTACGTATTTGACATGCTCGAGCATACCCAGAATCTGGTACGTTATGTTTGAGTACAATGATTTCTCAAGCAGGTCGCGCGATGTGGCAATCTGCGCATAATCGGGCTCAATGCCGCGCTCCTTGGCATATGCTACAAGTTTGTCAAGCAGGTCGCGGTTCTTCAGGTCTGCAATGAGTGTCTCATAATTCTCGTGATGTGACAGCTTATGCCTGTTGGCATTGCTGAACTTGAGGGTGAACTGAGCGATGATTCCTCTTGCCGCCAGTTCTCTTGTGTATGGGGTGACATCCGTGGTGTCGCTCGACACAAATATGTCGGGCATGATACCGCCGCCGCCAAACACTGTGCGTCCGTTCTTTGTGGTGTATATTAGCTCCTCATTCTGGTGTATGCTGTCCTGCGAGAAGAACTCGCCGCGGTTGAACCTCTCGATAAGGTCCATTGCATAGCTCTCTGTGTCGCCGTTGGTGTATGGCTTCTGTATGCAGCGTCCCGAAGGGGTGTGATAACGTGCTATGGTAAGACGCATCATCGAGCCGTCGTTGAGCGGTAACTGTTGCTGCACAAGTCCTTTGCCGAATGTCCTTCGTCCTATTACCGTGCCGCGGTCGTTGTCCTGTACTGCTCCTGCGACAATCTCGCTTGCCGATGCGGATGTCTCATCAACGAGAACGACAATAGGCATCTCCTTGAATAGACCATATCCGTTGGCCTTCTCAATCTGAGTCTCGCAGTGTGCTCCCTCGGTGTAGACGATGACATCATCCTCATTCAGGAACTGGTTGGCCATTTCAATGGCTATACCCATGTAACCGCCGCCGTTTCCTCTAAGGTCGATTATTACGCCTTCAAGGTTTTCTTTGGCAAGAGTGATGAGTGCTTCTATGAACTCCATGAAGGTGTTCTCGGCAAAGCGTTCTATCTGTATGTACCCCCATTTGTTATTGATAAGGTACGATGCCTCGATGCTCTCTACCTGAATGTCATCGCGTCTGATTCTTACCTTCACAAGCTCTTTCTCGCCGAATCTCTGCAGTCCAAGCTTTACGAAGCTGCCTTTGGGGCCTTTGAGCTTCTTCATGGCGCTCTCGTTGGTGCATATATCCTTGCCTACAAACAGGGAGTCGTTGACTGTGATAATCTTGTCTCCCGCCAGGATTCCTACCTCTTCTGATGGCCCGCCACGGATGACGTCGCTTATGTTGACCGTATCCTCCTGAATGGTAAAGCGTACGCCGATACCGCTGAAGCTGCTCTGAAGGTCCGACGTTATAGCCTCGACCTCATCAATGGGGATGTAGGTGCTGTGCGGGTCAAGCTCCTCTATGATTTTGGGAATGCACTTCTCTATTATCGAATCCATATCGACCTTCTCGACATATTGGGAACCGATGATGCCCAGTAACTGGTTCAGCTTGTTCTCCTCATTGTCGTCGAAGTTCAGTATGTAGTATCCTCCGTCGTTCGTTTTGAATCTTGCTTCAGGGTCGGAGTGTGTGAAACGTACGCCTAAGTAGAATCCTACAGCCAGTAATATAAGGAATATGAGTGGTGTTGTCTTTTTCATCTGCTATACTTACTCTTTGATGTCAAGGAATACGGTCTCTATTCCTGCTCTCTCGAGCAGGTCTATGCCGTCGGTAAGGCGGTACTTCTCTCCGTATACGACACGCTTGATGCCTGCTTGGATAATCAGTTTTGCGCACTCGATGCAGGGCGAGGCTGTAACGTACATTGTCGCCCCGTAGCTGTTGTTGTTCGAGCATGCTATCTTGGTTATGGCATTGGCCTCGGCATGCAGTACATATGGCTTGGTAAAGCCATCTTCATTCTCGCATACGTTCTCGAAACCCGCCGGAGTGCCGTTGTATCCGTCCGAGATAATCATCTTGTCCTTTACGATGAGTGCACCCACTTTGCGTCGTGTGCAGTAGGAGTTCTCTGCCCATATGTTTGCCATACGCATGTAACGTATGTCGAGGTCGTGTTGTTTGTTGCTGTTGCTTTCCATAATTATTATCTGCTGTAGAACTGCATGTATGTATTCTTCTGTTGCTTTATCTGTAACCAGTTCGTATCGCCTTCGTATGATTTTGCATTGGTAAAGATGTTGAGCATCTTCTCGCCTATGGTGTCGCCTCTGAGGCTGCCTGTAGTCTTTATACCCCAGCACTGGAAAGAGCGGCTCTTGTTGTCGGCCTTCCATTTGCCGGTTATGGCAGAGCCGCCGGGCATAATGGCGTTGAACTCCTCATCAGTGAAAATAACCTTGTATTTCTTGTTGCTGTAACGCTCTACGGCACCTTCCCTGACGAGCGACAATGTCCACTCGCGGTCAATGAAAATCTCTTTGATGTCATCGTGTGTACATGATGCAACGCATAACAGCAATAGGACTGCAAATATAGCGCTCTTTATCTTTTCTGCCAAAATTTTCATCTTCATCCGGTTATAGGTGTGGACAAATGGTTTCAATGCCGTCGCGTTCAAGCAGGGGCTCAATCTGCGGTCGGCGTCCACGGAAGCGGATATAAAGTTCCATGGGGTGCTCGCTGTCGCCCTTCGACAGGATGTCGTCGCGGAACGATTGTGCCACCTTCATGTTCAGGACACCCTCTTTCTTGAAACGCGAATAGGCATCGGCATCAAGCACTTCTGCCCATTTGTAGCTGTAGTATCCTGCCGCGTATCCGCCCGACATTATATGTCCGAATTGCGGAGTGATGCCTGTCTCCTTTATTACAGGCATGAGCCTGAGTGCCGCTGTTGCCTGCTGCTCATACTCGAGCACATCGCCGTCGAATGGTTCCGATATGTTATGCCATGCCTGGTCTATCAGCCCTAACCCAACCTGACGTACACATTGATAGGCAGCCTTGAAGGTGCTTGCCTTTTTTATCTTTGCCAATGTTTCCTGTGGTATGTTCTCGCCCGTCTTGTGGTGGAAAGCGAAGTGCTTGAGGAACTCCTCCTCGGTAGAGAAGTTCTCCATTATCTGTGACGGCAGCTCGACAAAATCCCAAAGTACGTTGGGGCTGCATTGGCTTGGGTAGATGACGTCGGACAGTATGCCGTGCATGCAATGCCCGAATTCATGCATCAGTGTGTTGAACTCATCGTGGTTCAACAGTGTCGGCTTGCCCGGCAGTGGCTTGCGGTAGTTGGTCGAGAGCGTTATGTGCGGACGGTGGTCGTTGCCCTCGGCATCTTTGTACTGGGGCTTTATCGAGTCCATCCACGCTCCGGCATGCTTGCCTTTGCGTGCGAAGAAGTCACAGTAGAGCAGGGCGAGGAAACTGCCGTCATAGTCATATACCTCCCACACCTTGACATCGGGGTTGAACACCGGGATGTCATGGTTCTGCTTGAATGTGACTCCATAGAGCCTTGTCGCAAGATAGAAGGCACCGTATATCGCCTGGTTCAGTTCGAAGTATGGGCGTACATGCTCATCGTTAAGGCTGTATTTCTCCTCCTTCAGTTTCTCGGAATAGTATGCGAAGTCCCAGCGCTCGAAATTGAAATCTTCTCCTTCGCTCTTCTTTGCGTAGGCGACAATCTCGTCCATCTCCTTGCGGGCTGCAGGAAGGTATGACCATGTGAGCTTGCCGAGCATGGAGAATACAGCGTCGCTGTTCTGCGCCATGCGCTCCTCAAGTACATAATCGCTGTAGGTGTTGTAACCGAGCAGACGTGCCAGCTCAAGACGCTTGTTCACAATCTCCTTTACGATTGCACGGTTGTCATGACTGTTCCCTTTTGCTCCGATGGTGTTGTATGCCATATACATCCGCTTGCGGAGCCTGCGGTTACGGCAGTATGTAATGAACGGCAGATAGCTTGGACGGTGCAAGGTGAATGTCCAGCCTTCTGTCCCGTTTTCCTTTGCGGTATTTGCTGCTGCCTCCACCACATCGGCAGGCAGGCCTTCGAGGTCTTTCGCGTCGGTAACGACAAGGGTATATGCATCGGTGTCCTTGATGCTGTTCTCCTGGAACTTCAGGGATAGGGCAGTGAGCTTTTCGGTCAGCTCGCAGTATCTCTCGCGTTCATTCCCCTTCAGGTTCGCACCACCACGCACGAAAGATGTGTATGTCTGCTCGAGCAGTCTCTTTTGTGCCTTGTCGAGGTGGCTGTTGTCTGCCTCGTATACCTCTTTGATGCGGGTGAAGAGCCTGTCGTTCATTGAGATGCTGTTATGGTGGCGTGTACACATCTGCTGTATCTTCTCCTCGATGGCAAGAATCTCATCGTAACTGCGTGAATTTATGAGCGCGTTGAAGGCACATATGACGGTGCTGAGCTCTGTAACTGCATAGTCGAATTTGGCTATCGTATTCTCGAATGTCGCTTCATCGCTGTTGTCACATATTCCTTCAATCACTTCATTCTCTCTTCTTATACACTCCTCAACGGCGGGGATGAAATGCTCAAGTGTAATGCGGTCATACGGTACGGCGCCGAACGGGGTGTCGTACTCGCCCAGCAACGGGTTGTTGTCAATACCTTTTTTCTCTTCTATATTCATTTGTTTGTTGTTTTCAAAAGATTCCTGAAACTGAAAATGCGGACAGCCAGCTACTGTGCAGTATCACAAGGTGGCTCCTTGTGGTAACAGTGTTCTCTCCTTGCATGGTCGGGCGCTTGCGGTACGGTCATTCCATTTTCTTTACATAATGACCGCCCTCTGCGCTGTCGAAATCAATATCATAACACAAAATTAAGCATTTATATCCTTATTTTCTCTCTTTGTTTTGATAAATTTAGTATAGTTAATGTTTTTTGTCAGTTGCCGTTTCCTGGAGCGAATGGCGGAGATACCCGGTAATGATAAAATACTCCTGACATTGCTGCCAGGAGTATTTTATTGCTTATGTCAATTGGGATTTACAGGTTGTATGTTCCTTCAACAAGCTCGCCCATAGCCCAAACGGCGCGTACGTTCAAGTCATCATCGAGAATCATGATATCTGCGTCCTTATCTTTCTGTAATGAACCCTTGCGGTCATATACGTTCATAATCTTTGAAGGTGTCTCCGAAGCCATGCGGATAGCGTCGTCCAATGGAATCTCTGCCTTCTGTACCAATGTGCGGATAAGGCGGTCCATCGTAGCAACAGAACCGGCAAGAGCGGTACGGTCGGCGAGTTTACATACACCGTCCTCAATAATCACGCGCGGGTCAAATGCTGTTGTGCTGTCGCTTGCTGCGCATGCAAGGGCGTCAGTAATGACACAGGCACGCTCAACACCCTTAATGTGGTGTACGAGGCGCAGGATTGTAGGAGGCACGTGGATGCCGTCGGCAACAACCTCGACAGTCATGTCCTCATGTAGGTAGATACTCTCTACAGTACCCTCGTACTTGTACTCGCGGCGTTTGTGGAAACCGGGCATCGCATTGTAGAAGTGTGTTGCGTGTGTATAGCCGTTCTTGCGTGCCGCGTGGATGTCATCGTACTCGGCCTGTGTGTGCGCTACAGATGCGAGGATACCCTTTGATGTAATGTACTTACCGAACTGCATTGCACCGGGGAGCTCAGGAGCTGCATCCCAACGCTTGATACAGTCCCACTTCTCAACGAGAGGGATGTACTCATTGGGGTCGGGGTCCTTGATGTTCTCGGGCAACTGGCCACCGGCCATAGCCATGTTCAGGTAGTGACCCTCGAGATGAAGACCGAGCACCGGGCTGTTGGGCTCTGCCATCAGCTTTGTACATGTCTCGGCAGCAGCCTCAATCATTGGTACGGTAGATGATGAAAGAGTGGGGAAGATACTTGTTGTACCGTGCTTCATGTGTGCCTTGATTGCGCCGCGGAAAGCCTCCTCGGTACCTTCCATGAAGTCGCAGCCGCCACCGCCATGGATGTGAATCTCAACACCGCCGGGAACGACGTACATGCCCTTTGCGTCGATTACTTCTGCGCCAATTACAGCAAGGTCGCAATTTGTAACTTCAAGAATCTTGTTATCACGGATGATAACAGAACCATCCTTCAACCAACCCTGTGGAGTCAGGATTTTACCATTGATAATTTGCTTAAGCATAATATTTGTAGTTAGTTATTGTGTTATAGTCTTTTATGGCGGCAAGTGAACCGATGGATATGCTCTTTGACGTTCACTCCATACAAAGTTATTTAAATATATTATATGTTGGCACTCTTTTTTTCGATTTTTTTTGTTTTTCTCCTTGGTTTCTTGTTCTATGCGAGGTTCGCTGTATAATTTTGGGCAATTGATATTGTTTTTCTATTCTTGACAAAATGTTATTAAATGGCTTGTTTCTAGTGTAATTGTGATATTGGTGCTTGAAATGGCGGTTATCTTAAATATAGAGTAAAAATCGCTGCTCTGTACATCAAAATAGTTCCGTTTTCTGATAATTCCTATTGTAATTTCGAGTAATGGCCTTGAAAACTCTTCCTTTTTTCAAAAAATATTTGTCATGTGACGTTATGGTGTTATATTTGTGAAATCTTGCTGATTTTACAAAAAGTAAATAAAAATATTGCTTTTTGTTGTGTCAGTCAATTTGCTTTTTTTGCTTTAAACAGTCAGATTGCTGCAATGCAAGCAATAGATGTAATACACAAAATATAAAATATGTCAAAACTGAGATTTGAAGTAGTTTCCGCAGCGTTCGCCAAGAAGGCTGTCGAGGTGCCTGGCAGCGACTTACGTCCGTCGGAGTATTTTGCGATGAAGGTGTTCAATCGCGAGAAGATGTTCAAGTACTTGCCGAAGGATGTATACAACAAGCTTGTAGATGTAATAGACAACGATGCGCCGCTCGACAGTTCCATTGCCGACAGCGTCGCCGAGGGCATGAAACGCTGGGCTGTGGAGAACGGTGCCACACACTACACCCATTGGTTCCACCCGCTCACCGAGACTACTGCCGAGAAGCACGATGCCTTTGTAGAGCATAACGGCAAGGGTGGTGTGCTCGAGGAGTTCTCGGGCAAGCTGCTTGTCCAGCAGGAGCCCGATGCTTCATCATTCCCCAACGGCGGAATACGTAGCACATTCGAGGCGCGTGGTTACAGCGCATGGGACCCTACATCGCCGGCGTTCCTTATGGATGACACTCTCTGTATTCCCACGGTATTCATCTCATATACAGGCGAGGCTCTTGACTATAAGGCACCGCTGCTGAAGTCGCTCCGCGCGGTGGACAAGGCAGCAACCGACGTGTGCCGTTACTTCGACAAGAACGTGAAGAAGGTCACTACATATCTCGGTTGGGAGCAGGAGTATTTCCTTGTCGATGAGGGTATGCTTCTTGCACGTCCCGACCTGCTGTTGACAGGCCGTACCCTCATGGGGCACGACAGCGCGAAGAACCAGCAGCTCGAAGACCACTATTTCGGTTCAATCCCCAAGCGTGTGGCAGCTTTTATGAAAGAACTCGAGATTGAGGCTCTCAAGCTCGGTATCCCGGCAAAGACCTGTCACAACGAGGCAGCCCCTAACCAGTTCGAGCTTGCACCCATTTATGAGGAGTGTAACCTCGCCGTTGACCATAATATGCTCATCATGGCGCTTATGAAAGAGGTGGCGCGCCGTCATGGGTTCCGCGTGCTGCTGCATGAAAAACCCTTCAAGGGTGTCAACGGCTCGGGTAAGCACAACAACTGGTCGTTGGGAACCGACACCGGTGTTCTGCTCATGGCGCCGGGAAAGAATGACAAGGACAATCTGCGTTTCATAACATTCGTCGTGAATACTCTTGCAGCAATCTATCGCCATAACGGCTTGCTCAAGGCAAGCATCATGTCGGCTGCCAACGCACACCGTCTGGGTGCAGCCGAGGCTCCGCCTGCCATCATCTCAAGCTTCCTGGGGTCGCATCTCTCATCGGTGCTCGACCACATGGAGACAACTGATGATGTCGTGAAAATCCTGAGCAAGCGCGAGTTGCGCCTGAACATTCCCGCTCTTCCCGAGCTTATGATTGACAACACCGACCGCAACCGCACTTCGCCGTTTGCCTTTACCGGTAACCGTTTCGAGTTCCGTGGTGTGGGCTCCGAGGCGAACTGTGCATCGGCGATGATTGCCCTCAATACGGCAATGGCGGAGCAGCTCACAATCTTCAAGCATGAGGTCGATGCCCTAATCGACAAGGGTGTTGCAAAAGAAGATGCTCTTGTGAAAATACTCCGCAAATATATCAAGTACAGCAAGCCTGTCCGTTTCGACGGCAACGGTTACAGCGATGAGTGGCGTCGTGAGGCATCGCGCCGCGGGCTCGACTGCGAGGCGAGTGCGCCAATTGTGTTCGACCGTTATCTCGACAAGGAGAGTGTCGAAATGTTCCGCAAGATGGATGTAATGACCGAGACTGAGCTCCGTGCCCGCAACGAGATAAAGTGGGAGATGTATACCAAGAAAATACAGATTGAAGCACGTGTGCTCGGCGACCTTGCGCTCAATCACATTGTGCCCACAGCAACAAAATACCAGAGCTCGCTCCTCGACAATGTCATCAAGATGGAGCAGGTAATCGGCAAGGAGGAGGGCGACCGTCTCTCGGCCGAGAATATCGAACTCGTCAAGGAGATGGCGCAGCATGTTGCAGAAATCCGCCGCCTTGTGACCGAGCTTGTCGAGCGCCGCAAAGTTGCCAACCGCATATCTTCGGAGCGTGACAAGGCTATCGCTTACCACGATACCGTCGCTCCCATGCTCGAGGAGATTCGTTCACACATTGACAAACTTGAACTTGTCGTGGATAATGAGTTGTGGACGTTGCCGAAGTATAGGGAGTTGCTCTTCATCGTATAGCTAGAAGTTCACTAAAAAGGCATCTGCGTTGTTATGGCATATAATTGCAACGGGTCATTTAGGTCTACTAAACTCCCCATTGCAATTATATGCCATGCCTTGCATCTGCAATTTTCTTGGCTCAGTATTAAAAGGTGTGGGTTGACAAAATTTTTGCGGTTGTAATGAAAAAGAGATCCCTCGTCGCTACGCTCTGTCGGGATGACAATTGCGCAATGACAAGCAGAGGTAATCTCTTTAAACGGCATCGTTAAATTCCACAGCTTAATCCTGTTTGATTTTTGGAAAAAGTGCGAGGCCTGTTTGACCGCTAGTTACACGTTTGCTTGCAAGCGGGTAACTGAGGAAGTCCCGCAGCACCCAAAAATCAAGCAGATAGATTAAGTGGCAAGACCTTTTTGACTGAAGGATATCGCTTGTGATTCCTGAACAAAGAAAAGGTCGACTGGAATTTCCGTGTGCCGGGACCTTTTGCATACTTTTCAGTCATGAAAAGTATGTGACAGAACGACAATAATAAGAATACACGGCAACAGATTAAGGGTAAAATGAATCAAAAAATAATAATTATATTAATCTGAGTTCGATATAACAGTTTATACTCATGATAGTGAATTTGTCATCTCGAACGAACGTGAGAGATCTCTTATTTCATGGTATTTTTGAGATCCCTCATCGCTACGCTCTGTCGGGATGACAGTTTCGCGATTTAGTTGAGTTTATATCGAATTCACGTTATTATACCAAAGTTGTGTTACCACAGTAAATTTCTACTGAACCATTTTTATTGAACTTCTGAGTCTTCAATAAAAATCCCGCTTGCTCCGATAAGAACCGCCAAATTAATGGTCTGATTACTTATCCTCGGCAAGCGGGAAGCAAGAACCGCCAAATGAATGGTCTGATTGCTTGCTTGTATCTTCTTATTCAAAAATCAGTTTACCGAACTGCTCGGGACGGTGGAAACTGGGCTCTAGCCACTCAATAGGGTTCCATGAGAGGAAATGAGGGGTGGGGAGCTCATCACCGCACTTGTAGAAGTTGGCAGTCATCTCCTTTCCGCAGAAGCATTCCACGCCACTGCGGAACAGTGCCGTGGCAGGAATAATCTCAATCACGCTCCATGAGTGTTCGCCCTCACGCAACTCAAAAGGCTCTTTGCCCAATGACGGAATGCGCTCCACGCTATCAAGAACCTCTTTACCGGCAGCCTCCTTCGGTGCATCGGCAGGATGCCATGCAAGCAGCAGCTTGCCTGTACATGTACACTCGAAGTTGTAGTAGTCGAGGTTACCCTCGGGCGATACGAAGAACTCCACGCAAGGGTCGGTCCATGTGCGGCCCTGATCCTCGGTAACAGCAGCCTTTATGTCATTCTCGGTAACATAGAACTTTATATACAATTTCTTGCCGTCGTGGAAAATCTTGAATGCCGCCTTCGGAGAGTATGGGAACTCTTTTGGCCAGTTGCAACTGTCGATTGCATGCTCGGGCAATGTCGCGAAAATATTCTCTAAATCTCCGGCAGGAATAATCTTTGGTACATTGATTGTCTTCATATCGGTTGTTTTAATAGTTTCCATTTTTTGCGAAGATATACTAAAAATGCGATATTACATCGTTTTTTAGTTTTTTTATTCACCCCTTTATCCTGCCGATGAAGTGCTGTAGTGGAATTTCGTGTTTGCAGTCACTTGACTTGTCACAGTTTTGTCACACACTTGTCACGTCCCAGAATTTGTCTTATTGTCCCATTTATTCTAACTTTGCTCAAAATGAGACATAATGAAGAAGATACTTTTTTTACTTTGCGCCGCACTTATTGCTTTAATATCGTGTAATTCCTCGTCAGTTGAAAACGACTACAAAGAGGCACTGTTATTGAGAAATAACAGACAATATGATGAGGCATTCAATATATTAGCACATATAAGCATGAACCCAGACGCTACATGGCAACAGCGCAGCAACGCTCTTTTCAATATGTCGTTGATAGAGGATGTAGTAAACAAGGACAGGGTGGCAGCTATTGAATATATAAACAGGGCCATAAAGGTTGCGGCTCCAAATGAGTCGGCATTGCTTTATGCTTATAAAGGCGATTACTCAATGCATTATGGAGTACTTGACACGGCTGTCCATTATTGCAGGAAGGCTCTGTCAATCCCTCACGACAATACGGTCGAATATGTTTCGCACTACACTCTGTTCCATGCTTACGAGCAGAAAGGGATGGATGATTCGGCCGCATATCATAAGGCACTTTTTGAGAAGGCATGCGATAATGGTAAACTGAGTGCTTATTCGGAGTTGTCCGACGAATTGTTCAATCAGAAACTACAGGACAAGATTGAGAAATCTAAAAAAGAGGAGAGCCCCACCTTGATACTCTATCTTGTGATTGTGGCAATAGCGGTACTGCTCATATTCCTGTATCAGAAGAATAGGAGGGGAAAGGGAAACGATGATATTGTCGGTGAACCGTCCGATGATTTTGAGGGCAAATTGCTCTGTGGCGAACAGGCATTCGAGAAGGGTGCGGTTGCTCAGGTGTTGAACGAACTGAGGGTAAAGGAAAAAGAACTTTACAAGAGTACATTTGCTGATGGTGAACTGCTTGAAAAGGAAATTTTCCAGAGTTTTGCCGAGGCGAACACTGTACTTATCGGCAAGTATAACTTGAGTGCCGACGAACTCCTGTGCTGCGACTATTCGTATATTGGAATAAGCAACAATGTCATTGCGTACGTCACTCATTCGACCCCGGCGGCAATACGCAAACGCAAGGAACGTTTGAAACATAAATTGTCCACCTCGCACTATTCAGCCATTTTCGAGAAATAAAATCACACTCCGGTCACCCTTTTGTCACTGAAAAACATTGTTTGTCACATCTCTTCAAGGCTCTTTTGCATACAAATGTATAATCAAATGAAAAGGAACCATGAAGAAACTGTTATTTACAATGTTGCTGATAATCTCAGCAAATCTCTATTCGCAGACAGATATTAAGGTGTCGTTGCAGGTTGCCAACACCTTTACAGGTGAACTCATAGAGAACGGCAAGTGCGAACTGCTCTCTCCCGACAGCACATTTCTTGCCAATGGAAAATGGAACTATTCCACAATGGATGGAGTGCGTACGGGGTCAAGTGCAAGCGCTGTCGTTCCGTGCAATGGCAATTACATCTTCCGTCTTAGCCACGAAGATTATGACACCTTGTATTTCCCGCTTGAAGTCAAGGTTGCCAAAAAGGCCAAGCATCTCCGCTTGGGTGAAACGGCATATATGCGTAAGATAAGCACCGTCAATCTCGACGAATTTACTGTCAAGGCAACGAAGATAAAGATGGTTGTACGTGGCGATACTGTCGTCTATAATGCCGATGCCTTCCAGATGTCCAACGGCTCGATGCTCGATGCACTCATAGAGCAGCTGCCGGGAGTTGAACTCAAGGATAATGGTGTTATAATGTATAATGGCAAGCAGATAGCCTCGTTGCTTGTCAACGGAAAGGACTTCTTCAAGGGCGACCCTCGTGTAGCACTTGACAACCTGCCGGCATATATGGTAAACGAGGTAAAGGTATATGAACGTGAGACTGATTTTGAGAAACTGACCGGGCAACAACTTGATGAACGTCCATTGGATATGGATGTGAGGCTCAAAAAAGAGTATTCCATAGGTTGGATAGCCAATGCAGAGGCTGCATACGGTACAGACAACAAGTATATTGGCAGGGTGTTTGCGTTGCGTTTTACCGACTGTTCGCGCCTTGCCCTCTTTGGGAACGTTAACAATAACAACGATACCCGCCGCCCGGGACGACAAGGCGATTGGACACCGTCGAGCCAACCTACAGGTATACAGACAAGCCAAACAGCAGGAATTGAGTATCTCTATGAGAACCGTCGCAAGACATTCGAGTGGGTGAGCAATGCCGATTTCACACATACCTCCAATGATGTGGATATAAGAACCAACAGGACAAGTTTCCTCTCCACTGGTAATACCTATGCAAGGAATGAAAATATCAGCACTGGTAAGAATATGCAAATAAACACGAAGCACTCTTTTAAGAGCAATACAAACAATATATTGCAGAATGGAAACATTACATTCAATTTGCGGAATAGTGACAATGAAACCTCCTTGCGTGAGGCTTCATGTTTTAACAATCCTTTTGATGTAGTTACTGGGGCAGCTTTGCTTGACAGTGCATTCTCTGCAACAGATAATACATTGCGTCGCATTGTCATCAACCGTTGGAAGCAGACAATGATGAGTGAGAGCAATCATTGGAATATCTCTATACCTTATAATTTCAGGATGTCACCGTCGCGCAGTCGTGGAATATCCGACTACCTTACACTGTCCGCCTTGTTCAATGTTGATGAGACACGAAACAAAAGTTTTGACAGGTATTCGCTTGAATATCTTACAGAGGGTAGCAATGATTATCGTAACAGATATACCAATAGTCCAAACAAAGGATATGATTATGATTTATCCGCGAGGTATCTATATCCTATCATAAAGGACATGAATATCTCCCTTGAATACTCCTACAATCAGAGATACCGTTCACAGAATATGGCACTCTATCGCCTTGACGAACTTGAAGGTTGGGGAGCAGGCTGCGAGTATGCATTGGGTGAATTGCCCTCGGTTCTGCCGACACCGGATATCAACAGCGGAAATATGGATTCCTGGAACAAGATGCATACCGTTACACCTCGTTTCTTTTTTCGCATACGAAACGCCGAGGGAAAGAATGTCTTTGACTTTGATTTGAATGTACCTGTGGTTATGGTAAACGAGAGGCTGCGTTTTGAACGCCAGGATATCCTATTTGATGAACGCCGTAGCGCAGTACTCGTTTCACCGCGTTTGTCATTGCAACCTGTGATATACCACAAGAACGGTGCTTTTACAAACATAAAGTTGAACTATGACTTTTCAATAATACAGCCCTCGATGCGACATCTTGTAGAGGTTGTCAGTGATGCCAATCCGTTGAATGTACAGATGGGTAATAAGACACTTGAGAATAGCAACCGCCATAATGTACGCCTCTCAATGAGTACCCGAAGCGGAAAGACAAGGCGACAACTTTATAACCTTGAGCTTAATTATACCGCCTCGAACAACGATGTCGGCATACAGCGTAGTTATAACCCCACGACAGGTGTTTACACCACGCGTCCTGTTAATATTAGCGGTAATTGGCTTGCAGGCGGTACATTCAACATCAATCGCATTTTCGGCAAGAATCAGAATTTTACATTCGACTCAAACAGCTCACTCAATTATCATAACAGCGTGGATGCAGCCGAGGTCACGACTGCAAATGACGATGCGTGGCAAAATGTGGTAGAAAGCACGGTCTATAACTTTAATGTAAGGGAGACATTGCGATTGAACTGGTCGCGTAACGGTTGGCATCTTGGTGCAAAGCTGCAAGGCAACTACACTCGTGCAACAAGTAGCAGAGAGAATTTCAATGTCATAAATGCAGTAAACCATTCATACAGCGCATCGGCAAGGATACCTCTTCCCTGGGAGTTTCATTTTACAACCGACCTTACTTTATACTGCCGTGACGGTTATAACGATGAACAGCTGAATACTAATGAACTTGTGTGGAACGCACGCCTTGAACGCAGTATCCTGAACGGCAACCTTACCTTTATTCTTGACGGCTTTGACATACTTGGCAACCTATCCAATGTCCGCCACAGTATAAATGCACAGGGTATAACCGAAACATATTACAATGTTGTTCCTGCATACGGAATGCTTCACATTGTATATAAGTTGAATATAGAACCGAAGAAGAGAAAATAAGTCAGTGCTCATTGTAACAAATAGGCATCCTATCCGTCTTATAGGTATAAACATTCGCTTTATATGCTATGTTAACATTTATTAACAGGGGGGGTAAAACTGTTAGCCGATATTATTATAATTGCAAAAATTATTATAATTGCAAAAATTTTAAACAGATTCAATATAAACCGAATAATATGAAAAAACTATTTTTAACCTTAATCGTTGCATTTGCCACCCTGTGTGGCTTTGCGCAGGAGGATAGTGCTACGCAGTTTGAGCGAAAAGATTCTATTGTTGCAACGTGGGACCTTGACAAAAGAGTCTCTTCAATAACAAGCAGTATGTATTTCCCACCTGCCGAGTTCTATTGGAATAATACTTTGTATTACATGGACAGGTCGCCGCTTGCATATATAAATAAAAAAGAGTTCTTGGATATATATCCCGAATGGCCTATAATAGAAGAGACCTCACTCGGTAATTATTCATACCGTGGAAGATATGACTGTGTGTGGGAGCTAACTGGTGATTCTCTTTTTCTTACCAAGATAAGAAAACACATGGTAAGTAAACTCGACGAGGAAGAATATACTCCTTATACATACGAAGGGGTCAAAGCAAAGATGGAAAGTTTTACAGGTGTCAAATTCGACTCTGACAACAGAATGTTTGCTTCTTGGTTCAGTGGCTCACTATACATAATGCAACCATTTCTTACCAGTGATTTTGAATCTTACGAGGATTTTAAGATTGCACAAATAGAATGGGGACTAAAACATTTACGCAGGCTAACATTCAAGAGTGGCAAATTAGTTACAGATCGGATGGAGTTTAAACAATATCTGTTTCCTGTGTTGGATACTCCAGCTGAATTCCCAGGTGGTCCCAAGGCTTTAACAGAGTGGGAAAAAGGTAATCTGCAATATCCTGTAGAATGTGTAGAAAATAAAATTGAGGGGAGGGCTTTTGTGCGTTTCCTTGTAAAAAAAGATGGTTCAATAGACGATGTGGAACTTTTAAAAAGCAGCGGTAATACATTACTCGACCAAGAAGCACTTCGTCTGATAAATGACGATGATATGCCCCAATGGATTCCGGCTACACAATTCAGCGAGTCGGATGGGAAATATATCAAAGTTGACAGCAGGTTCGTAATGCCGATAGTCTTTAAACTCAATAATGTACCGACTTGCACTAATCCGGAGTAGGGCCTTTGAAAGAGGGCCGTTGCTTCTAATATGATATCAAGGAGAGATTATTAGTGATAAAGCATTGAAGAAAGAATAGAAATTAGAGACAATATAGACAAATTCTTGAAGTACTGTAATTATATGAAAAAACTATTTTTAACCTTAATCGTTGCGTTTACCACCGTATGTGGCTTTGCACAGGATGGCGACCTTGTAAATTCTGGGTTCTATGAGATTAAGGGCAAAGTAAAGAATGTGCCCGACGGTACGGTGCTGTGTCTGATGAGATTCAATACCGACTATGGCGTTGTTGTCGGCAACGATACAATCTCTAATGGTGAGTTCTACTTCAAGTTGGTT
>JAGBFX010000004.1 GCA_017936265.1 Bacteroidaceae bacterium | reverse complement strand
CGCGGCGAGTGGGGTGATTTGTGGCAGTAATCCACAAATCGACCTATCGCGAGCCTTTTAGCAACGGGTCGCGCGTAGTGCAGGTAAACTCCCTCCCGACTCTGTCGTACTCCAACTCCTCCTCTTTTCCAACTCCCTCCCGACTTTGTCGTACTCCCTCTTTGAAAAGAGGGAGAGCCCGGGGGACCGCTTGCGGTGGAGGAGTTTTCAAAAGAGGGAGAGCCCGGGGGACCGCTTGCGGTGGAGGAGTTCCCAAAAGAGGGAGAGCTCGGGGAACCGCGTGGGTTGCGATAAAAAAGGCGAGTCAGCGGACCTGTCATTTTGAGCGAAGCGAAAAATCTCATAAACCGTAAACAAGGTAGCTCAATAAGATACCTTGTATGTGAAAATGAATGATAGTGAATTATCATTAATATTAGTTTTAGGAACGTCAGGCTGTGTCTTTACGGACACAGCCTTGCATGCTTAATAAATAACCAAATAATACTAACCTTAAATGTTTTACCTATGAAGAAATTTTTCTCTTTATTGTTGGCAGCGTTGTTTGTCTCGACACAGGCATTTGCTGACAAGGTGACAGCTTCGACAACATTGCCATCGGAAGGCAAGCCGGAGCATGTCTACGCAATGGTGAACGGTAACGGTGTCTATGCAGGCCCCACAACCGCACCTGCGACAGATGAGAATGGCCTCTTCGCTTTCTACGCAGTAGACGGCGTTGACGGTGCGTACTACATCTACAGCCACAGTGCAAAGCAGTGGCTCGGTTACACAAAGGCTGCGAGCTATAACAACGGCAAAGGCCTTGTTACCCTTTCTGCTGAGAAAGTTGACGGTGCCTATTTCAAGGTAGACAACTACTCGGACGACAACTACCAGATTCAGCCTTACACAACAAGCGGTAGCGTTGCCGGCAAGTACCTGAACTGGTATCAGGGTGTCAGCGCAAATACCGGTATCACACTCGGTCTCTGGCAGGACAATGGTGCTGCAGACGCAGGTAGCCGCTACACATTCGTGGAGGTAGTGATTGCCGAGAGCGTATATTCAATCTCTGTTCCCGAGGGTGTTACCTTTACAATTGACGGCGAGGTATATGCCAACGGCTCAACAATAACTGTAGAGGGCTCATTCGACAAGAGTAGAGCTGCTGTTGCAGTTGAGGAGGGTATGTTTGCCGTTGTTTCTGTTGATGATGTCAACAAGACAATCACTGTAAACGTTGCTACACTCCCGGTACAGCCTGACAGCGAGACTTATGAGAACGCATGGGTTTATCCCAAGCAGCAGGAGAATGTAGGTGTTGCAAAGATTTCCGAGGAAGACGGTGTTTATACACTCAGCAACAATGTCCTTGCTGCAAGCTACATGAAGGTGGGCAATGCCCTCTACTTCGCTGGCTCAAAGGCTATGGACCTTGTTGCAGGTACCGAGCCTTTCACAGTCGCATTCGGCAGCGGTGACAATGTTCCTGCTTCGGCAATGACACTCAAGAGTGTAGAGACCGAGACTCTTGCAGCCAATGCATCTGCCATTGGCGGTGCAGAGCACTTTGCCGGTGTTCAGCTTGTAGCAAACTATGAGTACACATACAAGGAGACAAAGATTGAGATTGTATGGCGTGCGGTACTGCGCGACGGCAGCCACTACCTGCGTACCGAAATGGAACTCAAGGGTGTTGATGCAGTTGACATGTACAACGTGATTCCAATGATTTACAATGTTGACACAGAGGCTGCCGGTTCAGCTCCAAAGGTTGTGGGCAACACACGCGGTGCTGTTCTCATGAGCGACAAGATTTTCGCAGGTCTCGAGACTCCTACTGCATACAACACTGTTGGTGAGGCTACTGGCGAAGAGGATGCCTGGAACCTTACAGATACAAAGAGTGTTTCTCTCACTGCATCTTCTTGGACACAGGTAGCTGAGGCTGATGTTCCAAAGCGCGTAGAGGAGGCTACAGGTGCGAACTATCCTAACGTCTACGCATATGATATGGAGAATGTTACCTTGAAGGAGGGCCAGAAGGTTTCAATACTTGTGAAGTACACAAGCGGCAGCCACCGTCTGAACTTCGGCGGTGCCGTTCTGCTCGATGCCAACGGTGCTATCGCTGCAGTTGATTACCACAGCGGTTATTCAGGTGGCCAGCACAGCAACAATACATTTACATTCCTTGCTCCTTATGACGGTACATTCGCTGTACGCGTGTTCGTTGAGAACAAGACTGAATCTATCGACGCGTCAAGTACAATGACTGTCGATATCTACACCGCCAAGGAAGGTGCTGTAATCAACACTGCAATCGTAGGTATCCAGGGTCTCTGGAGCCGCAACACAACACTTGCTGCCGGCGAGACATGGAAGGTGGCTTCTGTTGTGGGTCTTGTCGCACAGGACGGTACACAGAGCAAGGCAAACATCCGCGAGACACAGAAGCGCCGTTCATTCCTTGCTTACAGCGAGCGCGAGCGTGCAGTGCCCTGGAGAACATTCCCACACTATAACAGCTGGTACGAGCTCAACATCAACCGCAACAATGCGGCTCCCGGCAGCGAGCATACAAACTTTACAGCCGAGGATATTCTCCGCGTTATGAGACAGTGGAAGGAGAAGTACTATGACAAGTACGGCGAAGGCATTGCAGCCTTTGTAATCGATGACGGTTGGGACAACTACGGTCCTTGGACATTCCATAGCGGCTTCCCCAATGAGATGCGCGATATGTCTACCTTGGCAAAGGAGATGAACTCGGGTATCGGTGCATGGCTTGGCCCTGTTGGCGGTTACGGCCAGAGCGGTAACTACCGCCGTGCATACTGGAATGCAAACCGCGGCGGTATGCAGCTTTCTAACCCTGCATACTACGAGGCATTCCTTGCTGCTGCAAATAACCTCGTATGTCAGCAGGACGGTGTGGCTGGTTTCAACCGTGAGACCGACAATTATGTATTCTTCAAGTTCGACGGTATTTCAGCTCAGTTCTCTGCTGTAGGTCCTGACGCAGGCGACACAGGTAACGAGAATGCCGAGGGTATCATCCGTCTTGAGCAGTACGTTCGCGAGAACATGCGCGAGGATATCTTCTTCAATACTACCGTAGGTACATGGGCTTCTCCGTTCTGGTATCAGATTTCCGATGCTACATGGCGTCAGGAGAATGACCACGACCGCATCGGTAACAACAGCATCAACCGCGAGAACTGGATTACATACCGCGACCGTCTGGTTTATCAGAACTATGTACAGAACTCTCCAATCTGCCCAATCAACACATTGATGACCCACGGATTCATCCTTTCCGAGGATGGTCCTCCGGCTGGCGATTCAAGAGACTACAACGCTGTTCTCCGCGAGCTCCGTTGCGCATTCGTTTGCGGTTCGGGTATTGTAGAGCTTTACACCAACTGCAACCTGATGAACACAATCAATGACGGTAAGCTTTGGGAAGATGTTGCTGAGTGTGTTGCTTGGCAGAAGAGAAATGCCGATGTATTGCCCGATGCTCACTGGGTAGGCGGCAATCCTTGGAACGGCAGCAAGCAGGAGGTATACGGTTGGGCATCATGGAACGGTGCAAAGGCTACACTTGCTCTCCGCAATGGCGGCAACAGCGCACTGACATACACCTTCACACTGCGCGAGGCTCTTGAGATTCCTGCAAACATCACAGGTGCAATCATCCTTACCAAGTCATTCAAGGTACAGGATGCTCTCGAGGGCTTGACCGAGGGTACAGCAATCGACATCGACCAGCAGCTGACAGTTACTCTCCCGGGTAGCACAGTCTTTGCATTCGACGGTGTGAATGCCGACCCTTCACAGGTGCCTTTTGAGGTGGTAAGCTGCTCCCCGAACAAGGGCGTTGAGGCAATAGAGGAGATTACTCTCACTTTCAACAGCGAGGCTGCAGGCGAGTTCGACCCGTATGCAATGACTTCAATGAAGTTCAAGCAGGGCAACAATGTTGCAAGCGGAATCTCTAACTATGTTGTGAATGGCAATGTGCTTACAGTTACTTTGGCAAACAAGGTAAATACTCCTGGTGAGTACACACTCGTTATTCCCGAGGGGCTTATCACACGCAAGAGCGACGGCAGGGCATTCTCAGGCGAGTTCGCATTCACAGTAATCACTCCAGAGCCTCTTGAGGTCGTAAGTGTAGAGCCTGCAAGCATTGTACGTGAAATAAAAGAGATTACAATCACTTTCAACAGCGATGTTGCCGGTGAACTCGACCCGTACGAGATGATGAACTTCATGAAGTTCAAGAAGGGCAACAGCGTAGCTTGTGGAATCTCAAACTATGTTACTAATGGCAAGGTGCTCACAATTACTCTTGAGCAGACAATTACCGAGGAAGGCGAGTATACACTCGTTATCCCTGAGGGTCTTATCACACGCAAGAGCAACGGCGATGCATTCTCAGGCGAGTTTGCATTCGAGGTTGGTGAGCCACCGGTTGATTATACTCCAAGAAACAACGGTTCAAGAACGAACGCGGGCCGTGTAATCCGTGCCATCACTCTTACCGGCGCATCTGGCGAGAACAGCTATGCTCTCAGCACAGAGGAGCAGGGACAGGATTATACAGATGCTACAGCTGCGGCTGTGTTTACAGTTGTTGCCGGAGAGGAACTGACAATCACATTCGATAAGGCCGGTGACTGGATTCATCAGTTCGTGTTTATCGACTTTGATGCTGACGGCTTCACTGCAAGCATTGCCGAGGGTAGCGAGTGGGCTCCTGCAGAGGACCTTGTCGCATACTCATTCTACAATAACAATAGTGATAGCGACGGAAGTGGTTGGAACAGCAAAGGTACAGTGATTACCGGCAATGACCGTAACAAACCTGCTGTTCCTGCATTCAAGGCTCCTGAGGCTGCAGGTACATACCGCATGCGCGTTAAGCAGGACTGGTGTAACATTGACCCGGCAGGTGACGCCGACGGCAAGTTCGGTGACTTCAAGGCTAACGGCGGTCAGATCATTGACATGACTCTTGAGGTAACAGCTGCTGACGGCATTGTACTTGTAGGTGCCGAGGATGCTATAAGGGGTATCTACGATATCCAGGGTCGCAAGATTGAGCATATTACAGCTCCGGGTCTTTACATTGTCAATGGCAAAAAGGTACTTGTAAAGTAACTTTTTGCTATCGGCGAGCTTTTCAGCGATTGGGCACGCGAAGCAGAACTCTCCCTCTGTTTATAGAGGGAGTCCCCGAAGGGGGAGGGAGTTTCGTTGACACCGTGCGGGTCACGAAAGAAAAGCGAGTCCAATGGCGATAAAATACCAAAAAGGTATTTGTAAAATAGTTGGATGATGTAGTCCAGTCTATATCGTAAAATAATCATGAGCCGGTGTAATTGTGGGATACCATACATTATAACCGGCTCTATTTTGTACTTGTGTTGATTTGATTTTTATGAAAAGATTTTTTTTATCAATCTGTTGCTGCATATATACAATTCTGTCATTGGCGCAGACATTGCCATTGTTCTCTAATGGTGGAACTGATAATTGGTATTATATCGAGTTCGATATTAACTCATCCGTTATACAAGATGTCGGTGTCGGGCAGGAACTTCGTAATCGCGTGATTAATGAAGGAGAGGAAGGACAGCTTTGGAAATTAATCGGTAATGAGAAATGCTGTACTTTAGTTTCGAAGACAGGCCGTAATATGTTTTTTGATAAATCATCAAACCGTTTCTATGCATCTGCAGATGACGCTACTGCATTGAAACTGGTTGCGACATCAGGCGGCAAGTGGGAATTGCAATTATATGACGTTTCGCTTGCTCCATCGGCCAATCCCGATGCTGTTGCCATTGTGATATACAATGGTAGCGGCATTGACCATTATCTTGACGTTTGGAAACATGATTTCAATGCATGTGCTTTGAATTTTGTCCTGGCAGAAGATATGGTATTTACAACTCAGAGTGCACCTTCTCCGGTTCCTGAGGTGGCAATTACTGGTTCGGATATTGCGCCCGAAGAACAATTGGCATTATGGTACGATGCCCCTGCCACAAATTGGGTGAAGGAGGCTTTACCGATTGGAAATGGTGATATGGGTGCAATGATTTTTGGCGGTATTGCCCAGGATCGTGTACAGTTTAATCACAAGACGCTGTGGAAGGGTTCGTCAGGTGCTACCGATTTGGGTTCATATCTTGCATTCGGCGATTTGTATATAATAAACAGGAATGCCAAGATGGCTTCAGGGTATCGTAGGGAACTTGATCTTGCAAAAGCTGTCGTAAACGTGGAATATACTTCGGATGATACAGAATATAAACGTGAGTATTTCTGCAGCAACCCGGACAATGTGATTGTAGTAAGATATACTGCAGCTGGAAATGAAACCCTTGACCTTGACTTGCAGTTTATCAACTCACAAGGTGCCAGGGCTGAATACACAGCAAATGGTGCAGTTTTCAGTGGCACTCTGGGGAACGGTATGAACTACCAGGCTGTTATGGCTGTGGAGATAGATGCCGGTACCATAAATTATAATAAATGTGCTGTGACGGTAGATGGTGCACGTGAACTTGTGGTTTATATCGTTTGTGGTACAGATTTTGATCCTTCGTATTACAATCATCTGACGGGGGATGCAGTGGCATTGGATAACTCGCTTCGTAATGCCATTGCTTCCGCAAAGAAGAAAGGCTTTGAGACTGTCAGGACCGATCACCAACTCGATTATGTCTCGTTGTTCGGGCGTTGTAGCTTTGAACTTACTGGTGCTGCAAATTCTGTTCCTACGAACCAACTGTTGCAGAAGAGCGATGCAGCTTCTACAAAAATGGTCGATATGCTGATGTTCCAATATGGACGATATTTGACCATTGCATCCTCACGTGGAATCCCTGTGCCTTCCAACTTGCAGGGTATATGGAATAAGGACGGCAATGCGCAGAGTGATGCAGTGTGGGCTTCGGACATACATTCAAACATTAATGTGCAGATGAACTATTGGCCTGTTGAACCAACCAATTTGAGTGAATGTCATTTGCCATTTCTTAACTATATAAAGAATGAGGCATTACGTGAAAACGGACGATGGCAGAAAAATGCCCGCGATCTTGGTGTTAATAAAGGATGGGTCGTAAACACAGCCGGAAATATATTCGGAGGCTCCAGCAGTTATAAGATAGGTAAGTATTCTGTTGCCAATGCATGGTACTGTACTCATTTATGGCAACATTTTACGTATACCTGTGATACTACATTTCTTAGGAAGCATGCTATGCCGCTAATGAAAAGCGCTTGTGAATTCTGGTTCGAGAGACTTGTGTCAGCACAGAACGGTGATGGTTCATTGGAGTGCCCTAATGAGTATTCGCCTGAGCAGGGATTTGTACAGAACGCTACCGCGCACTCACAGCAACTCGTTACTATGCTTTTCGAACAGACATTGCAGGCTATTGAGGTACTTGGCTTTGATGCAGCGTTGTGTGATGAAACTTTTGTGGCAACATTGCGGGATAAGTTGCATAGGCTTGACAAGGGCTTGAGAGTTGACGGTAAAGGTATGCTACGTGAATGGAAGTACCAGGAGAATACGCCCAATATCGGTGCCGGAGAGAACTATTTTGCAGATGATGAACAGAATGTATGGCAGTGCCACCGTCATACTTCCCATCTTATGGCGCTCTATCCTGGCTTTGGTATTGACAAGGGTATTGATGAGAATATATATGATGCTGCAATAGCATCGCTTGATGACCGCGGTGATGTCGCGACTGGTTGGGCAAGAGCTTGGCGTATATCGTTATGGGCAAGAGCACGTGACAAGAAACGTGTCTATAATACATTGAGAGGGTTTGCACACCGTACATCAAATCTTAACTATGATTGGAGTGGAGGATTGTATGACAATATGTTAGATGCTCACGCGACCAGCGTATTCCAGATAGAAGGTAATTTCGGTGCAACTGCCGGTATCGCAGAGATGCTTTTGCAGAGCCGTCCGGACTCTATAGTTCTGCTGCCTGCATTGCCAAGAGAGTGGGCGGAAGGTTCAATAGAAGGATTGAAGGCTATTGGTAATTTTGAGGTAGATTTGGAGTGGAAGGATGGCAGACCTACAATGGTGCGTGTTGTGTCACATAGCGGAATGCCACTTACTTTGGCTTATCCCGGAATTAAGGATGCGGAAATCTTTGTGCAGACGGAGAGTCTGCCGGAACTTAAATACAATGGAGATAATATTGTGTCTTTTGAGACTGAAAAGGGAGAGGAGTACTTACTTGATTTCTCAAAAATAGAATGGGATGCCGAGGTGTATGATGTTTATGAACCAAGAAATACGGGTACAAAGAATCGTAACGACCGTAATCTTAGGAAAATCGGACTTGTAAGTCCAACAAGGGGAGTATCAGAATATTCATTGACAACAGAGGAAATGTCAATGGATTATGTAAATCTTGCAACGGCAGAGAATCCTGTTGCTTTTGTCGCAGAACCGAATGAAACTGTAGAATTTGCTGTTGTTGCGGATGGTACTTGGAGGCATCATTTTGTGTATGTTGATTATGATGAAGATGGCTTCGATGCTGCAATTGAAGATGGCAGCAACTGGAAACCTTCATACGACCTAGTTGCCTATAGCTTCTTTAATAATGATGCAGAAACCGATGCTGAAGGGTGGAACAGTGTCGGAAGTTCAATAAGCGGTGGCAATAGAAGTACTCCCTCCTTGCCAGCATTCACTGTTCCTGGCAAGGATGGTGTTTACCGTATGCGTATCAAGCAAGACTGGTGTAATATTGACCCGGCCGGTGACGCCGACGGCAAGTTCGGTGATTTTAAAGAAAACGGTGGAGCCATTGTTGATGTCTTACTTGTTGTTGGTAATCCTGAAACTGGTATCAACGAGGTGAAAACCGAAAAAGGGAATATGAAAGTCATATATGACTTTGCCGGTCGCAGATTCGATAAAGCGGTAGCTCCGGGTTTTTATGTTGTTAATGGTAAGAAAATTAAAATCAAATGAACAATAACAACGGACGTCTGCTTTCGCTCGATGTGCTGCGTGGATTAGACTTGATGCTGCTTGTCGGTCTGCAGCCTGTGCTGCGTCTTTTTCTCATTGAACTCGATAATCCAACGTTTAACGAGACACTCCTTTATCAGTTAGACCATGCTGAATGGGAAGGCCTTCGTGCCTGGGACCTTGTGATGCCGCTTTTCCTTTTCATGTCGGGAGTGACTATGCCGTACTCGTTGCCTAAATACCGTACTCAAAGCGGCAATAGCAAGGTGTGGATTCGTATAATGAAACGTTTCCTGCTCCTTTTCTTCCTTGGAATGGTGGTGCAGGGTAACATCCTTTCACTTGACCCTGATAGAATATATATTTATAGCAACACGCTTCAAGCGATAGCTGTCGGTTATCTGCTTGCAGCGCCTATGGTTCTCTATCTGAAACCTTGGCAGCAATTGGCTGCAATAGCTCTTCTGCTCCTTATATATTCTGTGCCGATGCATGTCGTTGGAGACTGGAGTGCGCAGGGTAACTTCGCCGCAACAGTTGACAAGGCGTTGCTCGGTCGGTTCCGCGACGGCAGTGCCATTGCCGAAGATGGTACTGTAATCTTTGCTCCTTGGTACGACTATACCTGGATATGGAGTAGCCTTACTTTCTGCTGTACTGTAGCACTGGGCAGTTTTGCCGGACATCTTGCAAAGAACGGTAACAATGACCGCGCTGCTACGGCAAAGAAACTTTTTGTGATGGCTGTGGTGCTGTTGCTTGCCGGGTATCTCTTTGGTATGTACCAGCCAATCATCAAGCGCATATGGAGCGCAAGCATGGTACTATGCAGTGCCGGTTGGTGTTATCTGCTGCTTGCGGTCTTCTATTGGTGGATAGATGTCAAGGGGCATATAAGAGGGTGGAACTGGCTACTGTATTATGGCTGTAATGCAATAACGGCATATCTCATAGGAGAGCTTGTGAACTTCCGTGGTGTTGCCGAATCGTTGCTCTATGGGACAGAACAGTACCTTGGCGGTTGGTATCCGGTGCTGCTTGCGGCATGCAACAGCCTCATTCTGTTCTTTATACTGAAGTTTATGTATAAGAACAAACTCTTCCTTAAAGTCTAATAGGAATGTCCTGTTTCGTGAAAAAACGTTTATTATAGAATAAAATTCACAAAAAAATGGATTTTGTGGCAGAAATGCTTGTTTCCATGAAAAAAGGTTCTTATGTTTGTGTACGGTTTTGCTGTACCGATTGACTGGGAAACTCATCAATTATTATCGAAAACCGAGTAAGCTTCGTATTGTCCAATGGCGGGCCACGCCTTCGGGTAGCTTTAGAGAGCCGGTGGATTACAAAGGACAGGAGCCCTCAAATCTTGTATTCTCGGAGTTTCGTCGTTCTCTTCTGTACAGCAAAACTTTTTTGTATTTTCGGCCCGCTTGAAAGCGGGCCGAAATGCTTGGATGCGTCAGGCTGCTGTTGCAGTTCCTTTTTTAGTTTTTTCATCTCGATTTCGGGCTCAACAGCAAAAGATAGGGGCTCAACGTAAAAATCTGAGGTATTTCATTTTAACGCATATAATTTTGCCAGTATAAAAAGGAAAAAGTCTTTATCTTATACCCCTCTAAACTGTGCTCGATTTTGAGATTCTTCGCTCCGTTACTCTTCGCTCCAGAATGACAATGTCCAACGAATTTTCATTGCAAGAGTAATTTCAAAAATAAACCGGCACTGTGTGAGCAACAGTTGTTGTTAGCGGCAAATAAGGATAAAGAATGGGGAATGTTTGAGCGGTGGATTATCCTGTTGCTGTTATTGCGTGAATATCGAGTTACCCCATTCCCTTATTTGCTGCGTTAAGACAACAACGGCAAGAATAAAACGACCGAAGGATGTTGCTTGCAACTCGTGAGCAAAGTTTTATTCGACTTGTAAACTTTGTGCCGGGCGTTTTGGTACTTTTGCGCAACAAAAGTACAGTAAGAACGACAACGAAAAGAATATACGATAACAGATTAAGGGTAAATTGTATGAGATAATAGAAGATAGAAATTTATTCATATTCCGATATTACCATAGAAAGCATTCCCTTAACTTTTTACGTTTAGCCCTGATTTTGCGTTTTTTTACAGATTGTGCCCATGTGCCCATTCCGACGTGAACCTCTTTGATATATCTTCGCATTATCAATAATGCAAACTTTTCTCAAACCTGCCACATTTGCTTATCCTCACAAACAGCATGTACAAACCAATGCGGGCAATCATTGTTCTATAATCTGAAAAGGCTTTATTGTATCAGTTTTGTTAAAAACGACACATATATTGTTCATCTTCAATACGTTGTAGAAATATAATAACATTAAAAGGTTTGCTGTAAAATTGAAAAGCTATATTTTTGTGCAAATTATATAAATTTACCGCAAAACTTAAAAGTGTAGAGTCATGATTCATATCGGGAGCATCATCAAGGGAAAATTCGAAGAACTGGGGCTTCCTGTCTCCTGGTTCGCGAAGGAGCTGTGCTGTGACCGTACGAATGTTTACAGCATTTTCAAGCGCGAGAGCATTGATACGTCATTGCTTGTGAAGATATCTTTAATACTTAATCACGACTTTTTTCAGTATTACAGTCAGGACCTTGCTCTTGACAGAAAGGAATAGCAGGCGATGCTTGAAGAGAAACGGGCGTGTGGCATTCACTTGTCGCGTGCCTGTTGTGGGAAACGGTTTTATCTCTGCCCGTTTCCCATTTTTTACATCCTGTATACGTCTATATGCGCCTTTGGCCTGACACAGGCCTGTTTATCTTTCAATTATTTCAAATGGAACTCTTACTGAGACTCCCTTTTTCATCATGTCGTATATGTTTGGGTAGATGCGCTCCTTGAAACTCTCCCAACTGCGCATATCCATGTTGCTCCAGCCTGCCTCGGCAATAGCCATGGCGCGTGGGAATGCCATATATGTAACGCGGTTTATGTCCCTTATGGCTTCGGCCCACAATGTGCCCATTACTCCTGTTATGTGAGCATGCTCATCAACTGGCAGCCCCATGCCGGGGTCGAGCCTGTAGCTTTGCTCAAGCGTTGTTGTGGGCATTCCCCAGTTGCCTCTCTCGGGGAGGTCGCCCTTGTACTGCGGGTAGTCGAGATAAGTGTGTTCGCCAGGAGCCATAATGAGTTGGTGGCCGTGCTTGCGTGTAAGCTCGATGCACTTGGGGGTCAGGGCATTGCGCCATGTGACAAGAGTTACATCAGTGGGGTAGGGGAACAGATATTCGTTGGCTGGTGGCCATATGTTGTCGAGCTCGCACCAAAGAATCGCATTCTTGCCGTTGCTGCGCACGATATCGAGGATATTGCCGAAGAATGGTATCATGAGCTGTGAATGGTCTTTGTAACCCAGTTCATGCATCATGGCTGTACAGTCGGGACATTTTGCCCAATTCTCCTTTATGGCTGCCTCATCGCCTCCAAGATGAATCCACTTTGAGGGGAACAATTCTGCTACCTCTTTTATAATGTCCTTGTAGATCCCGTATACCTCATTGTTTGCAGCGCAGAGCATCATGTTTGTGGTGTTTCCCAAATCAATGTTCTCTTCGTGGCGGAACGGACATCCTAATTCGCGGTGCGATGCCAGTATTGCAACGGAGTGCCCAGGTATGTCCAGTTCGGGGATTACCTCGATGTTGCGCTCTGTTGCGTATGCGATAATCTCCCTGATGTCGGCATGCGAGTAGTATCCGTTGTCGGGGCCTTGCTCTCCGGCACCGGGGTTACGGAACGCTCCTTTTGCCGTCAGTTCGGGGTGGCTATTGATTTCTATTCTCCAACCTTGGTCGTCGGTAAGGTGCAGCTGCAGCACGTTGAACTTGAAACGTGCCATCTGGTCGATGAAAAACTTTACATCCTCTACGGGCAGGAAGTGTCGTGCGGGGTCGAGCATTATAGCCCTGTGCGCGAACCTTGGGGCGTCATTGATGGATATGTGTGCTATTCTGCCGGCCGTTGTGTTGCAGATGTCGCCAAGCAGTATCTGGTCGAGTGTCTGTATGCCCCAGAATAGTGCTCCTTCGGTCGCTCCTTTTATTGTTATGCCTCTTTTGTCGACCTTCAGGGTGTAGTGCTCGCTGCCGTCGAGTGTCGTGTCAATGGAGAGCTCTATGATGTTGCGGCTACGGCTGTCGTCGTTTATGGGCGTGATACCTGTGCGTTCCTGTAGAATCCTCTTCAGTTCGTTTATGACAAAGGCGTTATCCGGCAGGGTGCTCCTGATTGCACTCTTTGCATTCATCTGGAAACATTTGCCGTTGTTTACTGTCTCAATACTGTTTGGCATCGGGATGAGTGCGACGGTGTTCTCCTGTGCGGTAACGAGGCTTCCTTGCAGTGCAAAAATGTATGCCACGAGTGTAGTGAATAGCTTTCTCATACTTGTGTGGTGTCTGTTTGTTTTATATAAGGTGTCTTTGTGTTTCTTGGGCTGAAACCGGTTGCGTGCCGTTTATCTTTTTATGTTTCTCCTGTTGAGGGCCTGCTGGTAGCGTTGTGCGTTGGCGTTGTGCTCGCTCAGGGTCTTCGCGAAATTGTGCGTGCCCGAGAAGTCTTCCTTTGCACACATGTACAGGTAGTTGTGTTTCTTATGGTTGAGAACGCTCTCAAGAGCCTGCTTTGTCGCTATGCGTATTGGACCCGGCGGGAGTCCTGTGTGCTTGTATGTGTTGTACCTTGAGTTTACCTCGAGGTCCTTCTTCAATATGCGCTTGCGTGTGGGGTCGCCGAGGGCGTACTTCACTGTCGGGTCGGCCTGTAGGGGCATGCCTCTCTTTAGTCTGTTGATATAAAGTCCTGCCACAATGGGCATCTCGCTGTTGTCGTTGGTCTCTTCATCCACTATTGAGGCGAGGGTGGCAACCTCTTCGAAGGTCAGTCCTATGGCTTCAGCCTTGGCTTTGCGCTCATCGTTCCAGAACTTCCTCCTCTCCTTTGATAGCCTTATCATCAGTTCCTCGGGCTTTATGTCCCAATAGACCTCATATGTCTCGGGGATGAACAGCGACGGCAGTGTTTCCGTCGTATACCCTATCCTGTTGTAGTATGTTGCGCTGCCGGTGTATCTGCTCAGTTCTGCCGAGTCGAGCATGAGCTGTCTGCATATAATGCCTACAGCCTGAGGTATGGTTCTCGTAGAGGGTATGGTCAGTTTTACGGGTGTCTGGGTTTTGCTTACAATCCTGTAATAGATATCCTTCATGGTGTCGCCGTTCTTTAAGGCGAATTTACCGCTACGGCTACGGCTGTCGAATTTGTTGTGTTCGGCAAGTAACATGAATCCGTCGGCCGATTGCGGTGCAATGGCTTCCTCCAGTTTGGTCAGGACGCTTTCGGCATTGTCCTCGGGTGTTATATATAAGTATGCCGTTTCCTCAAGAGTTATGCTCTTGACTCTTGTCATGTAATATTTCCTGCCCATTATTGCCGCTGCAGCCACAAGCAGGATGAAGATGGAAAGTGCCGCGTAGAGCAAGGTCTTTGATCTCTTTGTCTTTTGTGTCATCTGATATTGATGTTGGTTTGGTATTATATCGTGCGAAGATACTATTTTGTGGATAATTTATCAAAATTGTCGATGGGAAAACTATTGTCTGTGATATTTGTTTATTTAATTGTTTGTTAAATTAATGTATTTTTTGCTTTTGTTTGTTTATTTTTGAGGTAAATCCCGAAGATTTTCTGCATTCGCTTTGAAAAAAATGAAGTAAACTTCATGTTTCTCGCTCATTTGTGTGGCATCTTTGGGATAAATCCCGAAGATTTTCTGCATTCGCTTTGAAAAAAATGAAGTAAACTTCATGTTTCTCGCTCATTTGTTGCTATCTTTGCAAAATGCGGTAAATAGGGCTCTTATACATTGACGATAGGGCATGTTTTTGGCAAATAATAAATAAATCAAGATATGAGAAAAACTGGTTTTGGAAATCTGTGTCTTCTGATGATGCTTGTGATTTGTATGGCAACATCATGTACATCTTACAAGAAAGTCCCTTATCTGCAGAACAGCAGGGAACTTGATTATGGGGCTGTTGAGGCTGAACTGTTTGAACCGAGAATTCAGCCTCAGGACCTTCTTAACATTGTTGTTGTCAATCCTCTTGATATGACAGCGTCAATGGCTTATAATCTTGTTATGCCTTCAGATGCGACAGAACGAAGCGCTTATCTGACCTCACAGCCTACACTGCAGAACTATATAGTGGCTAATGACGGTACGGTAAATATTCCCAATGTGGGTGTCGTGAAGATTGCAGGCCTTACAATCTCGGAGGCTGAGAAACTGATATTCAGCAAGGTGCAGGATACTTTCGAGGCTGTGCCGTCGGTTACCGTGCGCTTTGTGAATTTCAAAATATCTGTATTGGGTGAGGTCAATGCCCCGGGCTCGTTCAATATAAAGAACGGAAAGGTCAATATCTTCGAGGCTCTTGCACTTGCCCGCGACCTGACGATATACGGTTTGCGTGACAATGTGAAGATAATCCGTGAGAGTGAGACCGGCGAGAAGGCTATTCATGAGGTTAACCTCAATGATGCGAATATCCTGACTTCTCCTTATTTCTATCTGCAGCAGAATGATGTGGTTTATGTGACGCCGAATGAGTCCAAGGCGAAGAACTCTGATATCGGTTCTTCAACCTCTCTCTGGTTCTCTGCTACATCTATTCTCATATCTTTGACATCTCTATTGTATAACATTCTAAAATAAACGGTGCTATGCAGGAAAATGATAATTTTGCAAATAATGTCGTGGAAGAGGAAGGCCTGAGCCTTAAGAAGATACTCTCTTATGCCGTTGCATACTGGAAACTGTTGTTGCTTTCGGTAGTGGTGTGCGTGATTGCTGCCTTTTTCTATCTTCGCATGGCTGTCCCGCAGTATCAGGTGACGGCGAAGATTCTTATGCAGGATAAGGAGAAAGGCTCTTTCGCATCTCAGGCGGATATGTTGGCTGACTTCGGTTTCCAGGCTCAGAATACAAATGTAGAGAATGAGATTGAGGTCATCAAGTCAATGTCTGTTGTACGTGATGCTGTCGAGGATGCAGGGCTGTATATCTCTTATTCGATACCCGGGTTCCATGACCGTCCTATTTATAAGGGCAACAGTCCTTTGAAGGTCGTGTATGGCGTGGATTCTACCGGGCGTTTCTCATCCGATTCGCTTGCGAATCTTTGGGCTCCTATAAAGATGAACTTTTCTTTCGACGGTAACACACCTGTAAAGGTAGTGTATGAATGCTATCTTAATAAGGAGGATGAAAAACCAATGGAATATACAACGGAGTTTTCTGATTCTGTGTATGTGTTGGCGACTCCTTCGGGAAATATCCTTCTTGAGAAGATGTGCTCTTTTGATGAGCTTGAAGGCGAGCTGCAGGTTGTTATTAATCCGTTGACAGCAACTGCAAAACGCTATATGTCCATGCTGGGCGTGGCTCCTGTCTCAAAGACCTCTTCGGTTTCCATGATGGCCATAAATACTCCTGTTCCGGCAAGCGGTATCGATTTCCTCAATGCTATAATCAACAGCTATAACAATGTGACAAATGAGGAGAAACGCATCGTTGCACGTCAGACCGAGGAGTTTATCCTTGAGAGAATTGACTCCCTCAGTCAGGAACTCGTTGTCATGGAGACACGTCTTTCTACCTTCAAAAAGAACAACCAGCTGATTACTCCTGAGCTTGATGCTGCTGTGGTCAGCAAGAACAAGACCGAGTATACAAAGCAGCTCGAGGAGGTTGACCTGATGCTGAAGTCTTCACGATTCCTCAAAGAGTTCATAAATAATCCGGCGAATGACATGAAGGTTGTGCCTACGACATTCGGTCTTACTGTCGACCAGGCGCTGATAGCAATCATCAACAACTATAACCAGGAGGTTATCGCGTATAACCGTCTTGAACTGACGGCTAAGGGTGACAACCCGGCATTGAAGAAGGCGGCTTTGAGAGTCAGTCAGCTGCAGTCCGATTTGCGAGTGGCCATACAGGCGTTCGACCGTTCGCTGAATATGCAGCATGATGCTATTGCGACACTGCTTGACAACTACACCGCCCGTTATGAGAAGTCTCCCGATATCCAGCGCGGTCTTATGACTCTTGAGCGTGAGAGCAAAATCAAGTCCGAGCTTTACGTGATGCTTCTGCAGAAATATGAGGAGAATGCCCTTAATCTGGCGGTAACGGCCAACAATCTCAGATGCATTGACGCTCCTATGCTCGGCGGTAAGGTGGCTCCAAACAGCAAGATGGTGCTTTTGGTAGCTCTGTTCCTGGGGTTGGTGATTCCTGCTGCATTCATATATCTGCGCGAGTCGATGCGCGTGGCGCTGTCAATCAATGATGACATTACAACGCTTACAAAAATCGCATGTGTGGGCAGTATTCCTGTGAACCATTCACAGAAGAGTGCCAAGCGTGCGATTGTCGTGGTGCGTAACAAGAACGATATTATGGCCGAGGCTTTCCGTACACTGAGAACAAACCTGAATTTCGTGATGAAGAATTCGCAGGGCAAGGTGGTGATGTTTACCTCCACCACATCGGGCGAGGGCAAGACATTCGTTGCGACAAACCTTGCCATGAGTGTGGCTATGCTCGGAAAGAAGGTTCTCCTTGTCGGTCTTGATATACGCCGTCCGCGTCTTGCCGAGATGTTTGATTTTGACAAGAATGCCGAAGGTCTTACAAGTTACCTTGCAGCAGATGAGAACAGCACTTCGATGCTTGACCGTTTCATAATGCCTTCGGGTGTCGAGGAGAATCTGTTTGTCCTTCCTGCGGGTATTGTTCCTCCCAACCCATCGGAGTTGCTTGCCCGTCCTAACCTCGATAAGGCTATTGAGTATCTGAAAGGTAAATTCGACTATATCGTGTTGGATACTGCCCCGGTTGCACTTGTGACGGATTCTATGATAATCTCCCGCGTTGCGGATGCTGTCGTATACGTGGCACGTTACGATTATACCCACAAGGCCGATATCAGGTACCTCAACAGTGTCGTTGCCGAGGGCAAGCTCAGCAATGTGTCTCTGCTTCTTAATGCCGAGGATACCAAGAAGAAGATGTATGGCTATGTAAGTGAGCGTCGCGGCAGTAACAGGTATGTTGGTTACGGCTATGGCGATAACGGTGCACTTAAGGATTGATGGCGTCCGTTTTAGACTCATGTGAGTTATAATCAGCGGTGCACGACTTGCGAGTCGTGCACCGCTGTTCCTTTGAATGGGGATATTTTGATGGTAATTGTAAAAAATATCTTGGAAATCGTTGCTTAATGAAAAAAAATAAGTACCTTTGCATGCTGAAACGATGATGCTTCGGCTTAACGGATAAACTTAATGATATGAGCCTGTTAAAAGAAAAATATGCTAAATATGATTTGCCACAGCGTTTTATGGCAATGGGCGTTTATCCATATTTCCGCTGTATCGAGAGCGAGCAGGATACCGAGGTGCTGATGAGCGGCAAGAAGGTTCTGATGTTCGGTTCGAACTCTTACATGGGCTTGACCAATCATCCTAGAATCAAAGAGGCTGCAATTGCGGCTACCCGCAAGTATGGTACCGGTTGCGCAGGCTCACGTTTCTTGAATGGTACTGTTGATATACATCTTCAGCTTGAGAACGAACTGGCACAGTTCGTTGGCAAGGATGAGGCATTGGTGTATTCTACAGGTTTTCAGGTGAACTTGGGCGTTCTTTCTTGTATTACAGGCCGCAAGGATACGATTATCTGTGATGAGCTTGACCACGCGTCAATTGTTGACGGACGTCGTCTCTCATTCTCTACAGTGCGTAAGTTCCGCCATAATGATATGGCTGGTCTTGAGAAAGAGCTTCAGGCTTGCGACCCCGAGACAATCAAGATGATTGTTGTTGACGGTGTCTTCAGTATGGAGGGCGATATTGCCAATCTGCCCGAGATTGTACGTCTGAAGAACAAGTACAATGCAAGCATCTTTGTCGATGAGGCACACGGTTTGGGTGTGTTGGGTCATCAGGGTCGTGGTACTGCAAACCACTTCGGCGTGACAGACGATGTTGACCTTCTTATGGGCACATTCAGCAAGTCTTTGGCGACTATCGGTGGTTTTGTTGCAGGTGACAAGGAGGTTATAAACTACATACGTCACAATTCGCGCTCTTACATATTCAGTGCAAGTAATACTCCTGCGGCTACCGCGGCGGCACTTGAGGCACTGCATATCATTCAGGAAGAGCCTGAGCGTCTTGAGAATCTATGGAACATAACCAACTATACATTGAAGAATTTCCGTGAAATAGGTTTTGAGATAGGAAACACATCTACTCCTATTATTCCAATCTATATACGCGACACAGACAAGACTTTCCTTGTGACAAAGATGTTGTGGGAAGCCGGTGTTTTCGTTAACCCGGTAGTTCCGCCCGCATGCTCGCCACAGGATACGCTCATTCGTTTCTCGCTCATGGCCACCCATACAAAGGAGCAGGTCGACAGGGCAATTGAGGCGATGGTGCCAATCTTCAAGCAGTTGGGGATTATTGAATAATTGAAAAAGAAGTTATCGGGGTGTAGCGCAGTTGGTAGCGCATCTGGTTTGGGACCAGGGGGTCGCAGGTTCG
>JAGBFX010000031.1 GCA_017936265.1 Bacteroidaceae bacterium | reverse complement strand
GGTAATCCGTCGCTGAAAGCGAAATGGCACCGTTAAAAAATCCAATGCAGGGCCGTTTGTTTGCAGGTCATTGTGCGGCAGTGCGGAGCCACAGCACTACTTGCGACGACGGGAACTTTAGTTCCCCAAAGGAGTGTGCTTTAGCACCGGCGTCCGACCGAATGCTCGCCTATGGTGGCATGAGCAAAGGGCGCTTGTGACGATTTTTTCCGAGTGCCGAAGTTTTTGGTACTTTTTGCGTCAAAAAGTACAGCAAGAACAACAACAAAGAGAATATACAACAATAGGTCAAAGGTAAGTTGTATTGAAGAACACAAGACTGATGTCTATCCCCATTTCTATGTCATCATAAGAAACATCTCTCAACTTTTTACATTGAGCCCTTTCCAGTTCCGATATTCTAAACCTCACACCTTTTTGCTGCCGAACAAAAAAACCGCAAGCAAAGCTTGCGGATGATTGCAATTGGATGACCTTTTAGGGTCTGTTCCTGATTGATTCTTTCCTTCTTCTATAACTCATCAAAGTCGAACTCCTCGAACTCCATGCCATAGCCTTCTTCGACAAACTGGTCAAGGTCGCGGCGCTCTTTCTTGGTGGGGCGGCCAGTGCCTCTGGCACGGTCGACGAATCCGCTTATGCGGCTCATCTCGAGTATCTCGTATTGCTCCTGTGAGGTGATGTTCTCCATGAGTTCAGGGACAAGCTTGGCTCCTACCCGGTTCTCGGCACACTTGAGTACTCTGAAAGAGTATGTGATTGGTGCTTTCTTTACATTCACGATGTCTCCGACACGTATGTTGTGCGCGGGCTTGGCGGTTCTGTCACCGATGCTGACATGCCCTTTCTTGCACGCCTCGGCGGCGATGCTGCGTGTCTTGTATATGCGCACCGCCCATAACCATTTGTCTATCCTTGCCTGTTCTGCCATAAAATCTATGTTTTCACTTTTCAGTTTTGACAACACTCGCTATTAGTGACCCACGCAGCACAAACACTGTCTGTGATACGCGTGACCTTTCACTGCTCGTGCTGTCGAAACCCTCGGCTTTCACTTTTCAGTTTTCAGCTCTCAGTTTTCGCCTTGCGGCTTGTTGCCGTTTCCTTTCTTGTTGAACTGGTTCATGGTGCGTGCAAGGCCTGCAAAACAGAAACTCTTTATTATCTCTGTTGTCGTCTCGAGCATCTCATCTATGGCTTTCTGCTCATCGCTGTTGAAGGCGCCGAGTACAAAGTTGACCTGGTGCCCTTTGCCGAAGTCGTTTCCGATGCCTATCCTCAGACGCGCATAACCGGTTGTGCCGAGTGTCGCAGCGATATGCTTGAGTCCGTTGTGTCCTCCGTCACTGCCTTGTCCCTTGAGGCGTAGGGCGCTGACGGGTAGGGCGAGGTCGTCGACTATTATCAGTACGTTCTTCAACGGTATTTTCTCCTGCTGCATCCAGTAACGTACGGCATTTCCGCTCAGGTTCATGTATGTCGAGGGCTTCAGGAGAATGAGCTTGCGGCCGCGTACCGATGTCTCGGCGACAAAGCCGTAGCGCTTGTCCTGAAAAGAAGTATTGGATGCCTTTGCAAAGGCATCCAATACTGTAAAACCGATGTTGTGACGGGTTCCTTCGTACTCACTTCCGATGTTGCCCAATCCTACGATCAGATATTTCATTTGCTCGGGTTCAATTACTTCTTAGCTGCTGCTGCGGCTGCTGCAGATGCACGTGTAGTCTTGACAGAAGCAACGAGTGACTCCTTGGCGCTAACGAGCTCAAGACCCTCGTAAGAGAGGTCGCTGACCTTGATAGACTTGCCAAGGCCGAGTGATGTTACGTCAACTGTAAGAATCTCAGGTATAGCTGTGTAGATAGCCTTAACCTTGAGATAACGCTGTACCTGAACGAGCTTACCACCGGCGCGTACACCGTCTGCAAGACCCTCGAGCTTAACAGGAACTGCCATTACGATAGGCTTCTCCTCTGTTACCTGATAGAAGTCAACGTGAAGGATTGTGTCCTTTACAGGGTGGAACTGGATATCCTTCATGACAGCCTTTACTGCCTTGCCGTCGATTGTGAGGTCAACAACATGGATGTCTGGAGTGTAAACCAACTTGCGGAGACCTTCAACCGGTACGCTGAATGCCTTTGCCTCTTTCTCTACTCCGTAAAGGTTGCAAGGTACAAGACCTGCGTTACGCAATGCGTTGGTAGCCTTCTTGCCTACCTCGGTTCTGCTTGAACCTGAAATGCTGATTGATTTCATAATAAAATGTGTTACTCTAAATTAAGATTAATGATTCTGCTTAATTCGCCATCACACGATGTCTCTAAAGCGGGTGCAAAGATACGTTTTATTTGCTGAAAAAACAAACTATTTGCGGTTTATTTGTGCTGCCGAAGGGCCGGTCTGCAAGTTCGTTTGTGCTGTGACCTGTATTGGTTTTTGTTTGTGTACACACATCCCTCGCGCACATAAGACTATGTGCGCGAGGGATGTACTATGATTCCTTATTAGAATTCAATGTCTATGCTTGTGCTGCTCTCCTGGGGTAACTCCTCGCTGTCGTATGTGCGTGGAACATATTCGCCCTGCTCGGCAACAACAAAATCAATGGCCTGCTTCAGGCTCTCGGCAAATTTCGAGAAATCCTCGCGGTAGAGGAATATCTTGTGCTTCTCGAAGCTGATTGACGTGTTTTCGCCCTCGCCGCTGATAATCTTCTTGCTCTCGGTGATGGAGATGTACATCTCATCCTTACGGTTCTTCTTTACATCGATGTAGTAGATTCTCTTGCCTGCCTTGATGGCCTGTGAGAATGCGATGTCCTTCTCGTTCTCGTTCATTCCGCTCTTTTTGTAGTCTTCCATCGTAATAGTTCTGATTGTGTTTTGTGGCTTAATAGCCTTTTCAAGTTTCGTATATATTCGTTCTTTACAACAAATATGGACATTAATTTCGGGAAATGCAATCTTTTTCCCGAAAAATCACCATCCGGCTCTCATTTTTTTTGCAATAGCTCCATTTGTCTGTGCCCGGAACTTTTTGCGTGCGTCTGATGTTGGTTAATTGTCGTACATTCTTTTCATTAGTTATTTTTTAATAAAATAGTGCCAATTGTTTGCTTGTGTCGCAATTTAGTGCGAAATTTGCACAAAATCAGAAAAAGCGTTTTATGATTAATAGAGTTCTTATCCGTTTGAAGGTTGTGCAGATTGTTTATGCTTACTATAAAAACAGTGGAAAAAGCATGAAGGCTGCCGAAGATGAGGTGTTTTTCAGTTTGTCAAAGGCGTATGACCTTTATAACCACCTGTTGCTGCTGATGGTCGGCATTACACACTACGAGGCCGACAGGATTTCGTTCCTGAGCATGAAGGTCAGGCCGACAGAAAGTGACAGGAATCCCAATCTCAAGTTTGTCAATAACCGTTTCATTGCGCAGCTCGAGAAGAACGAGCAACTATGCAAGTTTTCCGAGAAGAGCAAGCTGAACTGGGTCGACAACTCCGACCTCCTGCGTCGCATACTCGACCAGATTGTGGCAAGTGATATCTATAAGGAGTATATGGCTTCAGAAATCTCTTCCTACGAAGAGGACAAGGAGCTTTGGCGTAAACTGTACAAAGCATTTATCTTTGAGAATGAGGAGCTTGATGCTCTCCTCGAGGACCAGAGCCTCTACTGGAACGATGACAAGTCAATCATCGATACCTTCGTGGTAAAGACAATCAAGCGCTTCGAAGAGGAGAACGGTGCAGCGCAGCAGCTGCTCCCGGAATACAAGGATGTTGCTGACATGGACTTCGCCGCAAAGCTCTTCAGGGCTACAGTTGCTAATGCCGAGGAGTATCGCGGCATGATGAGCGGTTGCTCAAAGAACTGGGACATGCAGCGCCTGGCATTCATGGATGTTGTCATAATGCAGGCGGCAATTGCCGAGATAATGACATTCGAGGATATTCCGCTTTCGGTAACCCTCAATGAGTATGTCGAGATTGCCAAACACTACAGCACCGTAAAGAGCGGCTCTTTTGTGAATGGTCTGCTCGACTCGATAACAAAGAAACTCCGTCAGGAGGGTAAAATCAATAAGTGAGGACAATAGCTGGTTCCGGCTTATTATAATGTTACAGAAAGTTTGTGAATTTTAAAATTATTTGATATTATGGTATTTTTGAATGCAGCAGCGCAGGGCGCTGGTGGTGGAATGGGTTCCACAATAATTATGTTTGTAGTTGTAATAGCAATCATGTACTTCATGATGATTCGCCCACAGCGCAAGCAGCAGAAGAAGATCGATACTTTCCGCAAGGGCCTTCAGGTTGGTCAGGAGGTTGTTACCAGCGGTGGCATATACGGTAAAATCAAGTCTATCGAGAATGGTATGGTTATGCTTGAGGTTGCCCACAATGTCGTTGTACGTGTTGACATCTCTGTTATCTATCCAAACCCTGCCGAGATGCAGGAGGGTAGATGATATTGCGAAGCGGATTCTCACATTGCTTTCTGGCATAACGTTCAGGGGACTGTGGCTGAATATCTGTTCTGCGCAGTCTCTTTATTTTGGCACGACAATAATCTACATCCATGCATTCCGAAAAGGTAAATAAAGGACACGAATTTCTGGTGTTCCTGATTTTCTTGCTTGTCTCGTTCTGTTTGTGGCTTCTGAAAGTCTCAAGCGAAATTTTCGAGACCAATATCGCTATGGGAGTGGTTGTCGAGAAAATGCCCGAAGGACTCGAATTGCAGGATAACAAGATAGAGCTTGAGGTCGGTGTAAGGGTCAAGGGTTCGAAACTGCTGACATACATGTTCGGAAAAGAATGCTCAATCGAGATACCTTACTCCGATTTTACGGACAATGATGGAGTGCTTACTGTCGAGACTTCAAAATTGACAAACAAGGTAGAGGCGGCGATGCCTGCCGATTTTGCTTTCAGGTTCTTCGAAGAGGAAGAGCTGGTTGCCCATATAAAGACAGAATCAGTGCTGTTGCCCGTGAAGTTCGAGTCGAATATCGTGGCAGGGAAGAATGTGGAGTATGGCGGTATAGAGCTGGTACCGGGGAAGGTGACAGTTACTGCTCCTCCTTCGATGCTCGAGGAGATGGACAGTGTATTGTTCAAGGCTGGTACCAAAATCAATGTTGCCAGGGATTCTATCCTTACCTACACTCTGCCGCGCAAGAAGTATACGACGTATGAGCCTTCTGTGCTGACAGCCAAGGTCAAGGCTACGCCTTATTCCAAGGTAAGCGTCATGAGGAAACTGTGGGTCGAGGACATCCCTTTGAACCACATAGCAAGCCTGTACGGCTTGCCCGATTCGGTAAAACTTACTTATCTTATGCCGCCAAGCATGGCGGAAAAAGTCGACAAGGGGCATTTCAGGGTCTCTGTCAATTCGGGTAATATAAGAAAAGGTGCCAAGGATACCTTGTCCTTCACGGTCTCTTCGTTGCCCTCTTTTGTGAAAGAAGAGAATGTCAGGCTCGAGCCTGAGTATATCATTCTGGAGAATATAAAGCCGTCAGGCATCTTGAATCTGTTCAATTGATATTATGGGGGATTGTATAAAGCTTGCCATCACAGGTGGCATCGGTTGCGGAAAGTCCGTCGTTTCGCACATCATGGATGTGATGGGGGTACCTGTGTATGATTGTGACAGACGGGCCAAGGAGATAATGGTGACGGATGCGTCGATAGTCAAGGGGCTGAAAAGGATGTTCGGCGACTCATGCTATAATGATGACGGTACACTGAACAGGAGTTTCCTAGCTTCGCGCATATTTACCGATGACAACAATATCGAACGTGTGAATGCTCTGGTGCATCCTGCCGTAAAGAAGGACTTCGGGATGTGGGCTGCCGGAAAGGAGTGTCCGGTAGTGGCCGTGGAGACTGCTGTGCTATATGAGTCGGGCATGATAGAGTCTGTCGATAAAGTCCTGGTTGTATGGGCCGACAAGGAGACAGCCATACGACGTACAATGAAACGCAGTGGCATGAGCCGCAATCAGGTACTCAGCAGAATGCAGAAACAGGTCTCTTCCGATGAGCTGCTGCTGCTTACCGACTACTCGATATACAATGACGGCAATACGCCTCTGTTGCCCGAGGTCGTTTCGCTGCTCGATGAACTGAAGGGGTAAAATACTGAATTAATGTTAACGGATTTTGCATTGATTGTTTGATTTGATATCTTAGCAATGATATTTTATTGCGGTGTATGGCACCGCCTGTTTTAGAAACTATTACTAATTTATATCGTACTTATGTTTGAAAGAATTTTGACTATTTCGGGTAAGCCCGGATTGTATCAGTTGCTGTCACAGGGACGCAATATGTTTATTGTCGAGTCGGTTGATGCAGCAAAGAAACGTATGCCTGTATATAACAGCGACAAGGTTGTGATGCTTGATGACATTGCAATATATACCGACACCGAGGAGGTGCCTTTGAGAGAGGTTTTCGCCAAGATTCATGAGAAAGAGAACGCTGCTCTCTCTTTTGATATAAAGAGCGTAACTCCCGAGGAATTGGTCGAGTATTTCGAGTCAGTAATGCCCGACTACGATAGAGAGAGAGTATATCTTACCCACATAAAGAAAATATATTCATGGTACAACATCCTTGTTGCAAACGGAGTTGTTGATTTTGCAAAGTCTGAGGATGCAGCAGAGGAGAGTGCCGAATAAAAGAAATTATAATGAGAAAGATTCTATTACTATTGATTCTTGCCTTTGCTGTGACAGCAAACGGCAATGCACAGTCTTTTTTCAGCAAATTGTTCAGCAGGAACAGCAACAAGACCGAGACTACTGAGGCTAAAGAGGAGAAGAAAACCGATGAGAGCGATTTGCTGGGCATCGGCAAGAGTCTTCTTGGGGGCGTTGTTGACAATATTGTCGCGGCGAAGAAGATAACAGCTGCCGACTTGGCGGGAACATGGAACTATGAGGGTGTCTCATGCAAGCTCGAGAGCGAGGACATGTTGGCCGAGGTAGGCGCTAAACTGGTAACAGCAAAAGTCGAGGAGAAATTCAATGAATATCTGCTCAAGGTGGGTGTAAAGAAGGGCAACGCTGCTGTTCAGTTTGCTCAGGACGGCACTTTCGTGGCCGATTTCAGCGGAAAGCAGATACAGGGTACATATGCTATCGGCGAGGACGGGAATTCCGTTGTCTTCTCGTTCCTTATGGGAAAGATATCGCTGAATTCGGTTGTTGAGTACACAAGCACCGGTATGAACATATCATTCGAGGCGGATAGAGTACTTTCTGTCATAAAAAGTGTAAGTTCTGCAGCTTCGCAGTATGCCAATGCCCAGCAGTCGCAGTCTTCTGCACTTACTATGATTTCCACTCTCAGCTCACTGCTCGAAGGCTATAACGGCATGAGACTTGGTATGAGGCTGACAAGATAATCCGAGTAACTTTATATTAAAAGTCAACGGACCGCAAATTTGCGGTCCGTTGACTTTTAATAGTTATAATAGTTATATCAGTTTCTTATCTGATACTGATTCTTGATATCTCCGTTGAACGTATACCGGGTTTAAGCTCTCCGCAGACAAGGTAGAGGCTGTTCTTCTGCTTTACAAGCAATGCTCCGGCGCGGGCATGCCTGCTGTCTTCCGATAGAACGCTCCATTCTCCGTTTGCGGTGCTGTACTGCATGAGGCGGCTGTTGAACCTGTACCACCCGGCAGGCTTGTACATGTAGTCGCTCTTTGCTACCAGTTCGTATCTGCCGCTTATGGCGTCAAGGAATATATCCTTGTCCACTCCTCCTGTGGCAATGATTGTGCTGTCGTTTATGGCGATTGCAGTGCCTCCCGAAAGGGTAACGGTCTTGCCATCGGCTCTTATGTCGCCAATCTGTTGCCACTCTCCTGCAGCAATGTCATACTTCACACCGTCGGTGTGTACAATGGCTTCGTGCTCCTCTGTGGCAGGGGAGAATCCGCCCCACAAGTATATGCTGTTGTCTGCTGCTGCCAATACGGGCTGTACGCGTGGCAATGACGGCATCTTGGGCAATTCATTCCATTGTGTGCCGTTCTGCATGTCAAGTGCGAACATCCTGTTGCCCGCCTTGCCGTTGCCTCCTGCAATGTAGAGTGTGTTGCCGGCGATTGTTCCTGCTGCGTTGTCAACACTGCAGGGAAGTGACGGCAGGGTGTCAATCTGCATTGTTGCAAGGTCTATGCTGTAGACCTTGTCCGATGCCCCCTCGCTGTTCATTCCGCCTGCTATAATCCAACGGTCGGCGCTTTGTACGCTTACTCCGTAGGCCGATGCTTCGGGCAGTTCACCTATCATCTCCCACTTTCCCTCTCCATCGGTGGCAATGCGGTAAATGCCTTTGTAATATACCTTTTTGCCGCCTTCAGCAGCCGGGACGTCGGGGAAATTGCATCCTCCGGCTATGTAAAGCGCATCATCGGTTGTCGCTGCATACATGGCCGACACTCCATGCTCGTAGCCTTTTTCGAAGGCAGGAACGTCATATACCTTTTCTGTAACATATTCAGCCGTTTCCTCCTGCGCGGGCTGTGTGCCTGCGTTGTTGTTGCAGCAGCCTGCAAGGGCTGCTGCAACGGGTAGGGTAAGTATTCCTTTTATAAAAGTGTTCATATAATTACTCCATGTTGATTGTCTTCGGGCGCAGACAGAAGAACTCGATGAGCAGTGACAACACTGTCACGCCGCCCAGCAACGCGAATCCGGTTCCCAATGATAGGCTGCCCAACGCTGTCGTTATCGCTGCACCGCCAAGAACGCCCGACATGTTGATGAAACCGTATGCCGTAGCGCGCTGTCGTGACGGCACGAACTGGCAAAGTATAGGCATGGTATTGGTGTCGAAGAAACCGTAGCCGATACCGAAACAGAGGATTGCAAGCACCACCGCAACGATGCTTTCGCCTATACCCATGAACACGAGCGAGGGAACGATGAGCGCAAGGCCGATGCAACTTGTGAAGACGCGGCCGCGCACATTCTTCTGTACCCACTTGTCAGAAATCCTTGCACCAATCATGGCGCCTATGAACGATGCTCCTGCAAGGCAGATGACTGCTGTTGGGCCAGCGAAGTTCATCGCCTCCTTGGGGTCGATTCCGAAACTGCCTGATATTACCTTTGCCACGAGCTCGGGCAACCAGTTCTTTGTCGCCCATCCCGGCATACTCAATGTCGTAAACACGAACAGCACAGCCCAGAATGCCATGTTGCTGAGCACAAGAGAGATGCTCTTCATCACGCTTGGCTGGTTCGGGTCCTTCTCGCTCTTTGCGCTCTTCTCGCGTCCCGGGTCTCTTACCAGTGCGATGAGAACGAAAGAGTATATCATGCCTATGAGACCGCAGGCAAGGAACACAGTCTGCCAGCTGCTCATCTGCTCCGAGAATATTGAACCGAAACCGCCCGCCACCTGTCCCAGGTAGAGACCGGTCATGTGTATGCCTATGGCTGTCGAGCGTGTCTTGCCGTTATGTATGTCGGCTATGAGCGAAAGTGCCGCAGGAATATAAAGTGCCTCACTGAATCCCATTACTGCGCGCAGGGCATACAGCTCCCAGTAGGTATCGACATATCCCATGAGGAATGTGACTGCCGACCATACGAAGAGGCTGCCCACGATAAGGTTCTTGCGGTTCATGCGGTCGGCGATAGTGCCCGATATTGGGCTCATAAGACCGTATATCCACATGAATGCAGCCATCAGGGCACCCCAACCCCATGGGCCGGTATAACTCTCGGCAACCTCAATGATATCCTCGGCCATGTGGAAACGCATGGTGCTGAGCATCTGGCGGTCCATGTAGTTAAGGAACGCCACTCCCGAGAGCAGTACCACCACCAACCAGGGATACCATTTCTTTTCTGTTATCTTGCTCATTTTATTTCTTGTTTGTTAGAATGTTACACAATTCGAAAGACTTTATCATCATTCGCGGTATGTGGAAAGGCCCCTTGAAGATGTTGCCTTTCGCAGGCTGTGCCACGGTGTCGTCGCGGTGCAGGTAGCCGTACCATTCGCCGTACTCCGCATCGGGGAAGTGCGCATATGTCCACTCGCTTATCTGCTTGTGCCATATGAGGTATTTGTCATCGCCAGTGGCTTCGTAGGCATAGAGCGTGGCGATGATGGCCTCGGTCTGTGGCCACCAGAATTTCATGTCCTGCGAGTAGTCCTGAGGAGGCAGGTTGCGGCAGTCGCGGAAGTTGATTATGCCGCCGTACTGCTTGTCCCAGCCCCATTCCCACGACCAGTCGAGAATCTGAAGAGCCTGTGCGGTAATCTCCTTGTCCCATCCGCGGTTCTTTGCCTCTTCGAGCAGGAACCACGCTGTCTCGATGCAGTGTCCGGGGTTGATGAGGCGTCCGTTGATGGTGTCGATGAACTCTCCGTTGGGCCCCACAGTCTCAAGCAGCGCCTTGAACTCGGGCTTCATGAAGTCCTTTAGTGACGCTATCGACTCGTTTATCTGCTGGTCGAGTACCGGGTCGCTGATGACGTTGCGTATGCGCGAAGCGGTGTTTATGAGAATCATCACAAGCGAGTGTCCTTTAGCCTCAAGTGCAGGCAGGTATTTCGGTTCCATGTACCCAGGTGTAGCAACAAAATGACGTATGTCCTTGAATAGCTTCAGCGCCTTTTCGGCGTATGTCTTGTCGCCGCTCGCCTTTGCATATTCAGCCATGGCTATTGCTGCAAAGCTCTCCGAGAACACATAGCGGCGCTTGCGCAACGGGGTGCCGTCGGCCATTACCTCGAAATACATCCTGCCGTCGGTGTCGAAGCAGTGTGCCTCAATGAAATCAATGGTGCTTTTTGCTGCTGCAAGCCATTCGGGGTTCTTCTCTATGGTGTTGTAGGCGAAACTGCATACAAATGCGAAACGTCCCTGGAACCACACCGACTTGGTGCTGTCGATTAGTGTGCCGTCACGGTCAACGCATGTGTACACGCCGCCGTTTACGCGGTCGAGTCCGTTCTTCAGCCAGAAAGGCATGATATTGTTTACAAGGTCATCGCGGTACTTCTGCGACCAACCTTTGAGATATTCATTCCAATTCATAGTAATTCAAATAGGGTCCTTAGGGTCTTTAAGGCCTCTAAGGACTTTCTTACGGTTTTTATCAGAATTTGTTGCAACGCTCAAAGAAGTTGATTGCCTCGAGTTCCTTGCGCATGGCAGCCTCCTCCTCGTCGGTCATGTTCTGGAATGGGGTACGGTTCTTGCCGAGGTCAAGGCCAATGAGTTTCATGATTCTCTTTCCGCCCACGATGTTTCCGCGGTAGTGGCATATGACGTTGATGACCTCCTGTGAGAAGTTCTGCAGTTCGCGCGCCTTCTCAAGGTCGCCGGCGTTCCATGCGTCGATTATGCCGGCAAGGTTGCAGCCGTTGTAGTTGGTTGTTCCGCCGATGCCGCCCTGTGCGCCACCCATGGCAAGGCAAGGAAGGATTGTCTCATCCTGTCCGTGGAGCATGTCGAACTTGCCGTTCTTGTAAAGGCGGCACTGGTTGTACTCGTACATGCTCTCGAATGTGTACTTGATACCTGCGAAGTTGGGGATGCGGCCGTCTACTGCCTCAAGGAACTTTACCATTGGCAGGAATGCGCCGTTGAACGCAGGAATATGATAGAAGTAGAACGGGAGCTCAGGTGCTGCCGATGCAATCTCTTCGCAATATTTCACAAGCTCCTCCACGCGGCCTACCTTGGGGAACGGAGGTGCCATGGCACCGATGCCGAATACGCCCATCTTCTGCGCATGCTCGGCCATGCGGCGGCTCGACTTCACGCATGTGCTGCCCACATGGACTATAATCTTGAAGCCCTCGGGAGCTGCTGCAACCCATGCCTCAGTGAGCTTGATGCGCTCCTCTTCGGTAAGCATGTAACCCTCGCCCGAAGAACCGTTGATGAACACGCCCTTCATGCCGTTCTTGGCAAGCATCCGCGCATATGCAGGGATTGGTTCGTAGTTTACTTCTCCGTTCTCATAGAATGGGGTAAACGGAGCATCGATAAGACCGATAATCTTTTCCATAATCTTGTAGTTATAAGTTAAATATTATATATCCGAAATATATCATAACTACAAAAAAAGAAAAAAATATCCTAAAGAACAAATTTGCGGGCAAAAATGCCTATGCCGCGCCCGAAAATAGGGTGCTGGGGTTCGCCGGCGCCGATGGCAGGCTATGCGAAGTACTTTCTCCTGTTGTTATTGTAAAGCAGCACGGCGCGCAGGAACGGGTAATCCTTCAGCTCGGCAAGGTCATACTCCTCGCTCTCGTCATCATCGTGTATGTAGCTTATGATTTCCTCATCATAGTCGTACTCCGGTTCCTCATCCACACTGCCGGGCTCATCATCAAAGTCGTCGTTGTATTCATCTTCATCAATGTTCATGACCTTCTTCTTGCGATAGAATGAGAAAGGGTCAATGCCGAGAAGCATAAGTCTCTCTGCCGGGCTCAATACATCAAACTCATTCAGTGACATCTCTTTCATGTACTCAAAAAACTCTTTCGGCATCATAATATCTACATTTTGCATAATCTGTTCTCGCACCCATTGTGGTTCCTTGTCCTGCTGCGGTGGCGCATCTTCTCGCTGTTGAAAAACAGGGTGTTGTCGACCCTTGCCTTGAGGCAGTCGAGGTATTCGCCGAATGATGCTATACCGCGTCTTGCCACTCCGCTCTCCATTGCGCTGCGCGCGACGGCCGCGGTCACTTCGGTCAACAGACGGGGGTCTCCCATTTTGGGGATAATATACTCCTTGCCGAACGTCAGTTGCCTGCCGTAGCGTCGTTCTATCTCTTCGGGTACAGGCATGCGTGCTATCGCTGCAATTGCTCTTGCGGCTGCAACGAGCATGGCATCGTTTATGGTCGTGGACAACGTGTCGAGTGCCCCACGGAATATATAAGGAAAAACTATGGAGTTGTTTATCTGGTTAGGGAGGTCGGTGCGTCCGGTGGCAATTATGGCGTCGGGGCGCAGGCTGCATGCACGGCTGTACTCTATTTCGGGTGTGGGGTTGGCAAGCGCGAATATGATAGGTCTATCTGCCATAACTTCTATGTCCTGGTCGTGCAGTATATTCCCTTTCGAGACTCCTATGAATGCATCGGCGTTTATCATTGCCTGTGACAGGGTGACGGATAATGTCTCAATGGCGAACTCCTTCTTGATATCATCCAGCCCCTCCCGTTTGCTGTTTATCACTCCTTTGCTGTCAACCATGGTAATGTGCTCTTTTGGCACTCCCATGCGCACAAGCATCCTTGCGGTAGATATTCCCGCTGCGCCCGCCCCGCATATCACAATCCTTGCCTCTGCAAGATTCTTGCCGGCGACTGCACAGGCGTTGGTCAGCGCAGCCGATATTATGACGGCTGTGCCGTGCTGGTCATCATGAAGCACCGGGATGTCAAGCAGTCCGCGCAGTTTCTCTTCGATGTAGAAACACTCGGGAGCCTTTATGTCCTCAAGGTTGATGCCGCCGAATGTCGGTGCAATGGCCTGTACTGTAGAGATTATCTTTTCGGGTTTGTTCTCGCTTATCTCGATGTCGAAAGCGTCGATGTCGGCAAAGACTTTGAAAAGCATTGCCTTGCCCTCCATTACAGGCTTCGAGGCCAAGGCACCTACGTTGCCCACTCCAAGCACTGCGCTGCCGTTCGAGACAACGGCAACAAGATTGCCCTTGTTGGTGTAGCGGTAGGCTTTCCAGCGCTCCTTGTCAATTTCCTTTACAGGAGCGGCTACTCCTGGCGTATACGCGAGCGAAAGCTCTTCTACTGTGCCGAAAGGCTTCGTGGGTGCAACCTCGGTCTTTCCGGCTCTTTCATAGGCATGGTAATTCAACGCCCTCTTCTTCAACTCCTCATCCATGACTTACGGTTTAACAGGATATTCTGTTATATATACCTGAACAGATACCCCTTGTCTAAAGTTCCCGAAATGCTTGCTTTTTTCTCATTTAAGGTATCGGCATTTTTTGACGTTTCATGTTTATGTTATATCTTCGCGTAAACAAACAATGGTATTATGGAAAATTTCTTGGAACTGCTCAAGAACAGACGCAGTACACGCATATTTGCAGGGGAACCTCTCGGCGAGGATGACGTATGCACACTGATGAAGGCGGCTCTCATGTCGCCGTCAGGGCATCGCATCAACCCATGGGAATTTATTCTTGTCGAGGATAAGGATGTGCTTAAGGCGCTATCCGTCAGCAAGGAGCATGGCGCGGGACTGCTCGAAGGGGCAGCTATGGCTGTGGCAGTGGTTGCCGATACAACGAAGACCGATGTATGGATTGAGGATTGTTCTATCGCGACAATCATAATCCAGCTTGCGGCCGAGGAACTCGGCCTTGGCAGCTGCTGGGTGCAGATACGCCGCCGCAGCGATGCCGCAGGCAATCTTGCCGAGGATAATGTGAGGTCAATCCTTGGCATTCCGGGGCACTATGCCGTGCTGTCTATTGTCGGGGTAGGGCATAAGGCACGCGAGGCGAAGCCTTTCGATGAGGAAAAGTTACAGTGGGAAAAGGTTCATATAGGCAGTTTCGGTGGAAAATAGAAGAATAGTGATAGTAGGTGCGGGCAACATGGCGACATCTCTTGCCGTTGCGTTCGCGAAAAGCGGTAACGCTCCCGTTGCTGTCTGGAGCCGTACGCTTGAGTCGGCATTTGTGCTCGGCAAAAGGGTCGGGTGTGATTATACCGATGACCTTGCCGCATTGCCCCAGGCCGATGTCATCATCATATCGGTTGTCGACAGCGCACTCTGCGAGGTGGCTGCCAAGGTGGCATCTCTCTATCCTACGGCACTCATCCTGCATACTGCCGGCAGCATACCGGTGTCGGCGCTCCGCGATGCGGGTGCGACACGTTACGGGGTCTTCTATCCTATGCAGACAATGAGCAAGAGCAATATCGTTCCGCTCGACAATGTAACGATATTCATCGAGGGCAGTAATGATGCCGACATTGAATATCTTGATGCCCTTGCATCTTCATTGAGCAGCAAGGTCGCCTATGCAACGAGCGAGCAGCGCAGTTTCCTGCATGTGGCGGCAATATTTGCATGCAATTTTCCCAATGCGCTCTACTGCATGGTTGCCGAACTGCTGGAGTCCAAAGGCTTGCCGTTCGATTCCATGTTGCCTCTAATTGATGAGGCTGCGCGCAAGGTACACGATATGCCGCCCCTGGCAGCGCAGACAGGCCCCGCCAAGCGTGGTGACCACAATGTCATGAATGCCCACAAGGCGATGCTCCCCAATGAACTCGCTTCCATTTATGAGGCTATGAGCAATTATATAATGAAACGAAACAGATAACTGTAAGGGCTTCCGGACTGTACCTTTTGTTGAAGAGGGATGAGCAACTAAGTTGCGTAGGAAGTTCTTGATTAATGACTGATATTATGATAAACTACGACCTTAAGAAAATCAAGGCACTCATCTTTGATGTTGACGGGGTACTCAGCCGCGAGACAATATCAATGTATCCCAGTGGCGAGCCCATGCGTACCGTCAATATCAAGGATGGCTATGCCCTGCAGCTTGCTGTCAAGGCGGGATTTCACGTTGCCATAATTACCGGCGCACGCACCGAAGCGGTAAAAGTACGTTACAACGGCCTCGGCATCAAGGATGTGTATACCGGGGCATCCATAAAAAAAGATTGCCTTGAGGAGCTGATACTAATGTATGAACTCTCTCCTGAAGAAATCCTCTACATGGGCGATGATATCCCCGATTATGAGGTCATGCAGATTTGCGGTCTCCCCGTCTGCCCTGCCGATGCAGCAATGGAGATAAAACAGCTTTCAAAGTACATATCGCCCATTTGCGGCGGCGAGGGCTGCGGACGTGATGTCATTGAGCAGGTTATGCGTGCGCAGGGGAAGTGGATGGATGAATCAAACGCTTTCGGCTGGTAGTTTTGTTTGGTTTTCTAAAAAGGTGATTGCTGCGTTATACAAGGCAGCATAAATCCTCATTTACTTCAAGTAAACTCCGGTGTTATGCAACCTTGCAAGCCTTGCACTCACGCATTTTATAAAACCAAACTATCAGTGCTTTTATTGAACAAAACGCAAGCCTTGCATCTGCACTTTTTAATAAAGAAATATTTACGTTAAAGGCCGAAAGGGCCAAAAAGGCTACATCTTTCCACTTTCATCTTTCATCTTTCATCTTTCCACTTTTAATACTATGCTCGATAACTTAAAGAAATACAGAATAATCCTTGCGTCGGCGTCGCCGCGTCGCAGGGAGCTTATGCAGGGGCTCGACGTTGAATTTGAGGTCCGCCGATTGCCCGATGTCGATGAGTCGTTCCCGGCAGAACTGCAGGGTGGGGACATCCCTCTTTATATATCAAAGAAAAAAGCCGATGCCTACCGTCCGCTGATGGCTGCCGATGAACTTGTAATCACTGCCGACACCATTGTGTGGCTCGACGGTGTTGCTCTTGGGAAGCCTGCCGATGAAGATGATGCACGTCGCATGCTACGCAATATGTCGGGCAAGACACATCAGGTGTTTACCGGCGTAACCATAACTACAAAAGAGGTGCAGCGTAGTTTCGTAGCGCAGTCCGATGTCACATTTGCCACTCTCGCGGAAGAAGAGATTGAGTACTATATAGCCAAATACAAGCCTATGGACAAGGCAGGTTCTTACGGTGCGCAGGAGTGGATTGGCTACATAGGCATGTCCAACATCGTGGGCTCATACTTCAACGTTATGGGGCTGCCGATGCAGCGCTTGTACTCAGAATTGAAACTTGTGCCGTAATAATGTAAAAAATACTCACAAAAAATCAATACTTTTTTTTGATGTGAGCATAGTTTGCATTATTTTTGCGTGTCCAAAGGGTTTTGTTTTTGGACGTAGTTTTTTTAGACAATAAATAACATTCATATGGCTGAAACAAAATTCATCTTCGTTACAGGCGGTGTTGCATCGTCACTCGGTAAAGGTATCATTTCTGCGTCTCTCGGCAAACTTCTGCAGGCGAGAGGATACAAGGTTACAATCCAGAAATTTGACCCGTATATCAATGTCTCTCCGGGCACACTTAATCCCCAGGAGCATGGCGAGTGTTATATTACAATAGACGGTCATGAGGCCGACCTTGACCTCGGCCACTATGAGCGTTTTACCGACATCAAGACTACACGCTGGAACACCTTCACTACCGGCCGCATCTATAGCGAGGTTATTGAGAAGGAGCGTCGTGGCGAGTATCTTGGCAAGACTGTACAGGTGATTCCCCACATCACAGATGAAATCAAGCGTAAGATGAAGCGTGGCAGTACAAAGGAGAAACTCGACTTTGTGATTACCGAGATTGGCGGTACTGTTGGCGACATCGAGGGTCTTCCGTTCCTTGAGGCAATACGTCAGCTCAAGTGGGAACTTGGCCGCCGCGCAGTGTGCGTGCACCTTACATATGTTCCCTATCTCTCTGCTGCCGGCGAGCTCAAGACAAAGCCTACACAGCATTCGGTAAAGCAGTTGCAGAGCCTTGGTATACAGCCCGACTGTCTTGTCTTGCGTGCTGAACACAAATTGAGCACAGGCCTTTGCAAGAAGGTCGCAAGCTTCTGCAATGTGATGCCCGACTGCGTGGTGCAGAGCCTTGACGTGCCCTCAATCTATGAGGTACCCATCAAGATGCAGGAGCAGGGTCTCGATGCAGCTATCCTGCGTCTTACAGGCGAGGAGGTTGGCGAGACACCAGCAATGATTCCATGGCGCACATTCGTTGAGCGCCGCAACAATGCGAAGAAAATCATCAATATAGGTCTTGTGGGCAAGTACGACCTTCAGGATGCATACAAGAGTATCCATGAGAGCCTTTACCAGTGCGGTACATACAACGACTGCAAAATCAAGCCTCACTTTATCAACAGCGAGAAGATTACCGAAGAGAACGTTGAGCAGATGCTCAAGGGCATGGATGGCTACATCATATGTCCGGGTGTCGGTCCACGTGGCTTCGAGGGCAAGGTAATAGCTGCAAGGTATTGCCGCGAGAACAACCTCATCACTCTCGGTATCGGCTTGGGTATGCAGGTAATGGCAATTGAGGTGGCACGCAATATAGTAGGTCTTGCCGATGCAAACAGCTATGAGATGAACGACCAGACAAAGCACCGCATTGTGGATATAATGGAGGACCTCAAGAGCGTGGGCAATCCTTTCGGCACAATGCGTCGTGGCGGTTATGACACAGTAATCAGCAAGGACACAAAGGCCTATTCAATCTATGGCGCCGAGAAGGTTACCGAGCGTCACTACCACCGCTATGAACTCAATGTGGAGTACCGCGACCAGCTTGTAGAGGCAGGCCTTGCTTGTACAGGCGTTCACCCCGACAGCGGTCTGGTAGATATTGTTGAGTTCCCTGCAAACGACTGGTATGTGGGTGTGATTTATGAACCGCAGTACTCGAGTACCGTGCTTCATCCGTCGCCTGTAGTCATGGACTTCGTGAAGAATGTTGTTGCCCGCAAAGGATAAGCAATAATATATAATGTAATAGAGCGGGAGAGTGTAGTATATGCTCTCCCGCTTTGCTTGTTTTATTTGTGAATTTGGGAACTGTTTATGGTGCGAATTAAAAGGGGACTAAGGGGAACTAAAGGAAACTAAGGAACACTAATGTCTGTCAGAAAGGAACACTGACTGGCATTCTTCAATTATTTCCTCTTTCTTAACCTTTATTAACTATTAAAATTAGTTTTGTAACTAAAAATTATAGTTCTTTGCTGTGTCAACTAAAAAATATAGTTGGCGCAGCGTGTTTTTTGTAGTTTGAAAAGTAAAAAAAGTAATATAGTTATGAAAAGTCTTACAAAAAGAGAAGAGGAACTTATGAAACTCTTTTGGGAGAAAGGCCCGTTGTTTGTAAAGGAGATAATCCCTTTGCTCGATGAGCCGCAGCCGCACTTCAACACTGTATCGACCATTGTACGCGGCCTTGAGGCAAAAGGCTATGTCGCGCATGAGGCATTCGGCAACACCCACCGTTACTATGCAGCTGTTAGTGAGAGCGAGTATGGCAAACGCACGCTCGGCAATGTGGTAAGCCGTTACTTCGGCAGTTCTTACCTCAGCGCGGTATCTTCGCTTGTGAAAGAGGAGAAAATCTCTATCGATGAGCTCAAGAGCCTTATCGAACTTGTAGAAAAACAGAACAAATAACGTTACTATGGCAGCATTCCTTATATATATATTAAAGTCGGCATTTGTACTTGCACTGCTTGTGTCGCTGTTCATGCTTTTCATGAGCCGTGAGACTTTCCACAGAGTGAACCGTTATATAATGCTCTCCATTGTTTTCATTGCGTTGTTGCTTCCGGCAGTGAATTTGGGTATAGAATCGCCGTTCAAGGGACTTGCCGCTGCCATTGAGAACAGCTTTGCAGCTGAAGAACCGGAGGCTGTTGTTGGGGAAATTGCCATTGATATGTCAGCCTTTGATGAACTGCTCCCCGATGTTGCCCCGGAACTCCCGTCTCTTGAACCGGTAGAGGAAAAGCCTTTCAGCTGGCTGTTGTTTGCAGCTGTGGTATATTTTGCAGGCGTGGCGCTGCTTGTAGTGCGTCAGGCGGTAATGTATGTTCAGGTGGCACGCATAATAGCACGCAGCAGGGTAGTGGATGCTTCGCTGTATGGTTACGAGGGCATAAGCCTCAGGGTACATGGCGGAGGGGAGAAACCCTTCAGCTGGTTTCGTTGGGTTGTTGTGAGCGAGGATGACCTTGGTGATGGTGCGCGCGAAATACTCATTCACGAGACAGCACATGCACGCGCCGGCCACTCATGGGACATAGTGCTTGCCGATGCCGTGATAATAATGCAGTGGTTCAACCCGCTTGCATGGATAATGAAGAACAGTCTCAAGGATATACACGAATTCGAGGCCGATGAGGCTGTAATAAATTCGGGTGTGAACGCGAAACAATACCAGTTATTAATCATAAAAAAAGCCGTTGGCGCAAGGCTCTACTCTATTGCCAACAGCTTTAATCACAGTTTAACTAAAAAACGTATCACTATGATGTGTAAAGAAAAATCAAAGAAGTGGAGATGTGCAAAGGCTTTGTACATCGTTCCTGTGGCTGCCATTGCAGCACTTGCGTTCACCACTGTTGAACCTGCAAATGCAGCAGAGAGTGAAACACTCCCCAAAGGTAGTGAATTTGTCGCTAACAACGAAAAGGAAACTGCGGAAAATTATGTGCTGCAAATTCCTGACGGTGATGAGAAGGTCTATCAGGTATGCGAGAATGCACCTACGTTCCCGGGCGGTACGCATGCTATGTATAAGTATCTTGCCGACAACATCAAATATCCCGACGAGGCAAAGGCTGCCGGCAAGCAGGGTAGAGTTATGGTGCAGTTTGTAGTAAGAAAGGACGGCTCAATTTCAGATGTCACAGTAGTTAGAAGTGTAGGTGACCTTTCGCTCGATAAAGAGGCAGTGCGCGCGGTTTCCTCAATGCCCAAATGGAATCCCGGAACACAGGGCGGAAAGCCTGTGAACGTGCAATATACCATACCTGTTCAATTCAAGTTGCCCGATGGCATGATAAACAATGAAAAGAAAGACACGGAGAAAAAAGACAATAGGATTGTAATTGGAAATGGCGGCGTCATTGTAGACACTGATGTCAAGGATAATGCGCTCATTGTCGTGGATGGCAAGGTGTTCAACGGTGACCTTAAAGAGCTTGAATCCTCTTCTATCGCTCATATTGAGGTAATAAAGAACAGCGCACTCACTGCCGAACTGAAAGAGAAATACAATGCAAAGGACAAGAAGGGTATAATATTCATTACTACCTCTTCCGCTTCCCATGCCGGCATTGTGGGCAACCCCGCTCCAGTAGTCAATGGCAAGAAGGAGGTTTCAGCGTTTACAGTAGACTTTAATGTTGAGGAACGCACAGCCGATGATGGAGAGAAAATCTATCAGGTATGCGAGATTGCACCTGAGTATCCCGGTGGATTGGCGGAACTGATGAGGTGGCTCAGCATGAACGTCAGATACCCCAAGGCTGCGCGTGACATCAACGGACAAGGTAAAGTTTTTGTGAGGTTTGTCGTTATGGCCGACGGCAGCATTTCAAATGCCGAAGTGGTTAAGTCTGACTTTACCTCGGATTATTCTGAAGTCTCGCTTGCCGAGCAGACAGTGAAAGAAATCGAATATTACAAGAATAGTATTGAACGTATCGAGAACGATTGTAAAGAATTTGAGCAGCACATTGACGAGTGGAAAAATAAGTTGGCGGTCCTTGAAAAGGATGGTACCTCGGAAAATATTCTCAATCGCCGTCGCGAAGAACTGGAAAAGGTACAAAAGCTTCTGGAAGATGAGAGGGCGAAAATTGTGATAATGAAGCGTACACTTGCGCAGAAGGAGGAGATGCTGGCCAATTCAAAGAATGAACTTGATGAGATTATGGTTACCGCATTCAAGAACGAAAAAGGCGAGGCGCTGAGTACCGATGAGGTAATGGCACTGCGTGCCGCTGCTGAAAAATCTCTCAAGGACGAGGCTGTGCGTGTAGTTTCGGCAATGCCCAAATGGAACCCAGGTACTCAAGGTGGCAAGGCTGTTAATGTAAGCTTTACACTGCCTATAATGTTCCGCTTGCAATAAGTGGCAACAGTATGCTTGCGTAGAAGAGATCCTTCGTTTCACTAAGGATGACAAGTACACGGTTAGCGACAATAATACAATTAAAACCCTATGATTATGACAAGACACAAATGCTTGACAGCATTGGCTGTTGTCCTGCTCCTGGCTGCCTGTTCAAGGCCTGTACAACAGAATGAAACACCTGTGGGCCCTAGCGACACTATTGCGGTGGAACTTCCTGCCGGAGCCGTCCCTTTCAGCTACAGGCGCCATATATGCTTTGATATGGTGTTGCGCGACTCGCTCCCGGCACGCATGATATTCGATACCGGTGCAAACAATCTGCTGCTCGATTCGGCATTCTATGATTCTCATTTTGCCATAAACGGCAACTTGCGCAAGGCAATGCTTGGCGGGGCTGGCAATGGAATGGAAATGGCAAATATCGACGCAAGCGGCTGGAACTACAAGGTAGGCGGCAAGTCACATCATGAACAGATGGCGGTAGTGATGAATCTCCGTAAGATAGTGGGTAATGATACCGATGGCCTGTTCGGCCTGCCGTTCATGCAAGGCAAGCGCGTGGAATTGAACTATGCCGACGGCTATATTCGTTTCCTTGCCGATGAAGAAGAGATTGCCGGTGACTTTGTACGCATTGATTGCAAATGGCTCGGCGACAAGAAAGAGCGTATGATTTTGCCGCTCTCCGTAACATTCGCTAACGGCTATACCTTTAACGGAGATTTTCTGCTCGATACCGGAATGCCCGGCACATTGTCTCTCAACAGCACCACTGCCGGCAAACTGAAGGCCAATGGAGTGTTCGATGGCGGCGGCAAGTTCGTTTATACAGTGGGCGGAATTGGAGGCTCTGCTGTGCAGAATGATGTTTGTGCCTCACGGATAACCGTGGGCAGGCATGCTATAAACGATGTGCGCATTTCATGCTCCGAGAACCGTAAGGGCTCTTTGGCCGATGAACGTTACGCCGGGCTTGTAGGCAATGAACTCCTTGAACGCTTTGATGTCATAATGGATTTTGCACATTGGACAATCTATCTTCGCCCTAACAGGAACTTCAGCGCGCCGCAGCCCAACTATTTCGGCATTGCTTTCACGCCAATGGCCGACCATTGGATTGTGAACGGCCTTCTGGAGGGCGGCAATGCCGAGAAAGCAGGCCTGCGCCGTGGCGACCGCATTGAGACTATCAATGGAATAAGGGCAAATGACAGCAATGTTACAGCGCTTTATCCGCTCCCCGATGTGTTGACCTTGACGGTCCCGCGTGAGAGTGGGTGTGTCGAGATAACTGTTTGTAAGGAATAAGTAGATTGTTACATTTTTTAACTAAATATATTGTAACAAAAAGCCGTAATGCACGTCTATTAAATGAATGAACGTAGAATAAAATAAAAAAAACAGCCGGTTTGGTGGTTCTTCCGGCTGTTCGGGATATGTTGCAAAAGCGATGTTACAGCGCCAACGCGTGGTGCTTAAGCATATACAAAATTAATTAATAAACATCGCAGTGTGTAACATATCCCTTTCTTTTAGAATGTTTTAACATGGTTTAACAATTGGGGGGGGTAAATTTTGTAGAATGATTATCTTTGCACACTGTAACTCTTCTATAGTTGGTCCATTGATTTTGCGAATATATACTTATTTTTGAAAATAGTTATAAAATTATTTGGAAAGTAAATGAGTGGTGTTATATATTTGTGGTGCACTAATAAACTAATACACTATGATTGGGCCGAGAAGCTTAAAGAATCTAATTTAAACCAGCCTGAGATGAGAAAAATACTTTTAACTTTGTTATTTGCATTCATCTGTTTGGGCGCGAGTGCGCAGAACTTTGCCGTGCAGGGTAGGGTGGTGGATGCCGAGAATGTTACCGAAGGGCTTCCCTCGGCAACGGTGCGTCTGCTCAAGAACGATACAACAGCAGTTGCTGCCGTTCCCACTGCTGCCGACGGACGTTTCGACATAAAGGCAAAGAGTGCAGGCAAGTATACGCTCGAAATCTCTTTTGTGGGGTGCGAGACAATGAAGAAGAAGGTTGAACTTACCGCAAAACGTCCGGTGGCCAGGCTCGGCGACCTTATGCTGGCGCGCGATGTGCTGCTCGAAGAGCTGCAGGTGACAGGCCTTGCCCAGGAACTGACAATAAAGGCCGATACATTCGTGTACCATGCCAATGCATTCCGCGTGCCCGAGGGCTCTACCATTGCGGCGCTCATAAAGCAACTGCCTGGCCTTACAATGGACTCCGACGGTAACCTTACTTTCCAGGGCAAGACCGTGAGTTCAATCCTTGTCAACGGCAAGCCTTTCATCGGAGATGCCAACACTGCAATGTCCAACATTGTTAGCGACGCTGTGCAGGATATCGCAGTCTATGAGAAGACCGATGAGGAGAAGGAGTTCGCGGGTGTACATGACACTGACAAAGCTACCGTTGTCGACCTCAAGATAAAGAAGGAGTACCAATCGCAGTGGAATGTGAATGCCGACCTCGGCGGTGGTACACACAGCAAGTACATGGCAAAGGCTTTCGCCTCCAATTTCACCGACAAGCGCCGCACTGCCGTCTATGCTCAGGTGAACAACATCAGCGAGAACCAGGTTGCCGATGAGAACGGCAACTGGCAGAGCGACCCGTGGGGGCCTATGGGTCTCTACACCTACCGCAAGGCGGGCGCCATAATGTCGTGGGACAACGGCCGCAAGAACACCGAGGCAGGGCTCCTTAAGTTCAATGCCGAGGTGGAGGCCGGCCACACAAGCGGCAGCAATGACCGTATATCGAATACAGAATATATCCTTGGCGCTGCCGGGAACCATTACTCCTATCAGCGCACAGTCAGCGACGGCCGTGACAGGAACCTGAATCTTCGCGGTAACGTCACATACAACATAGATACTCTTAACCGCATTGCTGCCACAATTGACTATCGTTACAGCGATAACCGCAACGAAGGTACTTCCTATCTCTCAACCTATTCGGCAGCAATGGATATCCCTAATCCCGAGAAAGGGCTTGTTGGCGAGAATGTGAGCGAGGAACTTGGTGCAATGGGTATAAACTCAAACTCCACGCGGAATATAACCGTGAGCGACAACAATTCGTTTGAGGCGGATGTACGCTATCTTCATCGTTTCAGGAAAGAGGGCTATTCGCTTAGTGCCGGGGCCAGTTACCGCATAGACAGCCACAATGGCTCAGCGGACATCCTGAATAATTACCGTTATTTCAACAACAGTACTCCTGAATCTGTTGAGCGCAGATACAACACCGCACCGTCCGACAACAGCGAGCTCAGGGCAAAGATTGCTCTTGAAGGAAAATTCAACAAGAACCTGAGCTTTGCGGTAGACTACTGTTATTCCCTTATGAAGTACAATGATGACTATGCTATCTACAGGCTCGACCGCTATCCTCTTTATTCACAGCTTGGCCTGCCATTGGGAGCGCGTCCGTCCACAGCCGATTCACTTGCGGCAGTGATAGATATTGCAAACAGCCACTATTCAAAGAGGAGTGTACAGAGGCATCTGATTGACCCTTCAGTCACGGGCGTCTGGGACAAAATTGAAGCAGCGTTGGCTGTGGAAATTGAATATTACGATGAGGAGCTGCAGTATGAAAGAGGGGGTACGGCACATTCTCCTTCGCGTCGCTATTTCGATTTTACTCCACATGCCAGCATAAAATGGAAACCTGTAAAGAACAGCGAGGTAACACTCCGCTATTTCGGATACTCGCACCGTCCCTCGTTGCTCGAGCTGCTGCCTGTCACCGACACCAGTGACCAGATGGTTGAGCGTGTGAACAACCCCGGCCTTAAGACCCAATGGCAAAACCACTTCAACCTCTTCAGCCGTTGGTTCAACGAGAAACGCGGCGACAGTTACAGCCTCTACGCAAGTTGCGGATTATACAATGACAGGGTTGTCGATATAATTGTGACCGACCCGCAAACAGGTAAACAGCGGCACACCAAGGACAATGTCAACGGCAACTATTATGTTTCTGTGGGTGCAAATACCGAGCAGCCGCTTGACAAGGAGCGTCACTGGACATTGTCTGTAAGCGGTGCCTATCATATAAGCCGCGACAAGAACTATGTAGGCGCAATGGGCGATAAGCTCGGGCTTTCAGTTGTATACCGTCACTCCCCACGTGCAAGCATGTCGCTCAAATGGCGCAGCGGAATATGGAACGTGAACCTCAACGGCCAATATTCTGCCGATATCTCACGTTACGGTAGCACCCCGGAGTATGACCAGAGCGGACACACATTCGAGTGCAAACTCCAGCCACAGGTCGACCTTCCGTTCGGAATGAAAATCAATACCTCGTTCGGGTTATACGGCCGCCGTGGCTATGCCGATGATATAATGAACCACGACCAGTGGCTGTGGAATGCCACGGTGTCGCAGTCTTTCCTCAAGAACAAGGCCCTGACCCTGCAGCTCGAGGCTGTGGATATACTGCACCAGCGCACAGCGGAATACAGTTATGTGCGGCCGGGCATGCGCTACTTCAACCGCGATAAGATATTCTACAGCTATGTTATGCTGCATGCGATATACAGGTTCAATATCGGAGGAAAGTAATGTTTAGTGTTTAATGTTACTTGTAACATCGACAGCACAAGCAGCGATTGGTCACGCGAAGCACGGGAGTAATTCGTGCCGCGTGGGTCGCGGTCAGCGAGTGCTGTCAATGTGTAATGTTTAATGTTTACCATGTTTGGGCGGGTCTACCCGCCCAAACATGGTAGTTCTTATATTCCATCATTCACTTACCCTTAACCTGTTGGCTTGTATTTTTCTTTTGTCGTTCTGTCATGTACTTTTGTTGCGCAAAAGTACCAAAACGCCCGGCACACGGAAATTCCAGTCAACCTCTTTTTTGTTCAAGAGTCGCTAGCGACATCTTTCAGTCAAAGAGGGTGCTAAAGCACACTCCTTTGGGGAACTAAAGTTCCCGTCGTCGCAAACATTGCTCGCCCGCAATGGTGCCTCTTGAACTACCTGGTTGTTTTTTGGGTGCTGCGGGACTCCTTCAGTTAGCCACTCGCCACAGCGAGCGTCTAACTAGCAGTCAAACAGGCCTCGCACTGTTTCCAAAAAACAACCAGGTTCAAGATGTGGAATTTAACAGTGCCGGTTATCATTGGAATTACCGCTGCTAACCGTTGCGCGATAAAACTCCTCCCCTGTAGGGGAGGTGGCTGCCAAGCCGGAGGGGTACAAAAGTGTAATGCCTATTGTTTAATGTG
>JAGBFX010000030.1 GCA_017936265.1 Bacteroidaceae bacterium | reverse complement strand
TTGCTTATAATGCTTGTAATCTTGAAATTCTCAACAAACCCCGAGGGGAGTATCAAACGGGCCAGTTCCAACAATATATTTTCGTCTTGCATCATACTTTTATTTATGATGCGAAGATAACATTTTTATATCAGCCCCCCCCAACTTTTGCAGGTGAGCCTCCCTCTTGCGCGAAGCGAAGAGGGAGTACCCGAAATGGGCTAGGGAGTTTAAATCATACTGCTTTAACTTCATTGAGCTTGCTTACGCTCGCTTTGCAATTGCATGTAACCTTAATAGCATACGCATACCGGCAGCCTTCGTGGGAGTGTGGAGCCACTTATAGCCCCCTTATCGGGAACTTATGCTTCCGTCACGCAATCATGCTCCTACGCCTTGTTTTCGCTTTTACAGAAGAAAGCATCTTTCAGATCCCTTCTTTCTTATATGAAAACATACAGCCTAATAGCTCTTCTCCTTCTGGGCCTCAAAGCTGCAATGTGGTATGATATCGAATATTATTCTCTCCTTTGTAAGTCCTTCCGGCTCTCATCATTCAGGACTATTCCTTATATTGGAGCTGCGTAAATGACCGATGAAAAGGCGGATTTTATCCATTGCCTGGGCCTTGGCAGTGATTGTTATGTGCTCAAACAAGTAAATCTCTGCTCTCTTAATTAAAATTATTCATTTTTATGAACTCATCTTCACAGACTTTTGTATTATCATGGTTGTAATTGCTTGTTTTTGAAAAGTTTACCTTTTATATTTTCGCGGTTTGTAATTACTCTTGCTTCTTTGTAAATAACATTTACCAATTCTATGGTTTTAATATGCTGCATTTTACCTGCTTGAAGAATTTCCGCTGTTTGTCATGTGAATGTGGGCTTTTGTGATTAAATGATGCTTTTTGAAAAAAACACATCTCTATGCAAGAGATGTGTTAAAACAAATATACCAAAATTTTATAAAAATACGCCTTTTTTTACCACAAAATTCTTTAATAGAAAAGGGAATAAAAATAACAACTATAAAAATTCTCCTTTTGACCGAGGGTTACATCTCTTGCATAGAGATATATATAATGTGTCTAATGTTAAAAAAAGTAATATTATGTCAAGATTTCTCTTAACGGTTTCAATGTTTCTGTCATTGGCTTTCCTAAATGTAGCATGTGACAACGAAGAGTTTAATGAGGCTTCGCTGGACGGAGCAGTTGAAGTTTCATTTGTCGTTGACGTTGATGCGCTCACTTCAACACGTGCAATCAGTGATGGTACAGGTGCTACACAGCTTATGTATGCTGTGTTTGATGAGAACGACCAGGTGATTATCCCTAAAGTCGTGATGGATAATGTGTCAACATTGCTCTCGGACAAAGGATTCGATATGACTATCTCTTTGCCTAAAGGAAATGTGTATCGTGTGGTCTTTTGGGCTCAGAACCCCAATTGTACCGCGTATAGCGTCTCTGATGACATGAAGGTTACCATTGATTACACAGGTATTAACAACGATGAGCTTCGTGATGCATTCTATGCATACACCGAGCAGTTCAAGGTTGAGAATGTGAATTCTACAATCTTCGTTGTCCTCAAGCGTCCTTTTGCCCAGGTCAATGTGGGAGCTTTCCCGTTTGATATGGAACATGCACAGGATGGAGGTGTGGATGTCACAAAATCAAGCGCATCAATAAAGGCGGTTCCTAATTCAATCAACTTGCTTGACGGTACTACAGAAGGTATGGTCGATATCGAGTATTCATTCTCGGCAAAGCCTTCCGAGGAGCTGCTTGTCGACGTAGATGAGGACGGTACAGATGAGGTGTATGACTATCTTTCCATGTCTTATCTGCTTGCGAACCCCGAGGGTACATTGCATGAAATGTCTTTCATCTTTACAAATGAGGATGAGACAAAGCAGGTGGAATTCAAAGACGGTCTTGAGACTGTCCCTGTAAAACGTAATTGGCGTACAAATATCGTAGGTCAGATACTTACAGGCAATGTCGCTTTCAACATCAAGGTTGACCCTGTTTACGATGGTGATACAATAAACTCCGGCGGCCTCCATTACAGCTTCAGTGAGGATACTGAAATAAAGGATAAGGTGTTCGCCTTCAATACAAATGAGTGGGCAACATTCACTTCCGAGAACAATAGTCTTTTGACATTCGAGAACGTGACATTCTCTGGTGCTGTCCAGTATATTGCTTTCGGCGATTATATGAAGAGGGATGGTAAGGTTGTTGTTCCGTTCAGAAATTCGCTTACAAATGTCGTGGCAAAAGATATGGTAGTTACTCATTCAAAGGGTATTACTAATGTTGAGCCTATCGATTATATGGCGCCACTAATCTTCTTGCGTGGCGAATCTACTATAACAGATTGTGTGTTTACCGGTGCGACATGTTATAAGGAGGATTTTCTTTATGAAGACTATTGGGGTGATTTTCATGAGGTACTGCCTTATGACTGCGGTGTGCCTAATGATTGTAATGCAATGTTTACAGGTTGTACAATCGGCAGAATGTATGCCTGGAGCCATTCTCAGGTCACTATTGAGAATTCAAAGGTGGATTACATAAGATGCAGTACCCACAACCAGACCAAGCCAGACGCTCATCTGACAATAGGTGCAGGTGCTGAGGTCGGCACGATTGTCGTAACCAGCTCTGGTATGGCAAAGAGATACAAGGATGAAAATGGAAAAACTCACTGGGATCCAAATAACATGTGGGCTCCAAGTCTGATTATCAAGGCCGGCGCAACGGTTGATGTACTTGATATGAATGGCCGCAGCAGATATGATTCAAAAGGCAATCTTGATGTGGTTATAGAAGAAGGTGCGATTGTGAAGCAGATTCTGAATGAGGATGTACCGGCTGCTACAGAGTAAGCACAGAATAAGATGCATATATAATTTGTTCTGATGAAAAGGACTGTTTTTGGTATTTTACTGATTGTTGTCATAGCGATTGTTTCGGTATCATGCAGTGAAAGGGACAACCTGTCGCTCAATTCGGTGCGCGAGGTTGAACTGCTCTTTGCGCTTGATACAGAGAACGGTAATATGACCCGTGCAATCAGTGACGGAAACAGTGTCGACAAATTGATATATGCGGTGTTTGCCGAGGATGGCACGTTGGTAGTCAGGAATGCTGTTGTTGAGAATGTCAACAGTCTTGTCAATGGCGGTATTTTCAATATGACGGTATCGTTGGCCGATGGCCAGAGGTACAGAGCTGTCTTCTGGGCTCAGAATGGCGAGTGTGATGCCTATGCATTGACCGAGGATATGAAACTTGCCGTCGATTACAGTGGCATTGGCAATGATGACAGAAGAGATGCTTTCTATGGCGTGTCTGAACTGTTTGAGGTTGACGGAAAAGTGAAGAGCGTTATCCTCAGACGTCCTTTTGCCCAGATAAACGCGGTGGCATATCCTTTTGACTGGGAATATGTGACGGATTTCCATGATTTCACCGTAACAAAGTCGTGTGCGGTAATCCGTGATGTCCCCAATTGTATGGATTTGCTTACGGGAGAGCTCTCTGGTTCTGTCAGCGCTTCGTTCCAGGCCTCGGAAATTCCAAGCGAAAGGTACTATGCCGATGTGGACGGCAATGGTGTCGATGAAGAGTATGTCTATCTGTCAATGTCGTATGTGCTTGCCGGTAGCGAGCCTACAACACATAATGCCGACTTCTTCTTCATTGACAAAGATAATATGGCTGTGATGTATGAGCATGAAAGCAACAGGGTGGTGGAACTTAAACGTAATAACCGCTCTGACATCATAGGACAGGTTATTACTGACAACGGAGAGCTGAACAGGCGTGAGTTCATCCAAACCGGGACGGTATATCAGAATATAACTGCGGATACGCTCATCAGCAATACGATATACAATATGTCCGGGCATGATGCCATACAGTTCGCAAGCGTTGATGGCCAGTTGACGACGTTGGACAATGTACTGATTACCGGCGATATATGGACCATTGAACTGGGCGAATACAGGGGTGGTAAGTATGTGAACTATAATAATGTCCTCAATAATGTGACTTATAAGGACCTGCGTACAACATCGCACATCGAATGTCACGAGTGGTATTTCTCGCCGGCTTGCATAGCATACGGCAATACGACTCTGAACAACTGCGTGATGACCGGAGCAAAGTCAATAAATGATTCGATAACAGACCAACATGGGACGCACAAACTGATATCTGTTGACTTGGGTGTGCGCAACGAGTCGGATGCTGTGATTAACGGTGGCGTATACGGGACTCTGTTTGCCTGGACTCATGCAATAGTCAATATCTATGGCGCTGTGGTCGATACCCTCTATTGTGGTACCTGTGATTCTACTGATCATTCATGGATGACCATAGGTAAGGGAACGGTAATAGACAGGGTAATATGCTGTGAACCCCGTTGCCCGTATGGTTCCAAGGAGTACTCTACTACCATGACAATAGAGAGTGGTGCCAAGGTTGGTGCCTTGGAACTTGTGTCTACTGATGTCGAGTTCCTGATAATTGAAGATGGTGCGGATGTGGGTTCCATCACTTGTGATGGTGTCGAGTATACCTATGAGGAACTGAGAAGTGCAATGGGATTATAATTGTAGTATATGATTGCAGATAACAATATATATGGGTTCATACGTAAGATGTCCGGCTTGTGTCCGGCTATCCTACGTAGCATGGCATTGCTTTTGTTTCTCCTGTTCTCGGTGGGAGTAGGCAATGTCAAGGCCGTGGAACCGTATGATACCATATGGAGCAATCGTGCGGTGGAGACCGAGGAGGTGACACGCGAAGAGATGCATATCCGCTTTGTAGTTGCGAAGAACAAGATTGAGCGTTGGTATATGAACAATGCTGCAACCCTTGACAGTATTGTACGTTGGGTAGATAAGGTCTCCAACGATGAAATGGTCGAAATTGTGAGTGTCGAGTTCTGTGGTGCGGTATCTCCTGAGGGTAGTGTGCGCTTCAACCATTGGTTGAGTGTCGCCCGTTTGACAGCGCTCGAGAAATATGTGCGTGAACGCATCGAAATCCCTGAGGAACTGATTGTAAGAAATGACCATTACATCGCATGGAATGAGCTTGATTCCATGGTTGAGAACTCTGATATGCACAACAAGGAGGATATCTTGCGTATCGTGCGCAGTAAGAACCGTTCGACAGGAGAACAGCTTGACAGTCGAATCGGGGAACTCAAGAAACTCGAGAATGGTAAGACCTGGAGGATCCTGTTGAATACATTCTTCCGCGAGATGCGTAACGCATACATGGTCATTGTTACCAAAAAGAGCCAGTATGCAATAATGCAGGAGTATCTGCATGCTGCAAAACCGAAGCTGGATTTTATGCCGGTTGAAGAACCGAAACCGATGCTTTCACCGATAGTTTCTAAGGTTGATTGTGCGTCTCCGCATTACATGCATGTGAAGACCAATCTTGTCGGGTTGGCTATGCTGAATGCAAATATCGGCGTTGAATTCGATCTTGGCAATCATCTGTCATTGAATCTGCCTGTCTCATATTCAGCGCTTGATTATTTCAAGACAACTGTCAAATTCAGGAACTTCTCGGTACAGCCGGAGTTGCGCTATTGGCCAAAGACAAACTATAAAGGTCTGTTTGTGGGAGCCCACATGGGATTTGCATACTATAATTTCGCTTTTGACGGTGACTGGAGATATCAGGACCACAAAGGAAAATCTCCCACATTGGGCGGTGGCCTCTCGGTAGGATACAGGCTACCTATCAGCCGGGATGGTTGCTGGAATATGGAGTTTGCCATGGGAGCCGGTGTGTACCCATTGCATTATGACAGGTTCCATAATGTGAAGGATGTCTCCGACGGTCAACTGTTTGACACCCGGAAAAAAACCTATATAGGTCTTGACAATATATATATAGGTATATCGTACCGTATACCTGTAGTCAAAGGCCGCCCAACGAGAGTCAGAATAATACAGGATGCGTTAATCAACAAGTGAAAAAGGAATTTGTAATGAAGTCTTTGCGCTACATATCAATCTTCGCCGGTATGCTCTGTTGCATGCTGTTCACTTCGTGTGATGTCCACGAGTTCCCCGACCCGGATAAGGAACTCCCTTTCGTGCTGCATCTCAACTATGATACCAATCTGCCTTTGTACAAGGTTGTGGAATACCATGAGGATACACGTTCCGAGGTGGATGCGAACTATGATATACGTTACATTGTGAAGATCTTCCCTGCAGGTGATTCCAGAGAGGAACTTTTCCACTATGAGTTCTTCAAGGATGATATTTCTGAATTGAATCATGATGTGACAATAATGTTGAAGGAGGGTAAATACAGGTTTGTTGTCTGGACAGACTATGTAAGCGCGGGTGAGGCGTCTGACCTTTTCTACGACACGCATCTGTTCGAGGAGATAGTGCTGAAGGGCGATGAACATTACGGATGTAATGACTTGCGTGATGCCTTCAATGGAACAGTAGAGGCCGAAGTGTCGAAGAAATCATCCGAAACTACGATTGAAATGAGCAGGCCGTTGGCCAAGTTCGCTTTCATAAGCGATGACCTTGAGGATTTCATGGCTCATCTTGTAAAGGTCCGTGCAGAGTCGGATGAGCAGAGCAGAGCAGATAAGGATGTCATTGATGACGGCTCTCTCGAGGATGCGAAGAATATTGACCTTTCGGATCTCAGGGTGGTGTTCCGCTATTATGGTTTCATGCCATCGTCTTTCAATATGTTCACCAATAAACCTGCATCTGCCGTTACTGGTGTCAGTTTCGATTCGCAGATTCGTGTGCTCAATGACAATGAGGCCGACCTGGGCTTTGATTATGTCTTTGTCAATGGAACGGAATCGGCTGTCAACGTTTCCATCGAGGTTTTTGATGAAAATGGAGAGATGCTTTCAAGATTCAAACCCATCAAGGTGCCTCTTATCCGAAGCAAACTTACCGTAGTCAAGGCAAACTTCCTTACATCGAAGGCAAACGGCGGTGTCTCCATCGTTCCTGACTTCGATGGCGAGTATAATTTCCCCGTATATTGATTTTTATAGTAATATTTATGTTTAAAACCTGTTTATTATGAAAAAGTTCTTATTTACAATTGCTGCTGTTTCAGCAATGTTCGTTACATCTTGTAGCGAGGCTGAATTTGACGTAAACGATCCGGCGAACCTTTCAAAGGTAACGATTGTTGTTGAGTCTCCTGAGATTACATCACGTGCTTTCGGTGACGGTACAAGTGCAAACGACCTTTACTATGGTATCTATGATGCGCAGGGTACTCTTGTAAGCGCAATCTCTAAGGTTGCTGATGACAACAAGGAGGTAATCAACCTGTCTAAGGTCCTTAATGTGAATCTTGTTACAGGCAATACCTACAGCATGATTTTCTGGGCAGACAATGCAGAAGATGTATGCGACGTGGATTTTGTCAACAAGGTTGTGACTTTCAATCCTGCCAAGGCTAACCTTGAGGCTTATGATGCATTCTATGCATATGAGGCTCCTTTCAAGGTGACAGGCGACATGCAGAAGACAATCAAGCTCTACCGTCCATTCGCTCAGGTCAATGTAGGTACAAATGATATCGAGGCTGCAAAGGCTGCCGGTCTTGAGCTCGTTAACTCACAGATCAAGGTAAAGACATACAGCAAGATGAATCTCGTGACCGGTGCCGTGTCAGATGAGGTTGATTTCACTTATGCTTTCAATGCTATCCCTGTCGGTGAGACATTCCCGGTTGACGGCTATGAGTACATCTCAATGAACTATCTTCTTGTAGCTGCCGACAAGACCAATGTGGACATCGAGTTCTCATACAACAATGGCGGTAACTATGTATATGAGTTCCCCAACGTTCCGGTACAGCGCAACTACCGTACAAACATCTATGGTAGCATCCTTACAAGTGACGTTGAGGTGAATGTGGTAATTGAGCCTGCATTCAACGAGCCTGATAACAATTATCCTTTTGAGGGTGGTCTCTGATTGAACGCCAGGACAGTACGCCGTAGGCAATTGTCATACTGTTTATAATTATAAGGTGTACCCGCGGGTACACCTTATTTTATATATATATATGTGATGATGTTCTCCTTGCTCTATTATTGCAGCTGTTTATACTAAAATCCCGTTTCTTCCGTTTAAGTATCAGTAAATGGAATGTGATGAAATGGTATAATAATTTCAGGAATGTCAAGTTCGTGCTCATTGCTGTCGCTGCGCTGATTGCATTGGCTTCGCTTTATGTCTCCAATACTCTTGTAAATGAGCTCAAGAGGGAAGAGGTTAAGAAGGTTGAACTGTGGGCCGAGGCCATGCGCTCCCTGAACAGCGTAGAGGAGGTGGAGACGATCTCTCTTGAGGATATCAATGCTTCGGGCGGGAATGTGGTGCTCGGCGGCGTGAAGAATCCGTCTGTCATAGACAGCGGTTCATCTGAAGCCGAACTCAATCTCTTGCTCAAGGTTCTTGAGGGCAACAATACGATTCCGGTCATAGTAACCGACCAGAAGGGAACGATAACGCAACACCGTAATGTCGTGATACCTTCGGGTGCAGACTCTCTGGCAGTGGTCATGGAATTGGCCTCGGACATGCGCAGGGATGGGCAGATAATACGCATGTATCTCGGTAATGAGGATAACGGTGAGTTCATAGAGGTCTGTTATTCCGACTCTCTGCTCCTGAAACGCCTGTCATATTTCCCCTATGTGCAGCTTGCCGTAGTATTGCTCTTCTTCGCGGTATGCTTCTTTGCTATCCTCAGCTCCAAACGTGCAGAGCAGAACCGCGTATGGGTCGGCCTTTCCAAGGAGACTGCACATCAGCTTGGCACTCCGATCTCATCGCTTATGGCATGGACCGAGGTGCTCAAGGAGAAATATCCTTCTGATGAGATGCTGCCCGAGATGGAACATGATGTGGCGCGTCTTCAGCGCGTGGCAGAGCGCTTCTCCAAGATTGGCTCCAAGCCTGAGCATGTTGCCGAGGACCTCGTGTCTGTCATCGAGCATTCGGTGGAGTATGTGAAACGTCGTACTCCTTCACAGGTAAAGTATGAGCTCTCGTTCCCTAAACGTCCGCTGCTGGTCCGCATGAATGCGCCGCTGCTTGAGTGGGTGCTTGAGAATCTGTGCAAGAATGCGGTAGACGCGATGAACGGGGAGGGCCTGATAAGGATTGTCGTATCTCAGAACGATGACAATGCCTTCGTTGATATAACGGACACAGGTAAGGGCATCGCAAAATCATGCCATAAGAGGGTGTTCGAGCCGGGATATACGACAAAAAAGCGTGGTTGGGGACTTGGTCTCTCGCTTGCGAAGAGGATTGTTGAACAGTATCACAAGGGCAGGATTTTTGTCAAGAATTCAGCCCCCGGCAAGGGTACGACATTCCGTCTGGAACTAAAAAAATAAAGTTTTTTCTTTAATTTGGGTGGTTCTAAAGAATTTTATTACTATCTTTGTGTCCTAAAATCGGGTAGTACGGATAAATAATACTGCTTTTTGGTACTTATATTGTTGAATGTGATGATTTTATAGCAGGCGATGGGAAGATTTGACAAATACAATGTAGACCTTAAAGGGTTGAAAACGGCATCCCTTGAGATGGAGTTTGACCTGGATAATGCCTTTTTTGGCGATATTGAGGGAGAGGAGTTCCAGAAGGGTGCAGTAAAGGCAACCGTAACGGTAAAGAAGAACAGGGAGGTCTATGACTTTACCTTTGCGCTTGACGGTGTTGTGGTTGTGCCTTGTGACCGATGTCTTGATGACCTTGAGATAGAAGTCTCTACCGAGAACACCTTGAAGGTAAAGCTCGGTGATGATTATGCCGATGACGGTGACGTCGTTATTGTTCCGGAACAGGACGGAGACTTCAATTTTGCATGGTATCTGTATGAGTTCATAGCTCTTGCACTCCCAATGAGGCGTGTGCATGCTCCGGGCAAATGCAACCACGAGATGACAGGGAAACTCAAGAAACACTCACCCGAAGCGTCCGATGATGCCGAGAACGGCGAGCAGGATATTGATCCGCGTTGGGCAGATTTGAAGAATATACAAATAGAAGAAGATAATTAAAAAGTTAGAAAAATGGCACATCCTAAAAGAAGACAATCAAAGACTAGAACTGCCAAGAGAAGAACTCATGACAAGGCAGTAGCTCCTACATTGGCAATTTGCCCTAACTGTGGTGAGTGGCACGTTTATCACACCGTATGCGGTGCGTGTGGTTATTACAGAGGCAAGCTTGCAGTAGAGAAGCAGGTTGCTGTCTAAGAAACAGTTTTTCTACCGCAGGTGCCTTTGTACAGCTGCGGGTAGTTTTTTCGTAAGTCAAGACGCGCCTACGCTGTATAGTGGTGGTGCGTCTTTGTTTTTGTCAGTATACATGCATAAAGCCGGTTTTGTAAATATTGTGGGTAACCCCAATGTAGGTAAGTCTACATTGATGAACCTTCTTGTGGGCGAGAGGATTTCTATCGCCACATTCAAGGCGCAGACTACCCGTCACCGTATCATGGGTATATTGAATACCGATGATGCACAGATAGTGTTCTCGGACACTCCGGGTGTCCTCAAGCCTAACTATAAGCTCCAGGAGGCGATGCTGCGTTTCTCGCGCAGCGCCCTGAGGGATGCCGATGTCCTTCTTTACGTGACGGACATGGTCGAGAGCCCCGAGAAGAACAGTGACTTCATAGCCGAGGTGCGTAAACTCGATGTCCCCATTCTTGTCCTCATCAACAAGATTGACCTTGCCGACCAGCAGGAGCTTGTCAAAAAGGTCGAGCTATGGCATGAGCTTATCCCCGAGGCCGAGATCCTGCCTATTTCGGCGATAGCGAAGTTCAATGTCGATGTAGTCATGAGACGTGTCATGGAACTACTGCCCGAGTCACCTCCTTACTTCGAGAAGGATGCGCTCACGGACAAGCCTGCGCGTTTCTTCGTGACAGAGATAATCCGCGAGAAGATCCTTCTTCACTATGACAAGGAGATACCATATGTCTGCGAGGCGGCTGTGGAGCACTTCAAGGAGGATGAGGGCAAGATTTACATCAAGGCGATAATATATGTCGAGAGAGATTCACAGAAGGGAATCATCATCGGTCACGAAGGCTCGGCACTAAAGCGTGTGGCTACTGATGCGCGACGTGATTTGGAGAAGTTCTTCGGCAAGAAGATATTTTTGGAGATATATGTAAAGGTCGACAAGGATTGGCGCAACAGCGACAGACAGCTACGCCGTTTCGGATATGACCAGAAAGATTAAGAGGTAAGAATATGGGAAATTTGGTAGCAATAGTGGGTCGTCCCAATGTCGGTAAGTCGACCCTTTTCAATCGCTTGACCGAGAGCAAGCAGGCGATTATATCGGATGAGGCGGGTACTACGCGTGACCGTCAGTACGGTCGTTGCCAGTGGTGTGGCAAGGAGTTCTCTCTTGTAGACACCGGCGGTTGGGTGCGTAACTCCGATGACGTGTTCGAGGAGGCTATCTGCGACCAGGTGACCCTTGCCCTTGAAGAGGCTGATGTAATCCTGTTTGTCGTGGATGCGATAAACGGTCTTACCGACCTTGACATGGAGATGGCCTCAATGCTGCGCCGTTCGAAGAAACCCGTGCTTGTCGTAGCCAACAAGGTCGATACATACGAGATGCAGTACGGCACTGCAGAGTTCTACAGCCTCGGTCTCGGCGACATGCATTGTATTTCAGCTGCCAACGGTAGCGGTACTGGCGACCTGCTCGATAATATCATAGCGAATTTTACCAAGGAGGCCGAGGAACAGCCCGAGGAGAATATCCCCCGCTTTGCGGTCGTTGGCCGTCCTAACGCAGGTAAAAGCTCAATCATCAACGTCTTCCTGGGCGAGGACAGGAATATTGTTACGAATATAGCAGGAACAACCCGCGACTCTATCCTGACGCGCTATACCAAGTTCGGTTTTGACTTCTATCTTGTCGATACTGCGGGTATACGTAAGAAAGGCAAGGTAACTGAGGATATCGAGTATTATTCTGTTCTCCGTTCAATCCGCGCCATTGAGAACAGTGATGTGTGTATCCTCATGATTGATGCCACGCGTGGCATAGAGTCCCAGGACCTCAACATCTTCTCAATAATCCAGCGTAACCAGAAGAGTCTGGTTGTCGTTGTCAACAAGTGGGATTTGGTTGAGGACAGAAGCGAGAAGGTACAGAAGTTCTTCGAGAACGCCATCCGTGAGCGTGTGGCGCCATTTGTGGATTTCCCCATTATCTTCACCTCTGCAGTGACCAAGCAGCGAGTGTTCAAGGTGCTTGAGACTGCAAAGGAAGTCTATCTCAACTCCAAGACAAAGATTTCCACAGCTAAGTTCAATGAGGAGATGCTCCCGCTCATAGAGGCCTATCCGCCACCATCGATAAAGGGTAAGTATATCAAGATTAAATACTGTATGCAGTTGCATGAGACACGTGTTCCGTCGTTCCTCTTCTTTGCGAACCTGCCGCAGTATGTGAAGGAACCATACAAGCGCTTCCTTGAGAATAAAATCCGTGCCAAGTGGAATTTCCATGGAGTGCCGATGAATATTTTCATCAGGCAGAAATAGGCCGCAACGCAGTTCAGGCCAGTTTCCCCCGCCTGAATATTTTCATCAGGCAGAAATAGGCCGCAACGCAGTTCAGGCCAATTTCCCCCGCCTTAATATTTTCATCAGGCAGAAATGACAGAAAGAGCCACATGAAACTCGTGTGGCTCTTTCTGTCATTTCTTTTCCATGTCCCTTACATGGCGCAGTATCTCGCTTGAGAAGAGGAAGTCGTTGAGAGTCTTGTTGTCGGTGTTGAGGATGTCTTTCTTGTTGCCCTCCCAACAGAGCTTGCCGTCGGCAAGGAACAGGATGTTGTCGCCAATGTTCATCACCGAGTTCATGTCGTGGGTGTTGACAATTGTCGTTATCCCGAACTCGCATGTGATGTCATGTATCAGTTCATCGATGACAAGCGATGTCTGCGGGTCAAGACCCGAGTTCGGCTCATCGCAGAAGAGGTATTTCGGGTTCATGGCTATGGCGCGTGCGATAGCTGCACGTTTCTGCATTCCGCCCGATAGCTCCTCGGGGCTTTTGTTGTGTGCGCCCGAGAGGTTCACACGGTCAAGGCACGCACGGGCGCGTTGCAGGCGCTCGTTGTAAGTCATTGTAGAGAACATGTCCAACGGGAACATCACATTCTCGAGCACGCTCATGGAGTCGAACAGGGCCGCATTCTGGAACAGCATGCCAATCTCCTGACGCATGAGCAACCTCTCCTTCTTGCCGAGCGAGAGCATGTCACGCCCGTCATATGTTATTGTTCCTCTGTCGGGAGTGAACAGGCCTACGATGCACTTCAGTAGAACGGTCTTTCCTGCACCGCTCTTGCCTATGATTAGGTTGGTCTTGCCGTTCTCGAAGAGTGCATTAATGTCCTTGAGTACCTCCTGTCCTTCAAAACTCTTGTATATGGATCTTACCTCTATCATTGCATCAGAAGTTGAGTCAGAATCATGTCCGAGAAAAGTATCAGTGCGCTGCAGCTGACTACGGCGTCGGTGCTTGCCTTGCCGACCTCGATAGAACCGCCCTTTACATTATATCCGTAGAACGATGCTACCGATGTTATTACGAACGCGAAGAATATCGCCTTTATCACGCTGCACCAGATATACCACTGGTTGAACTCGTACTGTAGTCCCACGATGAGGTCCTGCGGAGTCATTATTCCCGTGAACTTTCCTATGGCGAATGCTCCGGCTATGCCTGCGGCGATGCTGAATATGACAAGGATGGGAATCATTGCCATCAGGGCTGCGATTTTGGGCATTATCAGGAAGTTCGCCGAGTTCACACCCATAATCTCAAGGGCATCAATCTGCTGTGTAACACGCATGGCGCCAATCTCGGATGTTATGTTCGAACCTACTTTGCCGGCAAGAATCAGACACATTATGGATGATGAGAATTCAAGCAACAGAATCTCTCGTGTGGCATATCCGACAACCATCTTCGGCATCCATGGGCTCTCGACGTTAAGCTTCATCTGAATGCATATTACCGCTCCAATGAAGAATGATATCAGCAAGACAATCGGGATAGAGTCCACACCCAGCTGGTATATCTCGCGCATCATCTGCCTGAAGAATATTCTCCAGCGCTGTGGGCGTGACATGACACGTCCCATAAGGATGAGATAGTTGCCGAATGTCTTTATTGAGTTTACCAGGAACATCTTGCTTGTTTTCTATAAAGAATTAACAATTGAGTGTGCAAAGGTACTAAAAAATGCTCATGCATAATGTTAATAAACATTACAAAGTTGTGACTTATCATCGTTTTGTATTCATAAAGCACTCCATTTTTTGTCGGAACGGCAAAAATGCATTATCTTCGCAAGTGTTAAAGAAATTTCCATTATGGCAATGAACGGCAATGAGAATAATGCGGGCGAGCAGGAGCGTATGGTCCTGCGTACCGAAGGGCTTGTCAAGAGGTACGGCAAGCGTACGGTAGTGAATAATGTCTCGTTCGACGTCAAGCAGGGCGAAATTGTGGGTCTGCTTGGCCCTAACGGTGCAGGAAAGACCACGTCGTTCTACATGACTACAGGCCTTGTGGTTCCTAATGGAGGCCGCATATTCCTTAACGATGAGGAGATAACGAAGTTCCCTGTATACAAGCGTGCCCGTGCCGGTATCGGTTATCTTGCCCAGGAGGCAAGCGTGTTCCGCAAACTGAGCGTCGAGGATAATATTGCGGCAGTGCTTGAGCTTACCGGTAAGCCCAAGGAGTACCAGAAGGAAAAGCTCGAGAGTCTTATTGAGGAGTTCCGCCTTCAGAAAGTGCGCAAGAACCTCGGTGACCGTCTTTCGGGTGGAGAGCGCCGACGTACCGAGATTGCCCGCTGTCTTGCCATTGACCCAAAATTCATAATGCTTGACGAACCTTTCGCCGGTGTCGACCCTATTGCTGTCGAGGATATCCAGTATATTGTGTGGAAGCTCAAGGACAAGAATATCGGCATCCTCATAACTGACCACAATGTGCAGGAGACATTGAGTATTACCGACCGTGCGTATCTGCTCTTCGAGGGGCGAATACTTTTTGAGGGAACGCCCGAGGTCCTTGCCGAGAACCCTATCGTGCGCGAAAAATATCTGGGCCGTGACTTCGTGTTGCGTAAACGCGAGTTCCAGCTCGATGAGAGATAAACGAATTAAAGCAGCAACACCGTTGCTGCTTTAATTCGTTATAAGTGAAAACGCAGAACGCGGACAGTTCTTGTGCACGCAGGCCATTGTTCCCGGATTGTTTCTAATTTTCGTCCGACATTTCAACAAAATCGGTTTTTGCTTGATTTTGTGCCTAACTTGTTGTATTTTTGCACGCTCTAAATTCGGTATATAGTATGCTCGTTTAGAGGATGCATCATTCCTGAGGGGTGGTGTACAGTTTTGAAAGAAATAACTTAATATATTTTATAATGGAATTTACACTTAAGAATCAGAGCGCTACAAGCGCAATCCTTTCTGTTACAATTCAGGAGGCAGACTATTCTGCATTGGTTGAGAAACAGTTGAAGAACATCCGCCAGAAGGCGAACATCCCGGGATTCCGCCCTGGTATGGTGCCTATGGGCCTTGTAAAGAAGCAGTATGGTACTGCTGTAAAGGCTGAGGAGATCAACAAGCTGTTGCAGACAAAGATTTTCGAGTATATCAGAGATAACAAGATTGACATGTTGGGCGAGCCTCTTCCAATAGAGGAGCAGCAGGCTAATATCAATATGGCCGATGACAAGGAGTTCACATTCGAGTTCCAGATTGCTCTCGCTCCAAAGTTCGATGCACTCCTTGACAAGGGCGACAAGCTCCCTTACTATCGCATCCAGCCGACCGATGAGATGATTGAGGGTCAGGTAAACGCTTTCGCACAGCGTTGCGGCGAGTACAAGAAGGTAGATTCTTACGAGAGCGGTGACATGCTCAAGGGTACTCTTACCGAGTCTGTCGAGGATGGTATTGTCGTTCGCGAGGCTGTCATGATGCCTACATACATGAAGAACGAGGATCAGAAGGCTCTCTTCGCAGGTGTGAAGGTAGATGATGTCGTTACATTCAACCCGGCTGTTGCTTTTGACAACAATGAGGCAGAGCTCTCTTCACTCCTCAAGGTCGAGAAGGGCGAGGTTGCTGCTCACGCAGGCGACTTTACATTCGCGGTGTCCGAGATTACACGTTTTGTCGCAAGCGAGTTGAACCAGACTGTGTTCGATGCTGCGTTCGGTAAGGATGTCGTTACAAATGAGGCTGACTTCCGTGCCAAGATTGCCGAGCAGTTCGAGGAGCGTTTCGAGGTCGAGAGTGACTACAAACTGCTGATGGATGTACGTGCATACCTCATGGAGAAGCTCGGTAAGTTCGAGTATGATGAGGCTATTCTCCGTCGCATCATGGAGAGCAACAAGGCTGGCGAGGCTGTAAGCGAAGAGGAGTTTCAGAAGAGCCTGACAGAGCTTTCATGGCACCTCGTCAAGGAGCAGTTGGCCAAGAAGTTCGAAATCAAGATTGATGACAACGATGTTCTTGGTGTCGCAAAGGCTGCCACACGTGACCAGTTCGCTCAGTACGGCATGGCTAATGTTCCCGAGGATCTGCTCGAGAACTATGCGAAGGAGATGCTCAAGCAGGAGAAGACACGCGAGGCGCTCATCAACCGTGCTGTCGATATGAAGCTCATCCAGGCTATCAAGGGTGCTGTAACTCTTGAGGAGGAGAAGGTTTCTGTTGAGGATTTCAACAAGAAGGTTTCTGAGGAGAACGCTTAAGCCAGGAAGCCGTTTGACGGCTCCCGGGGCTGCGGATATACGTTCTGGTTCATTGGCAGCCCAGTGAACCAGAACGGTTTTTAAATGATTACTACCTTAAAAAGTAATGTTATGGAGAGAAACGAATTTAAAAAGTTTGCTACAAAGCATCTTGGAATGAACAGTATGGTGCTTGATGATGTCATCAAGGTGCAGTCACAGTACCTGAATCCTTATATTCTCGAGGAGCGTCAGCTCAATGTGACTCAGATGGACGTGTTCTCACGCCTGATGATGGACAGAATCATATTTCTCGGCACCCAGATAGATGACTACACTGCCAATACTCTTCAGGCACAGTTGCTTTACCTTGATTCTGTCGACAGCGGCAAGGATATCTCGATATATATAAACTCTCCTGGTGGCTCTGTATACGCCGGCCTGGGTATCTACGATACAATGCAGTTCATCCAGAGTGATGTTGCTACAATCTGTACAGGTATGGCTGCCAGCATGGCTGCGGTACTGCTTGTCTCTGGTGCTGAGGGCAAGCGCTCTGCTCTTACACACAGCCGCGTCATGATACATCAGCCTCTTGGCGGTGTCCAGGGTCAGGCAAGTGACATCGAGATTACCGCACGCGAGATACAGAAACTGAAGAATGAACTCTATACAATCATCTCGGACCACAGCAAGCAGCCGTTCGACAAAGTGTGGGCGGACAGTGACCGCGACTATTGGATGACTGCAGCCGAGGCACTTGAGTATGGTATGGTTGACCGTGTGCTGACACGCAAAAAGTAATCTGCAATGGCCGAAAAGAATAAAAGGCGCTGCAGTTTCTGCGGTAGGGATGAGAGCGAGGTTGCGCTGCTGATGACAGGCATGACCGGCTATATATGCAATGACTGTGTGGAACAGGCGCATAATATCCTTCGTGAGGAGTCGCTTCTGCCAAAGAACGATTTTGAGATGAAGGAGCTTCCGAAACCCAAGGAGATCAAGGCTTTCCTTGATGAGTATGTCATCGGTCAGGATGAGGCCAAGTGTGCTCTCGCGGTGTCGGTATATAACCACTATAAGCGTCTCATGCAACGCTGTGCAGCCGATGATGTCGAGATAGAAAAGAGTAATATAATAATGGTTGGCAGCACCGGTACGGGAAAGACTCTTCTTGCCCGCACCATAGCGCGTCTTTTGAAGGTGCCTTTTACCATTGTAGATGCCACGGTGCTTACAGAGGCCGGTTATGTGGGCGAGGATATCGAAAGTATTCTTACACGTCTATTGCAGGTGGCCGACTATAACGTAGAGGAGGCGGAACGGGGCATTGTCTTCATCGATGAGATTGACAAGATTGCACGCAAGAGTGATAACCCGTCGATAACCCGCGATGTCAGCGGAGAGGGCGTTCAGCAAGGCCTTCTGAAGCTGCTCGAGGGCTCGGTCGTGAACGTGCCTCCACAAGGTGGACGCAAGCACCCCGAGCAGAAGATGATTCCGGTAAATACCAGACATATCCTCTTTATCTGTGGCGGTGCGTTCGACGGTATCGAGAAGAAGATTGCGCAACGTATGAATACGCATGTGGTAGGTTATGACTCGGTGCAGAATAACCTGAAGATTGACAAGGGCGATATGATGCGTTATATCACCCCGCAGGATTTGCGCTCATTCGGCCTTATCCCTGAGATTGTGGGCCGTCTGCCGATACTTACCTCGTTGCGTCCTCTTGACCGCGCTACATTGCGGAATATCCTCACCGAGCCCAAAAACTCTATTGTCAAGCAGTATGTAAAGCTAATGGAGATGGACGGTGTTGAACTTGTATTCGATGATGATGTGCTCGAGTATATCGTGGACATGGCCATTGAGTACAAGCTGGGTGCCCGTGGTCTCCGTTCAATTGTCGAGACAATCATGATGGAGAAGATGTTTGAGATTCCTTCGGCTGGTGTCAAGAGTTGCAGGATAACCAAGGAATATGCCCGCAGACAGATTGAGAAGAGTGCTGTCATAAGTACTGCAAATGCCTGATGGATAGTGATGATATGCGTTCCCCCCTCTGTGTCGAGTCGATGCGGAGGGGGTTCGTGCAATCTTTGAAATATTGCTGCACTCGCTGAAAAACGCTAAAGCGAGCTTTGCGTTTTGCTCGTTTTGCAATATTTGCAAAAATATATTTGAAAAAAGTTGCGCGTTTTATTTATATATTTATAACTTTGTTTTCAAATAGGCATATTGTAAAATGACGAAGAAGTGTAATTTGACAGAGATTCTGAAACAGAATTTCGGTTTTGATGCTTTTAAGGGGGATCAGGAAGCCGTTATTAAGAACCTGTTGGCTGGTAATGACGCTTTTGTACTGATGCCTACCGGTGGTGGCAAGTCGCTGTGCTACCAGTTGCCTTCGTTGGTCATGGAGGGCACGGCGATAGTCATATCTCCTCTCATTGCCTTGATGAAGAATCAGGTCGATGCCATCAGAAACTTCAGCGAAGAGGATGGTATCGCCCATTTCTTGAATTCCTCTCTTACAAAACAGGCGATAGAAGAGGTGAAGAGTGATGTGCTCTCAGGGAAGACAAAACTACTTTATGTTGCTCCTGAGTCTTTGACAAAGGAGGATAATGTGGAGTTCCTGAAGAGCGTCAGGATTTCGTTCTATGCAATAGATGAGGCACACTGTATTTCGGAATGGGGCCATGACTTCCGTCCTGAATACCGTCGCATAAGGCCTATAATAAACGAGATAGGCAAGGCTCCGGTCATAGCGCTTACGGCTACGGCCACGACAAAGGTGCGTGATGATATAAAGAAGAATCTCGGTATACAGGATGCTCCTGATTTCAAGTCTTCATTCAACAGACCGAACCTCTACTATGAGGTACGTCCGAAGACAAAGGATGTTGACAAGGAGATAATCAAGTTCATAAAGGCTAACCAGGGGAAGTCGGGCATAATATACTGCCTTAGCCGCAAGAAGGTCGAGGAACTTGCCGAGATATTGCAGACAAACGAGATATCTGCAAAAGCATACCATGCGGGAATGGATTCTGTGATGCGTTCACAGACCCAGGATGACTTCATAATGGAGAAGATTGATGTCATTGTGGCGACTATCGCTTTCGGAATGGGTATCGACAAACCCGACGTGCGCTATGTGATACACTATGATATCCCCAAGAGTCTTGAGGGCTATTATCAGGAGACCGGTCGTGCAGGCCGTGATGGAGGCGAAGGCCAGTGTATAGCTTTCTACAACAACAAGGACTTGCAGAAACTCGAGAAGTTCCTCGAGGGCAAGCCGCTTGCTGAACAGTATATAGGTCGCCAGTTGCTCTATGAGACAACTGCTTATGCGGAATCTTCGGTTTGTAGAAGAAAATTGTTGTTACATTATTTTGGTGAAAATTACGACGTGGAAAATTGTGGAAATTGTGACAACTGTCTCTCTCCAAAAAAACAGGTTGAAGCAAAGGAGATGCTTGAGGCAGTTATTGAAACGGTATTGGCTCTAAAAGAGAATTTTAAGGCTGAATACGTGATTGATGTGCTTTTGGGTAAGGAAACTGCTGACATCCTGTCGCATAAGCATGATGAACTCGAGTGTTTCGGCTGTGGTGATGATGAGGATGCAAAGCGTTGGAATGCGGTCATCCGTCAGGCGCTTATTGCGGGATATCTTGATAAGGATGTCGAGAACTATGGTCTGCTGAAGGTTACCAAGCAAGGTAATGCTTTCCTGAAGAAGCCTGTATCTTTCAAGATTGTTGAAGACAGGGATTTCGATGAAGAGGAGACCGTTGTACAGACGTCAAGTACCTTTGCGGTGGATCCTGAACTCTATGCGATGCTCAAAAATCTTCGCAAAAAGCTTTCAAAGCAGCTTGACTTGCCTCCTTATGTAATATTCCAGGACCCTTCACTCGAGGCAATGGCCACTACCTATCCGATCACGATAGATGAACTGAAGAACATCCCCGGTGTGGGAGAGGGAAAGGCGAAACGATATGGCGAGGAGTTCTGTGCTCTCATAAAACGTCACTGCGAGGAGAACGAGATAGACCGTCCCGAGGATATACGCATACGTACTGTAGCCAACAAGTCGAAGCTCAAGGTTGCGATAATAAATGCAATAGACCGCAAGGTGGCGCTTGATGACCTTGCAATAAGCAAGGGTGTCGAGTTTGATGAACTGCTCGATGACATTGAGTCGAGTGTATATTCCGGTACCAAGCTGAATATCGACTATTTCCTCGAGGAGATACTCGATGAAGAGAATATGAACGAGATATATGACTACTTCAAGAGTTCCGATACGGATAATATTGATATAGCTGTGGAAGAACTGGGCGGAGAGTACAGCGAGGAAGAGATTCGTCTTGTACGTGTCAAGTTCATTTCAGAGATGGGTAATTAATGATAATAATAAAAAACAACTATAGTCTTATGAATGATTTTATTAAAGAAAAGATTGTAATGGATGGTCTTACCTACGATGATGTGCTGCTTATTCCTGCATATTCCGAGGTGCTGCCCAAGGAGGTAAGTCTGAAGACCAAGTTCTCAAGAAATATCGAACTGAATGTTCCGTTCGTGACAGCTGCCATGGATACTGTCACCGAGGCCAAGATGGCGATTGCCATTGCCCGTGAAGGCGGTATCGGCGTCATTCATAAGAATATGTCGATTGCGGAGCAGGCTCATCAGGTGGCTATCGTTAAGCGTGCCGAGAATGGTATGATTTATGACCCTGTCACAATACTTGCGCAGTCGACAGTGAAGGATGCCCTTGATATCATGGCCGAGTACCACATCGGCGGTATTCCTGTAGTTGATGACAACAAGAAACTTGCAGGTATCGTAACCAACCGTGATCTCCGTTTCGAGACAAACATGGCGCGTCCTATCTGTGAGGTCATGACACCGGCCGACAAATTGGTTGTGACTCATCAGAAGACAGATATGGAGGCTGCAGCGAAGATTCTCCGCGAGAACAAGATCGAGAAACTTCCTGTAATCGATTCGGAGGGACACCTCGTCGGTCTCATCACATACAAGGATATCACAAAGGCCAAGGACAAACCTATGGCATGCAAGGACAGCAAGGGCCGTCTGCGTGTGGCTGCCGGCGTAGGTGTCACTGTGGACGCAATGGACAGAATCAAGGCTCTTGTCGAGGCTGGCGTCGATGCTATCATCATTGATACAGCCCATGGACACTCGGCTGGTGTAATCCAGAAACTGAAAGAGGCAAAGGCTGCTTTCCCGCAGATTGATATCGTAGTGGGTAATGTAGCTACAGGCGAGGCTGCAAAGATGCTTGCCGATGCCGGTGCCGATGCCGTCAAGGTGGGTATCGGTCCTGGTTCAATATGTACAACACGCGTCGTTGCAGGTGTCGGCGTTCCACAGCTCTCTGCCGTATATGATGTAGCCAAGGCTCTTGAGGGTACAGGCGTGCCTTTGATTGCAGACGGTGGTCTCCGCTACTCGGGCGATGTAGTGAAGGCTCTTGCTGCAGGCGGTTATTGTGTGATGATCGGTTCTCTGGTGGCCGGTACAGAAGAGTCTCCTGGCGATACAATAATCTTCAACGGCCGTAAGTTCAAGTCTTATCGTGGCATGGGTTCTCTTGAGGCTATGGAGAACGGTTCAAAGGACCGTTATTTCCAGGCCGATACAGCAGACAAGAAGAAACTGGTTCCCGAGGGTATCGCAGCACGTGTACCATATAAGGGAACTCTCTACGAGGTAATTTACCAGCTTGTGGGCGGTCTCCGTTCCGGTATGGGCTATTGCGGTGCCAAGGATATCGCGTCACTGCATAATGCCAAGTTCGTGCGCATAACAAATGCCGGTGTGCTCGAGAGCCATCCGCATGATGTCTCAATCACAAGCGAGGCTCCTAACTACAGCCGCCCTGAATAAATAAGTAACAGCGAAGACAATGAATAGAAGTTTGAAGAATATTTTTCTCTTTATGCTGCTCTTCTCGGTGTCAGCATATGCACAGGTCGATGACCCTGTGCTACTGACAGTAGATGGCAAGGAGGTGAAACGCTCGGAGTTCGAGTATGCTTTCAACAAGAACAACAGCAATCTTGTCGACGGTAAGCAGACTGCCGAGGAGTATCTCCCCATGTACATTGATTTCAAACTGAAAGTGGCTGAGGCAGAGGCTCTCGGTTTTGATACACTTTCATCTTTGAAGGAGGAGTATCAAAGGGACCGTGCACAGATGGCCGAAAGCTATCTGATGGCTCCTGGCTTTATCGAGAATGAGGCTTACAAGGTGTATGCGAAGGATTCTGCTACCATCGGTAAGGACGGTTTCCTTAAGCTTTCCCATATAATTTTCATGGCAAGGCAGAAGGATGATGTTAAGGCAGTAGAACTTGCGAAGGCGCGTATCGATTCTGTATATACGATGCTCAAGGCCGGAAAAAGCTTTGAAGAGGCTGCCGCGTTGTTTGGTATTCCTGCTCATTCTCTTGAACCATTCGAGATAGTGAGAGGACAGGCGTACCCCGAGTTTGAGGCTGTGGCTTATTCTCTTGCTGACGGGGAATTCTCCGAGCCTTTTGAATCGCCTGCCGGTTTTCATGTGGTAAAGCGCATATCAAGCCGTCCGTTCGGCTCTTTCGAGGAGTACAAACCTGCTATTATAAACATGCTTGAACAGCAGAATATCCGCGAAGCGGCTCGTCTGGCCAAGGGTAAGGATCTTGCTGCGCTGTTCGGCGGGAACATGACGCCTCAGGCGGCTCTTGCGCGTGAGGACAGTCTGCTCGAGACCAAGTATCCCGAATTCGGCAATCTTATGCGTGAGTATCGTGATGGCTTGTTGTTCTTTGCGGTCTCTACCGGCGAGGTTTGGGACAAGGCGGCGAAGGACGTTGAAGGTCTCGATAAGTTCTTCAAGAAAAACAAGAAAAGGTATAAGTTCGATTCTCCCCGTTTCCGCGGTGCTGTAATAACGGCAAATACTGAGGAGACATTGAAAGAGATAAAGTCTTTGATTGCGGGTAAGAGCGTGGGCGAGTACAAAGATGCCATTGATGTTGGTTTCCCAAAAGATTCGATGCGTAATATCAGGGTCGAGATAGGTGTATTTGCCATCGGTGACAATGCCTGGGTCGACAAACTGGTCTTCTCTCAGGGAGAGGGCGGCAAGCTCAGAAAGGGATTCACAGCTGTAGATGTTGAGGGTGTGGTGATAGAGAAACCTGAGACTTATACCGATGTGAAGGGCCTCGTTGCGAACGATTACCAGAAACATCTCGAGGACAAGTGGGTCAAATCACTCAGAAAGAAATATAAGGTTAAGGTAAACAAAGAGGTGCTAAAAACAGTTAATAACCACTGATAAAGCCTGGTGATTCCTTATCTTTGCAGCAAACGGCGAGAATAGCCTGTGCCCACAGCGAATGTCTGAAGCAGACTTCGTATTTCCCGCCCGTTTGTTTTTTGCCGAAGAAGCAAACTGCCACCCGCCTGCAATTAAGCTAGGATGGCATTTCCCAAGCATGCAGTTGTTGTTTTGCTTAATATGTTAGTGTGCAACCCGATACTTCGATGATTGATAATAGGTATTTGAGATTCTTTACAGTTCTGACGGTCATGCTGTTTCTTGTGTCGTGCCATAAGGAGGCGCCGCAGGATAATCGTGTGCTGTTGGCCGAAGTAGGTACATCAAAACTCTACAAGGATGAGGTTGACCTCATGCTCGCGGCCAACGACTATGGCTCTGACAGCGCCCGCTTTGTGGATGATTACCTTGAGCACTGGGCGATGGAGGAGCTGTACCAGCATCTGGCTGCCCGCAACGTTGCTTCAACAGCCGAAATAGACAAAATGGTTGAAAGTTACCGTAAGAGCCTTATCTTAAACCTATATCAGGAGGGACTCGTGAACCAGCATCTTAAATCAAGCGTCTCAGAGGCTGATATCAAGGAGTTCTACGAATTGAACAAGGTGCTCTTCGATTCCGATGAGAATATGATGAAGGGTATTCTGCTTGTTCTCCCGGCGAAAGCGCCGAGCCTGAACAAGGTTCGTAAATGGTGTATTGACATGACTCCCGAGGCTATGGAGTCTATGGAGGCATATAGTGCCGAGAATGCCGTACAGTATGACTATTTCATGGATGATTGGCGTTCCATTGAAGATTTGGTGAAACGTTTGCCGTTGACTGAAGGACAGCTGCTCGACCGCCTGTCAAAAAAGAGTACGATTGAATTCAAGGAAGACGGTCAACTCTATTTCGTGTGTGCCGATACAATAATAAGGCAGGGCGATACTATGCCGATAGAACTGGTATCGGCCGAAATCAACGAGTTGCTTGTGAATTCCCGCAAGGCTGAGTTCATCAAGGCCAAAAAGATTGAACTTTACAATGATGCAAAGCTCAATGGTGATGTGAAATTTTATAAATAACGCCTATCTTGGGCGTCAACTTGTATAATGAACAGACAGATATTAAACTGCATTTTTGCAATTCTCGGAATGCTTTCATTTGGCAAAGCCAATGCTCAGGACAATATCATTGACCGTGTCGAGTGGGTTGTGGGTGACAAGGCCATTCTGAGGTCCGACATTGAAGAGAGTATACGTTATTGGATAAGTCAGGGTCGCAAGTTCGATGCTGACCCTTATTGTGTCGTGGGCGAGGATCTTGCCGTTCAGCAACTGTTCCTGCATCAGGCTGCAATAGACAGTATCGAGGTCGATGAGACAAGGATCATGCGACAGGTAGATGCACAGATGGATTATGTTATCCAGCAGATAGGTTCCAAGGAGAAACTTGAAGAGTATTTTGACAAGAACTCTTCCGAGATTCGTGAGATGTACCGTGAACAGCTTTATAACATGGAGATGATGGAAGAGATGAAGAGGAAACTTGTCGGCGACATAAAGGTCTCTCCCTCCTTGGTGCGTCGTTTCTATGAGTCGCTGCCGAAAGATAGCCTGCCCTTTATCCAGGAGCAGGTTGAGGTGCAGATTATCACTCTTGAGCCCGAGATTGACGTAGAGGAGATTGAACGTGTGAAGAGCGAACTTCGTGATTATACGGAGCGCATAACAAGCGGTGAAACAAGCTTCTCTACCATGGCTCTTCTCTATTCCGAGGACCCGGGCTCTGCGCGTCGTGGCGGTGAACTCGATTTCCGTGGACGTGGCGAACTTCAGCCGGAGTTCGCGACGGTTGCTTTCAGCCTTACTGATCCCAACAAGGTTTCGAAGATTGTTGAGACGGAGTACGGCTTCCATATCATTCAGCTCATGGAGAAACGTGGCGACCGCGTGAAGGTACGCCATATTCTCAGGAAACCTAACCGCTCGAGCGAGAATATCAAGAAGATGCTTCTGCGTCTTGATTCCATTTCTACAGACATAAAGGATGAGAAATTCACTTTCGAGGAGGCTGCCGGTGCTATTTCAGATGACAAGGATACGCGTAACAACTATGGTATCATGTATAATAAGGAGAACGCATCATCGCATTTCACTCTTGAGGAACTGCCGGTTGATGTGGCACGTGTGATTGACGGCCTTGGTGTAGGCGACATCTCGCAGCCGTTCGCCTGGGTCCTCGATAATGGCAAGACCGTCTGTGCGATAGCGAAGCTACGTTCAAGGATTGATGCGCATCAGGCGACATTCAACGATGACTACGTGACGCTCAGTTCAATGTATCAGGCAAAGCAGGGCGATGAGCGCATCCAACAATGGATAAAGGAGAAGCAGAGGACAACTTATGTCAGAATAAACAAGGATAGCCGTTCTTGTGAGTTCAAGTATCCTCACTGGCAGTTCTATGAGGGCAAATAAAGGCTTGACGCGGATGAGCAGGATTCTGTCGTTGATAATGTTGCTGCTGTGCGTGCTTCCTTCGGTTGCACAGAATGATGATGAGGGTAGTTCTTCAAAGAAGAGCTACATTCATATGTTGCATACTAATGTGACACGCTTTGATGAGGATATAAACCCCGATGCATGGATTCTGGTGGGGGATGTGCGTTTCCGCAGGGACAGCATGTACATGTACTGCGACAGTGCCCATTATTTCCAGAAGAAGAACTCCTTCCAGGCCTTCGGCAATGTGCGTATGGAGCAGGGCGATACGCTGTTTCTCTTCGGTGACTATCTTGAGTTCGACGGCGAGACTAACCTCGCGCGTGTCCGTTGCAATGTGCGGCTCATAGACAAGAATACAGTACTCGAGACGGACAGCCTTGATTTTGACAGGAATGTGAACGTAGGCTATTTCTTCGAGTACGGGATTCTTTCGGACGAGGAGAGTACCCTGAGCTCATATTATGGAGAGTATGATGTGGACAGCAAGGAAGCGCTGTTCCTCGATGATGTGAGTCTTGAGAATCCCCGTTTAAGGATGCTCTCCGATACTCTGGGCTACAATACAAGCAGCAAGATAGCGTCAATTACCGGCCCGACCAATATATACAGCGGCGAGTCGGAGGTCTATTCGGAGCGTGCCCGGTACAATACGGCTGTAAGAGAGGCTGTCCTGCTCGACAGGTCGGTGATATTCAATGACAGGAAAGAGATTACTGCGGACTCCATATACTACGATATGCGTTCGGGTTATAGTGAGGCATTCGGAAATATCGTATATTCGGATACAATCAACCGGAATATGCTTACGGGCGGCTATGCCTATGTCAATGAGTTGGTAGACTCTGCCTATGTGACAGAGCGTGCGCTTGTTGCCGACTACTCGAGGAGTGATACCCTGTTCATGCATTCCGATACAATATGGGCGGTCTCTTATAATCTGGGAACCGATTCTCTTTACCGCAAGGTAAAAGCCTATAATAAGGTGCGTGCGTGGGGCAAGGAGATGCAGGCGGTGTGTGATTCGCTCGTGTTCGATTCACGTGATACGTGCATGACAATGTACAAGGACCCCATTCTTTGGAACAAGGATGTACAGCTGCTGGGCGAGGAGGTAAGGGTATACATGGACAGTACATCCATCGACTGGGTGCATATTATCAACCAGACACTCTATGCCGAGCCTATGGACAGCGTCAACTATAACCAGATACGTGGCAAGGAGATGCGGTTTTTCTTCGATGAAGGCAAACTCTCCGAGATGCAGGTAATCGGTAGTGTGCAGATAGTCTTCTTCCCGCTCGACGATGATAGCCTTTATGTGGGAATGAACACCACTTCGGCAGGACGTGCAGTTGCATATATAAAGGACGGTCAGGTCGACAAGGTCGTTGTTCCCAAGGAGGCCAGTGGAGTCTTCTATCCGATGAGTCAGCGCCCGCCTGAGGAATGCTATCTCGATAATTTCGTGTGGTTCGACTATGTCCGTCCCACAAGCAAGGAGGACCTTTTCGAGTGGAGAGGCAAGGACTCAAATTCAAAGTTGAAGGTCTTCAAGAGGGAGAGTGTGCCGTTGCCCACGCTTGACCGCTTCAGAAAGGAGGAGTAAAAATGGGATATTTCAAACAGAGGGAACCGAGAAGGTTCAACCATAAATATATATTCGTCGATGAGCGTAAGGAGAAACTTGACAAGATTGTCGAGAGTGCCAAGCGTGACCTCGGGATGTTGCCGCCGCGAGAAGAATCATACAGTGAGCGTCTGAAGGGTGCGTTCGTGAATGAGAATTCGCATCTATCTCGCCGCCAGGAAGACGGTCCCCGTTTCTCGAACCGTTTCCTTGTGATTGCGGTGGCGGTGTGCATTTTCCTTTTGTGTTATATATTGAAGAGCGTTTGGCAACTATATTGATTGTATGATGCAGGATATAATACATTTGTTGCCCGATTCGGTTGCCAATCAGATTGCGGCCGGCGAGGTGGTCCAGAGGCCGGCATCTGTGGTCAAGGAACTTATGGAGAATTCAGTCGATGCCGGCGCAACCAATGTAAAGGTGGTGATTGCCGATGGCGGCAGAACGCTCGTTCAGGTAATAGATGACGGAAAGGGTATGTCCGAGAGTGATGCGCGTCTATCTTTTGAACGCCATGCAACGTCTAAGATTGGTTGTGCCGAGGACCTTTTTTCACTATCGACCATGGGCTTCCGGGGCGAGGCTCTGGCGTCAATCGCGGCTGTGGCTGAGGTTGAACTCGTGACCCGTCGTGCGGTAGATGAACTCGGCACCAGGATTGTCGTGTCGGGCTCGCAGTTTGAGGCACAGGAGCCTGTTGCCGCACCGGTCGGAAGCAACTTCAAGGTCAAGAACCTCTTCTACAATATTCCTGCACGTAGGAAATTCCTTAAGTCTACCCAGACCGAACTGAACAATATTGTGACCGAGTTCGAGCGTGTTGCGCTCATCAACTGTGGAATAGAGTTTTCGCTGTCTCATAACGGTTCCGAGATGATTTGTTTGCCGCCATCATCTTTCCGCCAAAGGATTGTAAACCTGTTCGGCAAGAAAATCAACTCGCAGTTGATAGAAGTGGGTGTGTCAAGTTCGCTGATAAACGTAAAAGGTTTTGTCGGTGCACCCGAGAGTGCCCGCAAAAAAGGCGCTCTGCAATTCTTCTTCATAAACGGACGTTATATGCGCCACCCCTATTTTGCCAAGGCTGTCGCCGAGGCTTATGGTGAGGTCATACTGCAGGGCGAGTCGGTGCCTTTCTTCCTTTCGCTTGAGGTCGATCCCTCACGCATTGACGTGAATATTCATCCTACCAAAACCGAAATTAAGTTCGAGGATGAGTCGAGTCTCTGGAAAATAATATGTGCAGCCGTGCGTGAGTCGCTTGGCCGTTTCAACGCGACGCCGAGTCTTGGCTTTGATGATGATGAGATACCGGATATCCCTGTTATGGATATGTCCGGTGGACAGGGCGCGCCGGTTTCTGCGCCGAAGATATCATATAAGAGTGATTACAACCCGTTCAAGAACAGGACTCCTGCCTATTGTGGCAGTGATACCTCATGGGAGGCCCTCTACGAAGGTGCGTCGGATAAAAGACCGGCTCTTGACCTCTCTCCGTTTGAAGATCTGCCAGAACAGGTTGTGATGCCTTCGTCAATCTCCTCGGAGCGTGGCGAGGATTTCCTTTCAGAGGAGTATGTGCCGATGTCGCAGTACAAAGGCCTGTATATCCTTGTTCCGGTAAAGTCGGGCCTTATGTGGATTCATCAGCGCCGAGCACATATAAGGGTCCTTTATGAAAAGTACAGGAAGCAACTTCAGGAGCGCAATGCTCCTGTTCAGGGAGTGCTGTTCCCCGAACGCGTGGAGCTGACTTTGACCGAGAGTGCAGTGCTTGAGTCCATAAGTGATGATCTCCTCTCTTTGGGGTTCGACATATCCTCTTTGGGCGGAGGAACATATGTCATACAAGGCGTTCCGTCTGGGCTTGACGGGCTCTCTCCTGTCAAATTGCTTATGGAGGTGCTGCATACAGCCATGGAGCAGACAACTGATGCCAAGGAGAAACTCTATGACAGGCTGGCGAATGTGATGGCTAAGGAGGTTGCTATTGTTGCAGGACAAGTGCTGTCCATCGAGGAAATGAAGACTCTTGTCGATGAACTTTTCCGTACCCCTTTACCTTCCCGTACTCCTGATGGCCGCACAGTTTTGTATATTATGTCAGACAATGAGATAGAGCGCCTGTTTATTAAGTAACCAAAATGTTAAACAATGTTAATATGGAAGTTATTTATTCTCCGTTCTTATGTGTCATTGTGAAAATTATGTAATTTTGCACAATAAATAGTGGTGTGGAATGTTGTTTCCTTTTGGAACGTGGCCTGGTTAAACAAAATTGGTTTTTACGTGTTTCAATAATGTTCACATTTGCATAACTGGTAAATTAATAAAGTAATATAAAGATTCTAATTAGTTTAAGTATGAAAAAAATGATGATTTCACTGGCGATTGCTGCAATTGCCATGTTCTCTACTGCTAATGCACAGGAGACAGTAAGCGAGGTCGTAGTTCCTACTAAGAAGAACTCTGTAGTTACCAACAGTTTCGGTAGCAACTGGTTCCTCGGTGTGAACGGTGGTGTAAACATTTACAATGGTGTGTTCATGAATGGTGAGAGCGCTTTCGATCACCTTTCTCCAGCTCTCAATGTATATGTAGGTAAGTGGCATACTCCTGGCTTCGGTTGGAGAGTTGCTTATCAGGGTCTCAATATCCAGACATATGAGGAGTTCGATCACACTATGTTCATGAACTTCCACTTTGACGCAATGTTCAACCTGAGCAACCTTTTCTGTGGTTACAGAGAGGAGCGCATCTGGAATGTGATTGCTTATGTCGGTGGTGGTTGGGCTGGCCGTGAGGCTATGAACCACGAGGAGGGTACAGGCCGTATGACCTCTGGTGACATTACAGGTTCAATCTCCGTTAACTATGGTCTTATCAACAAGTTCCGTGTTTCTAAGCATTGGGATATCAACCTTGAGTTGGCTGGTGCATTCTTCCGCAACGGTTTCAGCGGTATCACAGGTCAGAGCGGTCACGATATGATGTGGTCTGCAAACCTCGGTGTCGCTTACAAGTTCAACAAGGTTGGTTGGGAGCCTGCTGCTGATGTTCCTGCACTCCAGGCTATCTATGCTGCTGCTCTTGCTGAGCTTGCTTCTGATCTTCAGGATGCTCAGGCTGAGAACAATAAGCTCAAGAACGACTATAAGGCTCTTAAGAATGACTATGACAAGTTGAACGACGCTTACAACGAGCTGAAGAACAAGCCAAACTTCCTCGATGTTAAGGAGTCTATCTTCTTCGCATTCGGTTCTTCTAAGATTGCTTCTAAGAAGGAGCAGATGAATATCGAGGCTTATGCTAAGGCTGCTGCAGAGGCAGGTGTTAAGCTCAGAGTTGTTGGTTACACAGACATCATCGGTACAGATGAGTACAACAAGGGTCTTGCTGCTGATCGTGCTAATGCTGTTGCTGAGGTTCTCAAGGCTGCAGGCGTTAAGGATGTTGAGGTTGTAGTTGTTGGTGAGTCTGAGGAGTACAGCAACAAGTATCTCAACCGTCGCGCGGTAATCGAGGTTGCAAAGTAAGCAAATCTCTCGATATTAAATATAAAGAGTGTGTCCATGCGGCACACTCTTTATTTGTTCATATAAAGGGGGTGGGCTGCTGTTGCTTGCAGTCTCTTTTCTGTGTAGGAGCTCCCTGACCGGACCGTTTTGCGGGAATTGATGGAAAAATCGCGATTTTTCTAAATTTTTTACCAAAAAATTTGGTAGTTGAAATATTTTGCTGTACTTTTGCAACGCAATTAAGAGTTGCGACTTATTGGACGTTTAGCTCAGCTGGTTTAGAGCATCTGCCTTACAAGCAGAGGGTCGGCGGTTCGAATCCGTCAACGTCCACAACAAAACAGACATATCGGACGTTTAGCTCAGCTGGTTTAGAGCATCTGCCTTACAAGCAGAGGGTCGGCGGTTCGAATCCGTCAACGTCCACAGAAGTTGAACCTGCGCATTGCGTAGGTTATTTTTTTCTCCTTCTGCAATGTTCTGCATCTGTAGTCCTTTTTGCATTATTTTGCACAAACTTTAATCTATCAGTGAGTGTTTATGGTTAAAAAGTACTATTTTTGTATATTCAAAAACGTTTTTACAAAATAGGATAATGGAACTTGATATTCTAACAGCAATTTCCCCGATTGACGGACGTTACAGGGGAAAGACAGAATCCCTTGCAGGCTATTTTTCGGAGTATGCATTGATTAAATACCGTGTGTTTGTCGAAATTGAGTATTTCATAGCATTGTGTGAACTTCCCATACCTCAGCTCGTGGGCATGGATAAGGCCTTGTTCCCTCGCTTGCGCGAGATATACGGCAACTTCTCCGAGGAGAATGCCGCACGTGTTAAGGCCATTGAGAAGGTAACCAATCATGATGTTAAGGCTGTTGAGTATTTCATAAAGGAACAGTTTGATGCTATCGGAGGGCTTGATGCATACAAGGAGTTCATCCACTTCGGCTTGACTTCTCAGGATATCAATAATACCTCGATTCCGTGCTCAATAAAGGATGCATTGAACGATGTCTATTATCCTGCAGTCGAGGAATTGATAGCGCAGCTCAGAGAGTATGCAGCAGCATGGGAGAATATCCCGATGCTTGCACGTACCCATGGTCAGCCAGCCTCTCCGACCCGCTTGGGCAAAGAGGTCATGGTTTTTGTGTACCGTCTTGAGACACAGCTGGCAGAGCTTAAAAGATGCACTATCTCGGCAAAGTTCGGAGGCGCGACAGGCAACTTCAATGCTCATCGTGTCGCTTATCCTTCAATAGACTGGAAATCTTTTGCAAACAGGTTCGTTCAGGAGAATCTCGGCCTGCAGCGCGAGCAGTATACCACACAGATATCAAATTATGACAACCTTGCTGCGCTCTTCGATGCAATGCGCCGCATCAATGTCATCATCATGGACATGGACAAGGACTTCTGGCAGTATATTTCGAATGAGTTCTTCAAGCAGAAAATCAAGGCCGGCGAGGTCGGTTCAAGCGCGATGCCGCACAAGGTCAACCCGATTGACTTCGAGAACAGCGAGGGTAACCTGGGTATAGCGAATGCCATTCTTGACCACTTGGCTATGAAGCTTCCTATTTCACGTCTTCAGCGCGACCTTACCGACTCTACAGTGTTGCGTAATGTCGGAGTGCCTATGGGACACATGATGATAGCTCTGAAGAGTTCTCTTGTGGGCCTTCGCAAGTTGCTGCTTAACGAGCAGGCAATATACAACGAGCTTGACAACTGCTGGAGTGTCTGTGCCGAGGGAATACAGACCATTCTGCGTCGTGAGGCTTATCCTAACCCGTACGAGGCCCTGAAGGCGCTCACACGTACGAATGAGGGTATCAACCGCAACACTTTGCTGCAGTTCATTGAGGGACTCGAGGTCTCTGAAAGTGTAAAGGAGGAGCTGCGTGCAATAACACCGCATACCTATACAGGTTTGTAATGGATATTAATTGGACCGTGAGGTTCGTAAAATATTTTCTAGATGAGTAATTATAGAGACAAGCGTCAGGATGGTTCATCCTCACGCGGAAACAGGGATAGAGCATCATTCAATCCCAATTTTGGAAGTGATAACAGACTGAAGCGTTCGCGTTTTGACAGAAGTTCAGATGAGGGTGCCCGGTACGAAAGGGCAGATCGTGGAAACGGCAGCAGAACATATGGCCGCGGAAGCCGCGACTTCGGTGCGCGTTCAGGCGAAGAGAGGGGCAACCGCTATGGCGGCGGTTTCAGACCCCGCTATAACAGAGATGCTTCACAGGTTGCAGAAGGAGGTCGCAGAAGAGGTTATCAGGGCAGAGATTATTCTGCTCCGTATTCGGGCTCCGAGGGCGAAAGAAACGGCCGTCCTGCATCAGGACGTCGTGACGGCTATGGTAGCCGTCCGACAAAAAGAGGTAGCTATGATCCCAATGCAAAATACAGCGCAAAGAAACGTATGGCATACAAGGAGGCGGCGATAGACCCTAATGCTCCGGTGCGTCTGAACAAATATCTTTCTAATGCAGGTATATGCTCACGCCGAGAGGCTGATAATTATATCGAGGCTGGACTCATAATGGTAAATGGCGAGGTCGTGACCGAGTTGGGTACAAAGGTGCTCCCCGGTGATGACGTGCGTTTCAACGGCGAGCGTATCAATCCCGAGAGGAAAGTATATGTCCTCCTTAACAAGCCAAAGGATTGTGTTACAACCGTAGATGATCCTCAGGAACGCAAGACTGTGCTCGACTGCCTGAAAGGTATTGGCAAGGAGAGAATCTATCCTGTCGGACGTCTCGACCGCAATACGACAGGTGTGCTTCTGCTTACAAATGACGGTGACCTGGCAGCAAAATTGACTCATCCGAAGTTCATGAAGAAGAAAATCTACCATGTCACATGCGACAAGAATGTTGCAATGTCGGATATGGACCTTCTTGTCAGCGGTATTGAGTTGGAGGATGGTCCGGTATATGCCGATGAGGTCTCATATGTAAACGAGGCTGACCGTTCGCAGATAGGCATTGAGATACACTCCGGAAAGAACCGTATCGTGCGCCGCATGCTCGAGCACCTCGGCTATCGTGTGAACAAACTCGACAGGGTGCTTTTTGCTGGTCTTACCAAAAAGAACCTCAGACGTGGCGATTGGCGTTACCTCACAGACAAGGAGGTTGCAATGCTCCGCATGGGTGCATACGAATAATAATGAATGTAGCCCGCTTTGTCGGGTGTAACCACAATAAATCGATGAAAGCGATAAAACGAACAAGAATTGCCGATTTGCTCAAGAGCAAGGAGCATGGCATTGAGGTAAATGTCCGTGGCTGGGTAAGAACCCGCCGTAGTAGCAAACAGGTTGCCTTTGTGGCTCTGAATGACGGTTCTACAATCAATAATGTCCAGGTCGTTATCGACGTGGAAAAGTTTGATGAGGAACTTGTAAAACAGTTTACGACAGGTGCATGTCTTAGCGTCAACGGAACATTGGTCGAGTCTATCGGTGGCGGTCATGCCGTTGAGATTCAGGCAACAGAGATTGAATTGCTTGGTGCATGTGATAATACATATCCTCTTCAGAAGAAGGGACAGACCATGGAGTTCATGCGTACAGTAGCGCACCTGCGTCCCCGTACAAATACATTCGGTGCAGTGTTCCGCATACGTCATAACATGGCCTATGCAATCCACAAGTTCTTCCACGACAAAGGATTCTACTATTTCCACACTCCGCTAATTACGGCATCTGACTGTGAGGGTGCAGGGCAGATGTTCCAGGTGACCACAATGAATCTCTATGATCTCAAGAAGGATGAGAACGGCAGCATCATATATGATAACGACTTCTTCGGCAAGCAGGCGAGCCTGACAGTATCAGGTCAGCTCGAAGGCGAGCTGGCGGCAACAGCACTTGGTGCAATCTACACTTTCGGTCCTACCTTCCGTGCCGAGAACTCGAATACACCGCGCCACCTTGCTGAGTTCTGGATGATTGAGCCCGAGGTGGCCTTCAACGATATCTATGACAACATGGAGCTTGCCGAGGAGTTCATCAAGTACTGTGTACAGTGGGCTCTTGACAACTGTATGGAGGATATTACATTCCTCAACAACATGATTGACAAGGAACTTATCGAGCGTCTGCGTTCAATCGTTGACACGGAGTTCGTACGTTTGAGCTACACCGATGGTATCAAGATTCTTGAGGATGCCGTTGCGGCCGGTCACAAGTTCGAGTTCCCGGTTTATTGGGGTGTCGACCTTGCTTCGGAGCATGAGCGTTACCTTGTGGAGACACATTTCAAGCGTCCTGTAATACTTACCGATTACCCGAAGGATATCAAGGCATTCTACATGAAGCAGAATGATGACGGCAAGACAGTACGTGCAATGGATGTCCTCTTCCCGAAAATCGGAGAGATTATCGGCGGTTCTGAGCGTGAGGCCGATTATGGCAAGTTGCTGAAACGTATAGAGGAGATGAATATCCCGATGAAGGATATGTGGTGGTACCTCGATACACGTCGCTACGGTTCATGTCCTCACTCGGGTTTCGGTCTCGGATTCGAGCGTCTGTTGCTATTCGTGACGGGTATGGCGAATATCCGCGACGTGATACCTTTCCCGCGTACTCCGAACAATGCAGAGTTCTGATAAAAACGGCGCTTTTTCGAAAGCGCCGTTTTTATATTGCCCGTAGAATCCAAATAAAACTAAAAGGTTTTTTTATTCTGCAATAAAAGTGCTATACTCGCGTTATGAAAAAAAGGAGTGCCGTTTTCGGTATGATTTTGTTGACGCCTCTCCTTTTGAAACTGAGTATGATATGGACAAGAACCGTTATTGTATAATTATGGCCGGTGGTCAGGGGACACGTCTCTGGCCCATGAGCCGAAAAGCCTTTCCAAAACAGTTCCAGGATGTGTTGGGCTGTGGAAGAACATTGTTGCAGCTTACATATGACCGTTATTGCCGCATAATCCCCAAAGAGAACATACTTGTATCGACGCATGTGGATTATACAGCCCTTGTACGCGAACAACTCCCCGAACTTCCCGATTCTCAAGTGATACATGAACCTGCATTCAGGGGTACGGCTCCCAGTCTTGCCAATCTTGCTTGCCACATACGTCTGTTGAATCCGAAGGCGAATATCATTGTCGCACAGAGTGACCAGCTGGTGCTCAATGAAGAGAAGTTCTCCGAGATTATATTGCGAGGTTTTGATTTTGTTGCCGAGAACAATAAACTGGTTGTTGTAGGTATCAAGCCTACATGTCCCGAGACACGCTATGGTTATATACAGGTCGATGGTGCTCCTGATGAGAACTCGTTCTACAAGGTAAAGACATTTACCGAGAAACCTCAGTATGAGTTTGCCAAGATTTTTATGGAGAGTGGCGAGTTCTACTGGAATTCCGGTCTTTATATATGGAATGTGCAGACAATAATTGATACCATGTCAAAGTTTCTGCCCGAGATGATGCGTATGCTCGAGGATATATACAGTGAGATTCCCGACCGCAACGAGCGTCGTGCACGCGGATATGAGGTCTATACCTCGTTCCCGAACGCCTCGCTTGACATGAGCGTAATGGAGAGGGCTGACAATGTGTATCTTCTGCCGGGAGATTTCGGGTGGGCCGATATCGGTACTTGGGATACCCTTTATGGCACGCTGCCTAAGGATGCTGACGGTAACGTGACACCCAATTCATCGGTGTTGAAATATGAGAGCCACAACAATCTGATAGTGCTCCCTAAGGGTAAACTTGCCGTAGTCCAGGGTGTTGACGGGTTGCTTGTAGTGGATGCGGGGAATGTTCTTATGATATGCCGCAAGGAGGATGAAAGGGAGATACGCAAATTCCTCAACGATGTCAAGATGAAGCTCGGCGATGAGTATGCATGATATAATGAATGACAGCAGCCTTGCGCTGCTGTCATTCATTTGTTTGCTTTGCTCCATCGAGTTGTACAGGGATGTTACGGCCTGTTTGATGGCTACTCTGCAATCCAGCGCCTGTCATGTGCCTTGGTCTTCGCAGGGTCATATTCGAGGGTCTTTATATCCGGAATCTTTACCTTGTATGTCTTGCTGCTTTTGTTCGCCATCGAGGCGCTTCTTATCCATGGGTTTGCCTCGTGCAGCTGAAGATATGTAACTCCATGCTCCTTCGCTATGTCTGCCCAGCTTGTGACTGCTTTGCTGACAGTTATTGTCTTGGAAATGGGTATAGTTGGGTATAGGTCACTCTCCTTGAGAATAAAACCATATGCTTGGGGATTGCTGAAAATGGTCTTTACCGCCAGAAGACGGAAAATGTAGCGCGATGTCTCGGGCAGGAGCACCAGATTGATTGCCTTGTCTTCCTTCTGGGCATTGATTCTCTTGGTAACATTGGCCCTGCCTGTATTGTAGCTTGCTGCCACAGTCAGCCAATCGCCGTACTCTTCGTATGACTCCTTGAGGTACTTGCATGCAGCGACTGTTGCCTTTTCTATGTTGTAGCGCTCGTCAACCTCGCCGTTGACCTCAAGTCCGTACTGGCGTCCGGTCTTCTCGAGGAACTGCCATGGACCTGCTGCTCCGGCGCTTGAACGAGCCTCGACATCGCCGTTGCACTCTATTATCATCAGATATTTGAAGTCGGAGGGTATGCCGTGTTTCATAAGTATCGGTTCCACAATGGGGAACAGGCGGTTGGCTCGCTTTATCTGAAGCATGGTGTTTATGTGCGAGTAGCAGAATGATAGCATTTCTCTGTCCATGCGCTCTCGGCGGTCCTGCAACGTCAGTTCAATATTCTCGCCTGCAAAAGTGACCTGCGCCGGTATCCGTGGCGATACGTTGTCGTTAAGCCTTTGCTCTTTTTTCTCCTTTCCATCGTTGTTTTTTGCCAGATGACTCCCTGTGGCAGCGCTTGACGGTGCTGCAGAAGAAAGAATCAGCAACGCAGCGATGCATAAGCATGATATTTCTCTTTTCATTGTCATTGAGTGTGCTATCTATTAAAATTTCCGCGAAGATAGTTCAAACATACTCAAATATCAACTCTTTTTGTTGATTCGCATCGCTTTTTTTTGTTCCTTTGCAAAATATTAGGGGACTGTCCGGAATGGCTTCCCAGGGTATTCCCTAAAACACTTTTTGGACAATTTTATGGCAGAATTTGAAATGATTGCAAAGACCTTTCAGGGTCTTGAGGAGGTCTTGGCAAAGGAACTGGTTGCCTTGGGCGCAAATAATGTGCAGATAGGCCGCCGTATGGTCTCATTTACAGGAGACAAGGAGCTTATGTACAGGGCGAACTTCCATCTGAGGACGGCTGTGCGCATACTGAAACCGATAATGCACTTCAAGGCGGCTGATGCCGATGAGGTCTATGAGGTTATCAAGGCGATAGAATGGGAACAGTATATGGACCGCAACTCGACATTCTCGGTCGATTCGGTGGTGTACAGCGAGGTATTCCGTCACTCCAAGTTCGTAGCATATCGTGTAAAGGATGCCATTGCCGACTACTTCAACGAAAAGTACGGCGAGCGTCCTTCGGTGCGCTTGAACAATCCTGACCTCATCTTCCACATACATATAGCTGGCGAAGAGTGTACATTGGCATTTGACAGTTCGGGAGAGTCGTTGCATCGCCGCGGCTATCGTGTCGAGACTGGTGCTGCTCCAATCAATGAGGTGTTGGCCGCGGGTCTTATCCTGTTGACGGGTTGGGATGGTGAATGTGATTTCATAGACCCGATGTGTGGCTCGGGAACTTTACCTATTGAGGCTGCACTGATTGCCCGCAACATTGCTCCTGGTGTCTTCCGTCAGGGTTATGCGTTCGAGAAATGGAAGGATTTTGACAGCGAGTTGTTCAGGTCCATCTATGATGATGATTCCGGCGAAAGGGAGTTCAATCACAAGATATATGGCTATGATGTAGATGGCCGCATGGTAGCATGTGCAAGACGCAACGTCAAGTCTGCCATGATGGGCGATATCATAGAGATAGAGTGTCGTGACATCAAGGATTTTGTCGAGCCTGAGGCTCCTGCGATAATGGTTGTCAACCCTCCTTATGGTGAGCGTCTGCAGCTTGAGAACCTGCTCAAGGTTTACAAGGAGCTCGGATCGCGTCTCAAGCATGCCTTCCAAGGTAATGAGGCGTGGATTATAAGCAGCAGCTATGACTGCTTTGACCAGGTCGGTCTGAAGGCGTCAGCCCGTATTCCGTTGTATAATGGCGATCTTGACTGCGAGTTCCGCAAGTATGAACTCTTCTCGGGCAAGTACAGCGGTTTCCGTGATGAGGGCAATGAACTGAAGAAGGATTTTGCACCGCTCAAGCGTAAGTCGCGCCTTACCGGTGCTGACGGAGAGCAGCGTCCTCCCCGTTCAAGGGAACGTGCTGCCGAGAGCTACAGTGGCGATATCGATGAGGAGTCTATCCGCCGTCGCCGCGAGCTCGAGTCGTATTTCAGCTCATACAGAGACAAGAGGAGTGCTGCTGCACGCAAACGCAGGAATGAAGAGCGTCGCGATAATGACCGTCAGGAGAGCCGCGGCTCTTTCCGTCCGCAGCGTGAACGCAGGGAGGATGAACGTCAGGGCCGTCGCGAACAGCGGAGCAACAGAGAGGGAGCACGCGGCTATGGCCAGCGTCCTGCATCGGACCGCGATTCACGTGGCCGTGACTCCCGTGGCGGAAACAGACCGGAACGTGGCGGTGCGCGTGGCGAAAGACGCCAGTTTGAGCGACCGGGTGGTGATTTCAAGCCTCTGCGTGGAGGCAAACGCATAAAGAAGGATTAAACTATCGCAGCAGCCTTTAGCAGGGCCGCTGTACAAATATAAAGAGTATGAAGATTTTGCTTTTAGGTAGTGGTGGCCGCGAGCATGCACTTGCATGGAAAATCGCGCAGAGCCCAAAGGTTGAGAAGTTGTTCATTGCTCCGGGCAATGCTGGTACAAACGAGGTGGGCGAGAATGTCGCGATATCTGTATGCGATTTTGATGCAATTGCGGCCTTTGTTCTCGATAACGGGATAAACATGGTCGTTGTCGGCCCCGAGGACCCGCTTGTGAAGGGTATATATGACTATTTCAAGGCTGACAGTCGCCTGCAGCACGTTGCGGTAATAGGTCCCTCAAAGGGTGCTGCGGAACTTGAAGGCAGCAAGAGCTTTGCCAAAGATTTCATGCAGCGTCATTCTATTCCGACAGCTGCATATCGCGCGTTTACGGCGGCAGAAAAGGATGATGCATATCGTTTCCTTGAGGGCCTCAAGGCTCCTTATGTGCTCAAGGCCGACGGCCTCTGTGCAGGAAAAGGTGTCCTCATATTGCCGACTATCGAAGAGGCAAAGAGCAGTCTCAACGAGATGTTTGACGGAATGTTCGGCGATTCCTCCGCAACAGTTGTCATTGAGGAGTTCCTTGATGGCATCGAGTGTTCGGTATTCGTGCTTACCGACGGCAAGGACTATGTGATACTGCCCGAGGCAAAGGACTACAAGCGTATCGGTGAGGGTAATACCGGTCTCAATACAGGCGGTATGGGCTCGATATCTCCTGTGCCTTTTGCGACCGAGGAGTGGATGAAGAAAGTCGATGAACGCATTATACGTCCTACGGTCGACGGCCTTGTAAAGGATAACCTGCTCTATAAGGGCTTCATTTTCTTCGGCCTCATAAATGTAGAGGGCGAGCCGATGGTAATTGAGTACAATGTCCGTATGGGCGACCCTGAGACAGAGTCTGTGATGCTACGTCTGAAGAGTGACATCGTAGAACTCTTCGAGAAGGTCGATGCAGGCACATTGGCGGGAACAGCTGTAGAGTTCGATGAGAGGGCTGCTGTGTGCGTGATGCTTGTATCAGGCGGTTACCCCGAGCATTATGACAAGGGATTCGAGATTACGGGTTTCGAAAACGTCAAGGATAGTATACTGTTCCACGCGGGTACAGCCGAGAAGGAAGGCAAGGTTGTGACAGCCGGGGGACGTGTCATCGCTGCAGTCTCATATGGTGCCACACGTGCCGAAGCTCTTGAGAAGTCTTTCCGCTCTGCAAATGCAATATCTTACGAGAAGAAATATTTTAGAGGAGATATAGGCTTTGACTTATAGCAGGTCGTTGCAGGGGCTTTTTGTCTCGGGAAGATATACACCACTGATATTAGTGCTCGTGTCTGTGGTTGTATGGCGTATCGGGTCTTTCTTTATCCCGACGTCATCGGGTATGCTCTGGCCTGTGCATATGTTCAGTGTCGGTGGAGGGATTTTCTCTGCAATAGTGCCGATGCTTTGTTATATTGCTGTGGCTGTAATTCTTGGAATGCTCCATTTGCATGAGAGACGCATCAACTGGCTTACGTCATTGTGCTTTTTCCTGGCGGCAGTGTCGCTGTTCATGCACAATGATGTCGTGTCCGCTGTGTCTGCACTTCTTTTTATAGCAGTAATGTCTGCACTTCTAGTATGCCAGCCTGGCGAAGATACCGAAGGTGCCCTTTTTGCAGCTTTTGCCTTGCTTGGGTTGCTCTCGTTCCTGCTGCCGCAGTTCCTGTTCCTTATTCCACTCTTTGTGCTATACCTTTTTGTGGCCAATATCTTCGGGCTCAGAAGATTTCTGGCGGCGATGCTTGGACTCATATTGCCATTCTGGCTCTTGTTCGGTGTAACTTATGTATGGCCCGAGGTCTCGGAGTTCGTTCCAAGCGGAGAATCTGTTTTATGCAGTCTGGCATTTCCTGAAGTAATAGATTTCACTCCATTGAGGATTCTGCTACCGGTTACCGAGCTTGCGGTGATGTTGCCGGCCATGACTATGTTCGCGGCGTCTTCTGTGCCGAGCAAGCCTTTCCTGCGCAGGAGGTTGCTCTTCATAATGATTGCCAACACCTATCTTCTGCTGCTATCGTTCCTCTCTGCACCCAATTTCGATATGTTGTATGCATGGCGGATTCCGGGAACAGCAATATTGGCTTCGTATCTTTTCTCGTTGAAGGTAACAAGATATTCGAATATATATTTTGTGATGATTTTTATTCTGTGGCTTGCAATAGCTGTGTTTAGCGTATGGGTGAATTGATTATAGATTTCCTGAAGGATTATGGATATGTGGGCATGGGTATAATGGCTTTCCTTGCCGGAACAGTACTGCCTATTGCCAGTGAGGTGCTGCTTGTGTTCTTCCTCGGTGCCGGACTGAATGCTGTGGGGCTTACACTTTCTGCCACCGTAGGCAATGTGTTGGGTGGCATCACATGCTTCCTTTTTGGCTATCTTGCCAAGAAAGAGAGGGTACAGGCTTTCTTCAGGATTCCCGACAGGAGGATGCGCCGTGCCGACCGTCTCATAGACAAATATGGTTACTGGACGGCATTTTTCTCTTTTGTTCCGGCAATAGGCGAGGTGTTCCTTGTTGCACTCGGAATAATGCGTGCAAGCAAGACAAAAGTCTTTGTGCTTATGGCTCTAGGCAAGTTGCTCCGTTATTCGCTGATAGTGATTTCTGCTATCGGAATTGCCGGATTCTTCGGCTTCTAATATGAGGCCGATGCCTTGATGCCCGCATCGGTAAGCCTTTTGACAATCCTGTCCAGCTCTTCGTGGGTCGCTTTTATAAGTCCTTTCTGTGGTGTCTCGCGGTCAATGGTGTATATCATTACCTCGCGTGGCGCAATCTCTTTCACAGCCTCTATCCATGGGGCCACATACTCCTCTCCTGTATTGTTGACGTCGACTCCGTCAACCTCTCCTTTCAGGAACATGGTCTGTATTACGGCCTTGCCTCCGAACTCCTTCATGTATCCGATAATCTCCCTTACGTCGTATCTGCCGTTGGGACGGTCCACGCGTTGGATGTATGCGGTGTCTACAGTATCGAGTTTGAGTATGTTGTTGTCGACCTTCAACAAGGCGTCAAATACATTCGGCTTTGAGAGCATTGTCGCATTGGTAAGGACGCTTACCTTGGCGTCGGGGCAATATTTGTCCCGCAGTACTATTGTGTCATCGATTATTTCGTTGAACTGCGGATGAACTGTGGGTTCGCCGTTGCCGGCGAACGTTATCACGTCGGGGAGCGCTCCGTCGGCTTTCATCTCGGCCAGTTTCCTTTCAAGGGCCTCAGCCACCTCATGCCGTTGGGGAATGCGCGCCTTGGGACGGCGCTCGCTGTTAAAGCCGCATTCGCAATATATGCAGTCAAATGTGCATATCTTGCCGTCTGCAGGCAGAAGGTTTACGCCCAGTGAAATACCGAGGCGTCGGCTCTTTATTGGTCCGAAAATGGGGGAGGGGAAAATTATCGTTGCCATGGCTCTTGATTTTCAATATCATCGGTCTCCGGCGTGAGCCTGTCATTGACCATCCTGTTCATGTATTGCTGTACTATTGCTTTGAGTTCACGTTCCATGCTCTCCTGAACATCGTTGTTGCCGATAATGTTCTCTTTCATCAGTTCATCGCGGCGTATATTGTAAAGTCCTGTGCTCTTCTCTCCATCGAACTGAAGCACATACTCTCCTTTGTAGTACTGGTATGTCTCATTGGTGTAGTTTACTGCATAGCTCTCTTCGGCAGGTGTAGATATAAGGCTCTTACCGAATGCAATGAACGGTCTGTCGTATCCCACATACTCAAGTATGGTCGGCATTATGTCGGCCTGTTGTGCTATCATGGTACTGTCAATGCCTGGAGCGAAAGGCGCACTCCCGTCTGGAGAGAAGAATATTACGGGTACTTCAAACCATCCTGCTGTTGTCTTGTAACGTGGCTCTATGCTGTGGTTGGTATGGTCGGCTGTGATGACGAAAAGAGTGTTGTCATACCATTTCTGTTTACGGGCATATTCAAAGAACTCCTTCAATGCATGGTCTGTGTACTGTACGCATTTCAGGAACGGGTCATCGCCACCCTTGAATCTCTCTGTGTACTCTTCGGGGATCTTGAACGGGTGGTGAGATGAGGCCGTGAATACCGATGTCACGAACGGTTCCTGCATATTATCCATGCACTCGGCATAGTATCGGAGGAACGGCTCATCCCAGATAGCCCATGTGCCGTCATGGTCTGCTTTCCCGTTGTGTCCGGGTGCTGTGCAGTATTCATCAAAGCCAAGATACCTTTGGAAACCAGTTGCGTTTGCAAAGGCTTGGAAACCCATTGAACCATTGGGGGCTCCATGGAAGAATGCACTGTTGTATCCAATCTTGCCAAGTTCCCCTGCTATTCCGCTTACCTTGTTGAGCGATGCGTCAGTAACGAAGAAGGGCTCAACGAACATCGGTATGCTTGATAGTATCGAGGGCATGCCGTCAATGCTCTTCTTTCCGTTGCCGTATGAGTAGAGGTAACTTCTGCTCTTCTCTATGAGTGAATCGAGGAACGGGGTAAGCGAGCCCTCTTCACGATGGTTGTATGCTCCGATATATTCCTTGCCGAAACTCTCCACAATGAGAATGACCACGTTCCTTTTCTTTGTGCTGTCAGCTACGGCAAACTGTTTTAGTGGAGTGTATATGGTGGCAAGCTCTTCTTCGCTGAAATAGTTCTTCTCGCCGAATGGTTTCTTGCCGGCTGTGCGGAGGATACTGAACGGAGTGTTCAGGATTATTGCTGCCTGGTCGGGCGATGATACATATTGGTTGGCATTGCTCAGCGTGATTGGTCTTACCGCCTTGCCTATACCACCACGCATGCCTGTAACGAGCAGGAATGCAACCATGGCAAGCAGCGGTACATGCAGAAGATAGTACTTCCCGACACCCTTGATGCTCTTCTGCGCGGGCGTGTATAGTCTGTATGTGAGCCAAATGAGCAGGATACCTATAAGTACAAGCCACCAATGGTTTATGACCTCGGCGGCGACAATGTTGCCCATGTTCTCTTCGTTGCTGAACTCATAGAAGACGCTCCATGTGGTTCTTCTGCCTGTGAACGGCACATAGACGCAGTCGCACAGGTTGGCGATGACTCCTGCCGAGTTGGGAATGACAAAAGCCCATCTGGTAACTGTCTGCATGATTCTCCCTTCCTTGTAGTGCAGCGGAAAGAGCAGACACAGCAGATACAGCGCATTGAGATAACATACTGCCGATGTGTCGAAAAGCAGTGCTCCTTTTGCCATTGTCCACAGCGAGTCATTTGCAAGAGTGTCATCGTACATGCCGTGGTTGACCGCCATGAAAAGTATGCGGCAGATGAACAGCATGGCATATGCTAGTGCAATATTCAGCAGTAAAGCTGTCAATACGTTCTTCTCTTTGAAACTTCTGAAAAGTGTCCTGCTCATGTTTATGGATGTTTCGTTTTGCTCCAGTGGGGCTATTTTCTTATAAAATCGGTATACGTTGTCTGAAGTATGGCTTTGGCATTGTACAGACGCTCCACTCCTCCTTCTTCGGGCTCGTCATGTGTAGTCTTTCCATTATCAAGGCTGTAGACAGTAAATCCGGTGGAGTCAATTATGGAGAATCCGTTGTTGAAGCAGTGATAGGCGAACGGATGGCTGTATTTGGGACTGAGTATATTGCGGCTGAACGGGAACTCCTTGCCCGACAACCCCATCTGGGGTAGAATGGTCGCGACAAGGTCCTGCTGATTGCATAGTGTCTCAATCTTTCTTGCCTCCTTTACTGCACCTCCGAGCAGCAGTAATGGAATGTGGTTGCGGTTCCTGTCATTCTGTGTTATGCCCTTGGGGTATCCCACGACAGAGTGGTCGCTGATGCATACAATCAATGTGCTATCCCATTTGTCACTCTGTCTGAACCTTTCGATGAATTTGCCGAACTCTTCATCGGTAAAGGCAAAGGAATTCGCGATTTTGTCCCCTTCGATGCGTGTATAAGGTACGCTCCATGGTTCGTGGCTGCTGAGCGTGAGGCATGTTATATGCCAAGGCTCATTGCCTTGCTCTTCAATGACATCATACAGTCTGTCGAGGACAATGTCATCTCCTGCGCCCCAACGATGTGTGCTACGTTCTTCTGCGCTGAAGTCCTTGTCGGCGATAATGCGTTTATATCCGGTGGAGTAGAGGTACCCTCGCATGTTCGTGAAATTTATGTCACCGCCATATAGGAATGTGTTTGTGTAGCCGGCCTTCGCCAGTTCCGATGCCAATGAGGGCAACTTCTGGCTTCTGGCGGTTGATTTCATTACCGAGGTCTTCGGAAACGACGGGTAACCGCTCAGGGCACATATAAGTCCTCTGTCAGTGCGGAAACTGTTGGCATAGCAGTTGGTAAAGAGTACACCCTCCTTGGCAAGTCTGTTGAAATTCGGGGTAATACCTTCCATGCCCCCGAGTTCTTCGACAAGGTTTGCGCTCAACCCTTCGAGTATGATTGTCAGGACGTTTGGTCTCTGCCTGTTCAGCAGGGTGTCCGTGACGGTATCATCCTTCGGATATAGCCCATTGAAAATCTCTTTTCTCTCCTTTTCATCGAAGAAACAGTACTCCTTGGTAAAGTCTTCCATGTTTATGTAGGAGTAGAGGAAACTGAAAACCGGGTTCACTGCTGCGTGGTTGAGGAACTCCCTGTCGCTGAAATAAACAGACCCGATGTTGTTGGTCGATTCTGCTACACCGCCTCTTATTCCCAGAAAAATGAATCCTCCCACAAGAATGTTGACCGCAAGGGTCGGCAGCCATCTCTTTACACTCTTTCTATCCTCATTGTTGTATAGTCTTGTGGCGTTTCTGCTCGCAAGTCTCAATAAGGCGTATATACCTAATGTGCCTCCTGTGAGTAGCAGGACAAGCAGAACAAGATGCCACACCTCTACGCTCGCAAAGGCATTTGCGGGCGAGTCAAGGTACATCAGCACCGAAGCGTCGAGTTTGAAACCCCAGTAGGGATACAGTGAAACGTCGGCAAGGAAAGCAAGCATGAAAAGGAATGCCACTATGCCGTTGTAGCATGCAAAGAATCTTCTCAATGGTAATCTGCAGAAAATGGTAACAATGGCAGTGAAGAGAGGTATAGCAGTAAAATATCCAGCAATAGCCAGGTCGTGCTGCAATCCATAATATATGACGCTAAAGCTGTCAATCACCGATAAAGGCTCTTCGCCGCTGTCGGCAAGCAGAAAGATTGCCTTGTATATTGCTGCCAATGCGGCTAAAGAGAAATAGTATCTCGCAATGAATATTATCCTCTCTCTCATGATTCTGTGTCTATGTTTCTTGAATATCCTATTTCCTGCCGAAGTCAGCCGGAATCTCGCCCCATTCGCCGGTTTCCCATTTAAGCAATGTTGTCGTGTAGCTGTTCTGCTTGAGCCATTTCTCGGCCCGGTCAATGTAGCCGAACAGCTCTTCGCTGCTTGCGTCACGCGGGAGCTTTGTCTTGCATTTCTTCTGCTTTACCCACAGCAGGGCATTGCGGCTGTCGGAGTATATCGGCAGCTCGAGCCCTTTCTGTTTCAGCAGTGCCAGTCCATGGACTATGGCCAGGAACTCTCCGATGTTGTTTGTGCCGAACATCGGACCAAAGTGGAAAATCTCCTCTCCCGTGGCGATATATACCCCACGGTATTCCATCTGCCCGGGATTGCCGCTGCATGCCGCATCGACGGCCAGTGCGGTCTTTATTACGGTTGACGGCAACTCTTTTGGTGTGCTCTTCTCTTTGGCCTTACTGCCAATGTAGCTGTATGGCGATGAAGAGTAGGCCTTCTGGGCATCGGAAAGAGTGTCGAAGGATTTGTAAAGGGCCTGTTTTACGCCCTTTATCTGAGCTTCACACTCCTTCCAACTTTCGTAGATGCCAGGCTCTGCACCACTCCACACTACATAATAGCGTTTCTTTACCATGGAGTCACGTTTTTTACATCCTCTCGGGGACCTCTATTCCGAGAATGTTCATTGCAGTCTTGATGACCTTGCCTACGTTGCGTGTGAGAAGCACACGGAATGCCTTTACGTCCTCGTTCTCCTCGCGAAGGATTGTGAAGTCATGATAGAACTGGTTGTACTCCTTCGCAAGGTCGTATGCGTAGTTCGCTATTCCCGAAGGAGAATAGTCTGTGCCCGCCTGGCGTATCACGGCCGGGAACTCGTTGAGCATGCGTATGATAGAACACTCCTTCTCGCTGAGGCCCGCAGGTGCCTTGGCGCCCTCTATATTGACGCCGGTCTCGGCAGCCTTGCGCTCGATTGAACGTGTACGTGCATAGGTGTACTGAATGAACGGTCCTGTGTTGCCGTTGAAATCGATGGACTCCTTGGGGTTGAAGAGCATGTTCTTGCGCGCGTCGACCTTGAGCATGAAATATTTCAGCGCGCCCAAGCCTATGATGCGATTAATCTCGGCCTTCTCCTCTGCCGGTATGTCGTTGAGTTTCCCGCCGAGTTCCTCTGAGGTTTCGCGTGCTGTCTTTATCATCTCATCCATCAAGTCATCGGCATCGACAACTGTACCTTCGCGGCTCTTCATCTTTCCCTCGGGGAGCTCGACCATACCGTATGAGAAATGTACCAGTCCCTTGCCCCATGAGAAACCCAGTCTGTCGAGCAGCAGCGAGAGCACCTGGAAATGGTAGTTCTGCTCATTGCCTACGACATATACCATCTTGTCGATGGGGTAGTCGCGGAATCGCAGCTGTGCTGTACCGATATCCTGTGTCATATATACCGATGTACCGTCGCTGCGGAGCAACAGCTTTTCATCGAGTCCTTCGTTTGTAAGATCAGCCCATACCGAACCGTCCTCCCTGCGGTAGAACAATCCCTTCTCCAAACCGCCGAGTACGGTCTCCTTGCCCACAAGATAGGTGTCGCTCTCGTAGTATATCTTGTCGAAATCGACACCCAGGCGCTTGTATGTCTCATCGAAACCTTCATATACCCAGTTGTTCATCTGCTCCCAAAGCGCGCGTACCTCCTTGTCGCCGGCCTCCCACTTGACGAGCATCTCGCGTGCCTCGGTCATCAAGGGCGATGCAGCTTCGGCTTCCTCCTTGCTCATGCCCTTCTCCATAAGCCCGGCAAGTTCCTCCTTGTAGTGCTTGTCGAATGCCACGTAGTAGTCTCCGATGAGGTGGTCGCCCTTCTTGCCGATGCTTTCCGGTGTCGCGCCATTGCCCCACTTCTGCCACGCAAGCATTGACTTGCAGATGTGTATGCCTCGGTCATTGACAATATTTGTCTTTACCACGCGGTTGCCGTTTGCGGCAATGATGTTCGACAATGCGTATCCGAGAAGGTTGTTGCGGATGTGCCCAAGGTGCAACGGCTTGTTCGTGTTGGGTGATGAATACTCTACCATGACAAGCGGCGAGTTCTCGTCGGCAGCCACTGTACCCCATCTCTCGGCTTTGTCGATGCGCCCGAGCAACTCTATCCAGTAACTTGTTGATATTGAAAGGTTAAGGAATCCTTTTACCACATTGAATGCGGAAATTACAGGTTGGTTGGCCTTCAGGTATTCGCCAATCTCCTGTGCGGTCTCCTCGGGGCGTTTCTTCGATAGGGCCAACAACGGGAATACCACGACTGTAAAATCTCCTTCAAACTCCTTGCGTGTCTTCTGCAACTGAATCTTTTCAGCGCTGAACTCTGCTCCATAGAGGCTCTTGATAGCATCTACCACGCTCTTAACAACTGTTGTCTCAATGCTCATATTCTAACTATAATTATTTTTTTCTTGTGAATTGAATGCGCTGTGCGCACTATGTTTCTGAATTTACTGCAAAGGTAATAAAAAGATGATAATTAATTGTAAAAGTAAACGCCGGTTTTGGACATGAAGTGTTTATGAAACTTAAATATTTGTGTTAAGTGTCATTTCTTAAAGAGTGGAAACATATTTTGTACTATATTTGCAGCGCCATCGGACGGCACTAATCATTGAATCCAGTTATGAACAACATTCCTACTGTAACAAAGAACCTGCTTGCAATCAACGTCTTGATGTTCTTGGCGCTTTTGGCGGGCCGGAAACTCGGAATTGACCTCAATGCCATCCTCGGCCTGCATTTCTACATGTCACAGGAGTTCATGCCATATCAGCTGTTTACCTACATGTTCATGCATGGCGATATCTCTCACATATTCTTCAATATGTTCGCCCTGTTCATGTTCGGGCGTACACTTGAGTATGTCTGGGGCAGTAAGCGCTTCCTGATATACTATATTGTGGCTGGCGTCGGCGCGGCTCTCATCCAGGAAGCTGTGGGTGCTGTGCGCTACTATTCGTTGCTTTCCGAGATGTCTCCTGCCGATGCGTTTGTCGTGATGGAGAACGGTCTTGAAGCTTTGAGGCAAGGCAAGAATTTTATCAATCCGTCTCTTGCTCAGTTCAATTTAGTAGTCAATGCCACAACTGTGGGTGCATCGGGTGCGATATATGCGATTCTGCTTGCTTTCGGAATGCTCTTTCCGAATGAGCGTATATTCGTATTCCCTATTCCTGTTCCGATTAAGGCTAAATTTTTTGTGTTGGGATATGCTGTCATAGAGCTCTACCTGGGTGTTTCAGGCAGCCTTGACGGGGTGGCACACTTCGCTCATTTGGGAGGAATGCTCTTTGGCCTTGTCCTGATTCTCTATTGGCGTAAGAATAGAAAAATAAGTGGCCCTTATGTTTAAAGATTTTTATAGGAAATATATCAGCGGGAACATTGTGTCAAAGTTCATATTTGCCAATGTCTTGTTATATGTTTTTCTCCTTTTAATCGGAGTTTTTTCAATGCTTTTCAATGCTCCTGGCATAGCAAATGCAATCTTGTCATTCTTTGAATTCCCAGCTTCGTTCGTGCGGTTTGTTTCACGTCCATGGACGCTGTTTACCTACATGTTCGTGCATGCTGGAGTGTGGCATCTGTTGTGGAACATGATGGCATTGTATCTGTTCGGCAGGATATTCTTGAGTTTCTACTCGGCGCGTCAGTTTGTCGGCACATATATTCTTGGTGGCCTCTTCGGTGCATTATTCTATGCAGTCGCATACAATGTGTTTCCCTATTTTGCTCCGATTGTAGGGGTTTCGCGCCTCGTGGGTGCTTCGGCCGCACTCATAGCAATCGTTGTGGCGGCGGCAGTCCGCAGTCCGCAATATCGGATTAACTTGTTCCTGATCGGCAGTGTCCGGCTCTCGACATTGGCCGTCGCTGTGGTCATTATCTCTTTTCTGATGCTGTCGGGCGATAATGCGGGCGGAAATTTTGCCCATCTCGGCGGCGCTTTTGCCGGCTGGTTCATCGCCTACCTGTTGAACAAAGGTGTAGATGTGGTCTCTTCCTTTCTCAAGCCTTGGGAGTGGCTCGTGTCGCTGTTCAAACGCACCCGTGCTCCCCAAAGGACACGTTTCAACTATGTCAGGGGCGGCCGTAATGCCGATTATGAGTACAATGCAAGAAGAAGGGCCGAGAATGCCGAGGTCGATAGGATTCTTGAGAAAATAAGGCAGGGTGGATATGCCTCGTTAAGTGAAGAGGAGAAAAGGGTGCTTTTCGAGGCTTCATCAAGGTAGTACGCTATTTGCGGGCGTATTGTTTAAGCGGGCTTCTGCCCGCTTTTTTTGCTTTCTTGCTGTTGTCATTGATGCCTGCACGTGGTTGCAATCGGATTTTTCTTGTCGCTTCGGATTCCCTTCTGTCAGCATTGTCAATCTAGCACTTTTGCTTTCGCATTTGTACTTATATATTAAAGAAAAATGCCCAAATAGCTGAATTATTAAGAAAAAAGCGCTATATTTGCGCGATTTTAAATACGGAACAATAAATCGTAATAAAAATTTATAAAAATGCAGAACAAAGGATTCGTAAAAGTATTTGCGGTATTGCTTACATTGGTATGCTTGTTTTACATGTCGTTCTCGTTCGTGTCAAGCAGCCATATGAGCAGTGCTAAAGAAGACCCCATGGGTCAGCAGCACTACCTCGATTCAATGTCAAACGAGAAGGTTTGGCTCGGATACACATTGAAGGAGTGCCAGGAGTTGGAAATAGGTTTGGGACTTGACCTCAAGGGTGGTATGAGCGTTACCATGGAGGTTTCTGTGCCCGATGTCATTTCTGTTCTAGCGGGCAGCAACAAGGAGACTGTAGCTTTCAAGGCTGCTTTTGATGCTGCAAGAGAGGAAACTAGAAACGACGGTGACTTCATTGCGTCATTCATTGAGCACTATAATGCTCAGGATGCAGGCAAGGTCGCTGCAATGTTTACCACAGAGCAGCTGAACGGTAAGGTCAGCCTGCAGTCTACTGACCAGGAGGTTGCAGATGTGCTCGCTGCCGAGGTAAAGGCATCTTTGGACAACTCATTCAATGTATTGCGTTCACGTATTGACCGTTTCGGTGTAGTACAGCCTAATATGCAGTCTGTGGAGGGCGCGAGAGGCCGTATTCTCATTGAGCTTCCCGGTGTAACTGATAAAGACCGTGTCGAGAGATTGTTGCAGGGTTCTGCAAACTTGCAGTTCTGGGAGACATTCAGCGCTCAGGAGATTGCACAGGAGATTCTTCCTGCTCTCAATGAGTTGAACGAGACTCTTGTTGCCAATGAGGAGACAGCTCTGTTCCCTGCTTTGGTTCCACAGACCGGTGCAAATGCCATTGTAGGTCATTCATTGGTTAAGGATACAATGGTCGTAAACAGTGCTATCGCAAGAGCGTTCGCGGACCAGACCTTCATGAAGGAGGATATCCGATTTGCATGGAGCGTATCTCCAATCGCAGCCGAGCAGCCTATGTATGTTCTCTATGCACTCAAGACCGGCGGCAACGGTAACGCGTCAATGGACGGTAATGTAATTGAGGATGCAAAGGCCGAGTTTACCCAGAACGGCAGCAGACCTTGCGTTACAATGCAGATGACACCCGACGCTGCGCGTGAGTGGGCTCTCCTGACCGAGGTCAACATTGACAAGGCGATTGCTATTGTACTTGACAACTGTGTTTACAGTGCTCCAAACGTAAGCAGCAAGATTCCTAACGGCCGTTCAGAGATTACTGGTAACTTTACAATCGAGGAGACTCAGGACTTGGCTAACGTTCTCCGTTCGGGTAAGCTCTCTGCTCCTATGAACATTGTAGATAGCTATGTTGTAGGTCCTACACTCGGTGAGCAGTCAATCAAGCAGGGATTCATGTCATTTGTTGTCGCATTCATACTCCTTATGGTATACATGTGCGCGATGTACGGTGTTATCCCTGGTTCTGTGGCTAACCTTGCTCTTTTGCTGAACCTCTTCTTCACACTCGGTATTCTCGCATCGTTCCAGGCGGCTCTTACAATGTCAGGTATCGCGGGTATCGTGTTGACACTGGGTATGGCTGTGGACGCGAACGTGCTTATTTACGAGCGTGCGAAGGAGGAGCTTGCTGCTGGCAAGAATGTGCGTCTTGCGCTTTCTGACGGTTACAAGAATGCATTCTCGGCAATCTTCGACTCTAACATCACATCAATCATAACAGGTGTCATCCTCTTCAATTTCGGTACAGGCCCAATCAAGGGTTTTGCCACAACATTGATTATAGGTCTTCTCTGCTCATTCTTTACAGCAGTGTTCGTGACACGTGTCATCTATGAGCACTTTATGAGCCGTGACAAGTGGTTGAACATTACTTTCACCACTAAGATTTCACAGAACCTTATGAGAAATACCAAGTATAACTTCATCGGTTCTTCTAAGATGGCGGGAATCGTGTTCGCAGTGCTTTCTGTCGTTATGCTTGTCTCTTTGACCTTCCGCGGTATGCAGCAGAGCATCGACTTTACCGGTGGCCGTAACTTTGTCGTTCAGTTTGAGCAGAAGGTTGAGCCTGAGCAGGTTCGTGAGCTTTTGAAGACAAAGATTACCGACGACAACGTACAGGCTATCGCGTTGGGTACAGACGGAAAGACAATCCGTATCTCTACCAACTACATGATTAACGATACAGCCAAGAGTGCTGACCGCCAGATTGAGGTATTCCTCTATGAGGCATTCACAGAGGGTGGCCTTGTTGACGCTGCAAATGTAAGTCTCAGCACATTCCGTGACATCGAGAACAGGGATGGCGGTTCAATCATCAGTTCTCAGAAGGTGGGCCCAAGTATTGCTGCCGATATCCGTAACGGTGCTATCATCTCGGTGATTCTTGCCCTTATCGCAATCTTCGTTTATATCCTTGTCCGCTTCCGTAACGTAGCGTACAGTATCGGTTCAATCGTAGCGTTGGGTGTTGACGTGCTTTTGATTATGGGCTGTTACTCATTGCTGCATGGCGTATTGCCGATGTCACTCGAGGCTGACCAGGTATTCATCGGTGCGATCCTTACAGCTATAGGTTATTCTATCAATGACAAGGTGGTTGTGTTCGACCGTATCCGTGAGTTCACAGGCCTCTATCCAAAGCGTGACAAGCGTGAGTTGTTCAATCTCTCATTGAATACAACATTGGCACGTACAATCAATACTTCTGTAAGTACATTGATTGTGTTGCTGTGTATCTTCATCCTTGGTGGTGACAGCATCCGCAGTTTCTCGTTCGCAATGATTCTCGGTGTAGTGTTCGGTACACTCTCATCACTCTTCATTGCAGCTCCTATTGCACTTGCTTGTCTCAAGAAGAAGTAATAGACAGACTACATACAAAGAAAGAGTCCTCGCCGTTGGGCGAGGACTCTTTCTTATACATATAATAGTCATTGCTCTTCTGCCATCCTTTCCTTTATGTAATAGTATGCGAAACGGCAGGCTGCGCAATTCTGCATACGGCAGTATCTGCGCTCGAGCTGCAATACGGCCTGTGAGTCCGCCGCGCACTTTATTTCAAGACCTCTCTCCTTCCATTTGCGTATTATGCTGTTCTCCTCGTTCCTGAGGCTGTGCAGCAGTTCTTCGGCTTTGCTGCACGCATTGCTGCCGTTGCGGTGCTTGCCGTATATATATAATAATGGTATGATGGCGTTTATAATGATGATGTCCATCTGATTTGCTCTCATGCTCCCGTTGCCTACGGTGGCGGTGCCGCCCAGACATGTGTGGTTCTGCCAGTAACCTACAAGCGTGCAGTCTATCATGCTGCGGTATTCTTCTATTGTATTGCAGGAGAGTATGCTTGAGATGTTTACCGGTTTCTGGCAGTAAAGTGCTGCTATCCTTGCAATGCGGACATGTGGGGTTGCATTGCCGTTTCCCCACTCCTTGTAATCGAGGCTCTTCAGGTTGAACTTGTTCTTTAGGAATCTGTACTCTTGAAGAACCTCTTTGTAATATTCGCTCCGCAGAGCCTCGGCACGGTAGTAGTGCGGGATGCTCTCCTCTTCAAGCAATCCAGCCTGTCCAAACATTATGGCTTCGACCTGCAACAGGTTGTTGCGGTGCTTCCCCATTGCGTTCATGTCGAGTATTTTTGCCAGCTTCTCGAACTGGTCGCTCTGTATGCCGAATCCGTAGCTGCGTACTATTGTTTTGAACAGGGTCTCATCCCACCGTCCTTTGCATTCGGAGAATGTCTTCTGTATGTTTTCGGCTTTCTCTTCGATGCGCTCTATGAGAAGGCGCGAGAGGTAACCGTTTATCTCAACCCCCTTCATCCTTTCAAGCATGTTGCTGCATGACATACATCCTATGTGCTGCTGGGCACATTCGAATTCCTGTTCCAGGTCATCGGGCACTCTTAGGCACAGCTGGGTGATTGTCTCTCCGTGGCGTCTCAGTTTCTCGCAGTTGTTCTCTGCTGTCACGTGGAGTATGATGTTCGTGTTGGTATCGGAGCTGTGCCTCTCCTCCTTTTCCCAGTCGCTGCTCCTGTGGTGTATTATAACATCGCCGCACCACTCCTTGTCATCAATAGCTATTCTTGCGTTGTAGAATATGTTCTCCTTTTCTCCCTCGCCGCCGCAGCTTATTATCCTGATGCTCTTGCCTTCGGTTGTCTGCAGCCCCTTGCCGGGCAACAGCCTGTTTTTCCAGATGTAATGTAGTACCCCTCTCATGTTGTATAATGTTTGTGGGTACAAAGAAATAAAATGAATTCCGCCAAAGTCAAACCTTTGGCGGAATTTACCCTTCTTTTTTAACATTATTTTACATAAGATGGTTATTCCTCATTCTTCTCTGTTGTCTCTTTGTTCTCCTTCGGGTAGCTTATTCTTGTATGGTATATTGCCATGAGCCTTCTCTTGAAGATGTTCTTGATTGTTTCGATATCCTGGAATGTCAATGGACTCAGGCTCAGTTCCTTGCTGTTTAGCTTGCCGTCAATGACATTGTCCACGGTCTTGTTGATGTTCTCTTCGGTGTATGTACCGATGCTGTGCGATGCGGCCTCTGTGCTGTCGGCCAGCATCAGTATGGCCTGTTCCTTTGTGGTGGGCTTGGGGCCGGGGTATGTGAACAGCTCTTCATCAATCTCCTCCCCGGGGTGCTCGTTCTTGTAGCTTATGTAGAACCAGCCGGTCTTCGAGGCTCCATGGTGTGTGGTAATGAACTCCTGTATGTTCTTCGGTAGTCCGGCATGCTTTGCAATCTCCAGTCCGTCGGTTACATGCTTCTTTATTATCTGTGCGCTCTCGATGTATGAGAGTCCTGTGTGCGGGCTGATGCCGCCGCTCTGGTTTTCGGTAAAGTATATCGGGTTCTCAGTCTTGCCGATATCGTGATAGAGTGCGCCTGTACGAACAAGCAGACTGTTTGCTCCTACGGCTCTCGCTGCCTCTGCGGCAAGGTTGCTTACCTGAATAGAGTGCTGGAATGTGCCGGGGGCTTCCTGGGATAGCTTCTGCAGGAGCTGGGCGTTGAGGTTCGACAGCTCAATGAGTGTCACGTTCGATACAAAATGGAATATCTTCTCGATGACAATCATTATGGGGTAGGCGATGAGTGTCAGCAGTGAACTTATAGCGAACTGTATGTACATGTCGTAGTTGATATTCATTTTGCTTGTGCTTGTGATAGCTGTGTAGCACAGGTATACAAGGGAGTATGTGGCGAATGCAATGAGCACGCAACGGAACATCTGCGAGCGTGATGATAACTCTTTGAGGCTCAGTATCACGCTATAGCCTGCCGCAATCTGCAGGAGCACGAACTCATACTGCCCGCTGAGCATGGTCGAGCACATGAGGATCGTTATGGTGTGTATGACAATCGCGGACTGGTTGTTCACGAAAAGGCATAGCATCATGGGCACTATCGCAAACGGCAGCATGAATATGTTGCTGTTCTCGAATGCAAGCATTATGCCTACAATCACGGGGAACACCGAAGCCGAGAGTATGCAGAAGATGAACTTGTATGCGTTGTGTACGACTTCGGGCTGATAGAGTTCAAGATAGGCATATGCCAGCAGCATGGCAATTATGACAAAGAGTATCTGTCCTAAAAGTATTTTTCCTCTGTTTATCCGCGATTTGGCGCTTTCCAGTTTTTTTGCCTCATCAAGGTATGTGCTTATCGTGTGGTATTTCGTGTAGTCAACCACGTCGCCTTCGCCTATTATCTTCTGTCCCTGCTGAACGCTTGTGAGGGCAGGTACAATCTTTGCCAGTTCCTGCTCGGTCATAATGGCTGTCCCGAGGGAGTCGAATGAGTAGTTAGGTGTTATAATCTCATGCAGCGCGATGTTGCCGGCAAGGCCGCCGTTCAAAGCGGCAATGGTTCTTATAGCCTCGGAACATGATGCCAGGTCGGAACATCTCTTTGTCCCGTTGTCGCATTTCATGGCGCTGTAGCCGTTGCTGCGGATGAATCTCGCATCCTTGTCCGAAATGACGCCTTTTTTGTAGATTGACTTCAGGTTGCCTGTATAACTGTCGAGCAGTTCCTTATAAGAACTGAATAGTGCATTGTCGCCAAGTGTTGCTGTAAGCCTTGCGCAAGCGGTGTCGGCTGCAGCAGGTGTGTATGTGAAATGAGGCAGCACTCTTGCCAGTATGCTGTCCTTCTCGGCGGCAATGGCATTATCGGGTTTCGGTACGTCGAAACTGAAGTCGGCAATCAGCTGCTCGTGTTTCCATGGTGCACCCTCCTTGAAGTCTATGATGGTTTTCTTCTCCCTTGGCATGAAGCATGTTATGACAAGAATGAAGAAGCAGAGCAGTGTCACTTGGGACAGCTGCCTCGAGTATTTTTTTATCAGTTGTTTGGTCTTTCCCATCTCCGCAGTAGTTTATAGGGCCAAATGTACTAAAAAATAACAGAAATCAAACAAAAAAGTCTCTTTCTTGATATATTCAGCCCATTGAAGACTCTGTTCGCCGGCATTTTTGTTGTTTGTGCGCTATTTGTAAAGTTCTTTTTACGAGGATGTTAAAAAACGGTATTTTTATTTTGCGGGCAACGCAACTTGTGCTAATTTTGCATTATTGTTAATATTATATTAGGCTCTGTATGCTTGTGCCGTTTCTGTCGGTGTCATACTTGGCCATTAAGTAAGTTTTTGACTATGAATGAGAGAAAAGTAAGAGTGCGTTTCGCACCGAGTCCCACCGGCCCTCTGCACATCGGAGGTGTGAGGACTGCATTATATAATTATCTTTTCGCCAAGCAGAATGGCGGCGAGCTGATATTCCGTATCGAAGATACCGATTCGAACCGCTTTGTACCGGGTGCCGAGGAGTATATTCTCGAGTCCTTCCGTTGGTTGGGCATAAAGTTCGACGAGGGAGTCAGCTTTGGTGGCGACCATGGCCCTTATCGCCAGTCGGAGCGTCGCGACATCTACAAGAAGTATGTGCAGCAGCTTCTTGATGCCGGCAAAGCATATATCGCATTCGATACTCCTGAGGAGCTTGAGGCAAAGCGTGCCGAGATAGACAACTTCCAGTATGATGCCTCTACACGTCTGGGCATGCGCAATTCGCTTGCACTTCCGGCCGAAGAGGTCAAGGCTCTTGTCGATAGCGGTCATCAGTATGTGGTGCGCTTCAAGGTAGAGCCGGGCGAGAAAGTCGTTGTCAACGACATCATCCGTGGCGAGGTAACAATAGACTCTTCAATCCTTGATGACAAGGTTCTTTATAAGTCGGCCGATGAGTTGCCTACTTACCATCTTGCGAATATTGTCGATGACCACCTTATGGAGGTCTCTCATGTTATTCGCGGCGAGGAGTGGCTTCCGTCTGCCCCGTTGCATGTGTTGCTTTACCGCGCATTCGGCTGGGAGGAGACCATGCCGCGTTTCGCGCATCTGTCGCTGCTTCTCAAGCCCGAGGGTAACGGCAAGCTGAGCAAGCGCGACGGTGACCGTCTCGGCTTTCCTGTCTTCCCGCTCGAGTGGCACGACCCCAAAAGCGGTGCTGTCTCATCGGGCTTCCGCGAGAGCGGCTATCTGCCCGAGGCTGTGATAAACTTTCTCGCACTCCTTGGCTGGAACCCTGGTGATGATGTGGAGCTCATGTCAATGGATGAGCTTGTCAGAAAGTTCGACCTTTCGAAGTGCAGTAAGGCGGGTGCCCGTTTCGACTATAAGAAAATGGTGTGGTTCAACCACGAATACATATTGCAGAAGCCTGACAGCGAGATTGCGGCAATTTTCATGCCTGTGGTCGAGGCTCATGGTGTAAGCACCACGCTGGAGCACCTTGAGAAGATTGTCGCTCTCATGAAAGGCCGTGTCAACTTTGTTCACGAGTTGTGGGATGCGAGCAGTTTCTATTTCATTGCTCCGACGGAGTATGATGAGAAGACTGTCAAGAAACGCTGGAAAGAGGATTCTGCACAGAAGATGCGCGAGCTTGCCGAACTGCTCGGCAGCCTTGAAGATTTCTCTATTGAGAATCAGGATAAGGCTGTCCATGAGTGGATTGAGGCAAAGGGCTACGGCATGGGCGAGATTATGAATGCGTTCCGTCTTGCGCTCGTCGGCGAGGGTAAGGGACCGCAGATGTTCGACATCTCGGGCTTGATAGGAAAAGAGGAGACCCTGAAACGTCTCGATAGGGCAATCAAAGTATTGGGGTAATCATGTATACATTAGGAATCTATCTGTATATAGCCTTCGTGAAACTGGCCGCATTCTTCGGGCACAAGAAGGCTGCATCGATGCTCAAGGGGCATAAGGAGATATTCTCCTTGCTCAAGGAGAAGGTAAAGCCCGGCACGGATTATGTCTGGTTCCATGCTTCTTCACTCGGAGAGTTCGAACAGGGGCGTCCCATGATTGAGAAATTGAGGGCGGAGCATCCCGAGTACAGGGTAGTGCTCACGTTCTTCTCTCCATCGGGCTACAATCCAGCCAAGAACTACCAGCAGGCCGATATCGTGTGCTATCTGCCGTTCGATACAAAGTGTAATGTCAGACGCTTCCTCGATATCCTTAATCCCAAGATGGCGTTCTTTATAAAATATGAGTTCTGGATAAACTTTCTTTCTGGGCTCAAGAAGAGGAATGTGCCGGTGTACAGTGTCTCTTCAATTTTCCGCAAAGAGCAGACTTTCTTCAAACCATGGGGCGGACGCTACCGTCTGGCACTGCATTCGTTCAATCATCTGTTTGTCCAGAATGACAAGTCAAAGGAGCTTCTCCGTACGATAGGTGTCACCAATGCGACGGTTGTCGGCGATACGCGTTTCGACCGTGTGATAAAGATTCTTGAACAGGCAAGGCAGTTGCCTCTTGTCGATGCCTTTGTCGAGGGAGAGCGGAAAGTCTTTGTTGTGGGAAGTTCTTGGGGCGAGGACGAGGCGATATACATGCCTTACTTCAACAGACACAGAGAGTGGAAGATGATTATCGCGTCGCATGAGGTCGATGATGAGCGTGTCAAGAAGATTCAGGGGCAGTACGAAGGACGTTGTGTGCGATATACAAAAGCTACGATAGAGGATGTGCGCGAGGCCGACTGTCTCATAATTGACTGCTATGGACTGCTCTCGTCGATATACCGCTATGGCGATGTTGCGTATGTGGGCGGCGGTTTCGGCGTCGGCATACACAATGTGCTTGAGGCTGCGGTCTATGGCGTTCCGGTGTTCTTCGGACCGAATAACAGAAAGTTCCAGGAGGCGCAGGCTCTAAAGGCGTGCGGCGGTGGAATTGAAATTGCGAACACGATTGCTCTTGCCGAAAGGATGGACCTCTTTGCTGCCGATGCCCAGGCGCTTGAGACTGCGGGAAAGGCTGCCGGTAGCTACGTGGCGGACAATGCAGGAGCTTCGGCAAAAATATTCAAGGCGTTGGGGCTGTAATTGATTAAACATTGTTAATTGCAGCCGTTTATTGCGATATTTTCATATATTAGCGCAGTTTGCCTTTTATTGTAAGAAACAAGTGAAATTATAACGATAACCTTTAAAATTTTAAGTTATGCAGTATTTAACAAACGAGAAATTGGTGATTGTCGGAGCTGCCGGCATGATTGGTTCTAATATGGCTCAGTCAGCTCTTATGATGGGCTTGACAACTAACCTCTGCCTCTATGATGTGTTCTCTCCGGAGGGCGTTGCCGAGGAGATGCGCCAGAGCGGTTTCGATGATGTGAACATCACAGCTACAACAGACGTTGCCGAGGCATTCAAGGATGCAAAGTATATCATCTCTTCAGGTGGTGCTCCACGTAAGGAGGGTATGACACGCGAGGACCTTTTGGCCGGTAACTGCAAGATTGCCGAGGAACTTGGCAAGAATATCAAGACATACTGCCCCGATGTAAAGCACGTTGTCATCATCTTTAACCCTGCCGACCTTACAGGTCTTGTTACCTTGCTTTATTCAGGCTTGAAACCGGGTCAGGTTACAACACTTGCCGGCCTTGATTCTACACGTCTTCAGAATGCCCTTGCAAAGAAGTTCGGTGTAATGATGAACGAGGTTACAGGTTGCGCTACATATGGTGGCCACGGTGAGCAGATGGCTGTATTCGGCAGCGCTGTAAAGATTGCCGGCAAGCCATTGACAGATCTCATCGGTACAGCTGAGTTCCCCGCTGAGGAGTGGGAGCAGATGAAGAAAGACGTTACGCAGGGTGGTGCGGCTATCATCAAGCTCCGTGGCCGTTCATCATTCCAGAGCCCTTCATACCTCTCTGTCGAGATGATTCGCTCGGTTATGGGTGGTGAGACATTCCGTTATCCAGCAGGTACATACGTGTCAAACGAGAAGTACAACCACATCATGATGGCTATGGATACAGTTCTTGACGTGAACGGTTGTTCATACAAGATGCCGGTAGGTACTCCCGAGGAGATTGCAAAGCTCGATGCAAGCTATGAGCACCTCTGCAAGATGCGTGACGAGCTCGTTACTTTGAATATCGTTCCTGCGGTTTCTGAGTGGAGCAGCATCAATCCTAACCTCTGATAAAAGAGAGTTGTTATTAATACACAAGGTGGGTGACCCATTTTACTTTTGGGTCACCCACTTATATATGTGTCAGGGGTGCCTGCTCGCTTCTCCTTGATTGCAGCATCGGTCTCAGAACATTAAACATAGAACGCGGTTTTCTCTTTTTTGTGCAAAAAAAAGCGTAAATGTTTTGCCAATTGAGAAATTGTATCTACTTTTGCGCTGCATTTTGTCTAAAGTGAAATAATATAAACTAAATAAATAAAATAGGAAATGATTGTAGTACCTGTTAAAGAGGGCGAGAACATTGAGAGAGCTCTCAAGAAATTCAAGAGAAAATTCGAAAAGACCGGTGTAGTAAAGGAGTTGCGCGCACGTCAGCAGTTTGACAAGCCATCAGTTCTCAAGAGACTTAAGATGGAGCACGCTATCTATGTTCAGAAGCTTCGTGCAAACGAGGAGTAAGAAACAATCTGAATAATTCTTAAAAACCGGATATTTTTCTTGTTTTTTAGATTAAAGTGATTTATATTCGTTGCCGTAAGACACATGTCTTTCGGCAACGAATATGTTTATAGACTCTTTCATCGGGTATCTCAGGGCTGAGAAGAACTGCTCATCGCATACGTTAAGGGCGTATGCAGGTGATCTCCGTTCTTTTCAGGACCACATGGCCTGCTTGGATGAGTCTCTTACTTTTTTTACGGTCGATGCCGATGTGGTGCGCTCCTGGGTTGCTGCGCTGATGGATGAAGGTGCCTCGCCGTCATCGGTGTGCCGCAAACTGAGTTCACTGCGTTCGTTCTATCACTACCTGCAAAGGAGCGACCCGTCGCTTGCCAACCCTGCTGCGATGTTGCAGGGGCCGAAACGCAGAAAGGGACTTCCGACCTTTGTCAAGGAGAGCGAGATTGACAGGCTGATAGATGAGATCCCATTCGGCGAAGGGTATGTGGCATGCAGGGACAGGATGATGCTAGTCCTGTTCTACGAGGCGGGACTCCGTCTTTCGGAGCTTGTGGGGCTTGATGTCGAGGATGTCGATATGCAGGCATCTGTAATAAAAGTGCTGGGAAAACGCAACAAGCAGCGTGTCATCCCTTTTGCGGCTGAACTGAAAAGGGAACTGGCAGGTTACATTGAAGAGCGTGCCGCTTTTGCACAATGCCCGACCGGTGCGCTGTTCCTTTCCTCGAAAGGTGGGCGCATAAGCAACTCGCGCGTATACCGTATTGTAAACGCGCGTCTGGCGGGTGTCACGACACTTAAAAAGAAGAGCCCGCATGTGCTACGTCACTCCTTTGCTACCGCGATGCTTAACCATGAGGCTGAGATAGGGGTAGTGAAGGAACTGTTGGGGCATGAAAGGCTTGCCACGACTGAGATTTACACCCATCTGACATTCGAGGAGTTGAAGAAGAGTTATGTAAAGGCTCATCCAAGAGCCGGTAATAATTAAATAATAGGAGGATTAAGAAGCTGTTAGAATTTATATCGCGTAGTTTTTATAGAGCAAAATAGAATGTTTATTTGTTTTTTTTAAAAGCGCATAGCGGGCTATGTAACCGCGAAAAAAGAAAGAAACAGGCATTTTTGAATATAAAAAATGGCGAAACGGATGATGCGGCTTCTGTGAGAAAATATTTTTAAAAATTTAAACAGGTTCTTATTATGGAGACAAGAATTCAATCAGTTCATTTTGATGCAACTCAGCAGTTGTTGGAGTTTGTAGAGAAAAAGGTTGCGAAGCTGGAGAAACTTTGCGAGGGTGCAACAGCGCTTGACGTGAACATGAAGCTGATTAAGCCCGAGACAGCGATGAACAAGGAGGTTGCCTTGCGCCTGTCTACCGGTAATGGTGAACTCTTTGCTGCCAAGACCAGCGACACTTTCGAGGATGCCCTGCTTGGCGCTATCGACGCAATCAAGGTTCAGATAGAGAAGACCCGCAACAAATAGTGCGTCTCTCTTTATGGAATATATGTGGGGGTGGTCTTTGGGCCGCCCCCTGCTGTTTAAGTTAAAAAAGAATAACGCTCTTTTCATTGCTTGAATTTTCTCTTTTAACATTGCAAAAACAGAATCAATTTAACTATTTTTGCGTTGCAAAGGAGTTGAAACGTAGCCAGTAGATAACAGAGCAAAGATACAATCGCGTATCTGTCATCCTGAGCAAAGTGAAGGATCTCAAAGACGCAGATGAAAGAATAAAGATAATTGCGTGCTTGTCATCCCGACAGAGCGTAGCGACGAGGGATCTCTGTTTCTCCTTTCTGCTTTCTCCTTTCAGCGTTAGCACCCCTTGGTGCACTTTATAAACTAAAAACAAACAACTGAGAAATACAGATGCAAACCGGTAACACCATATACAGCAACAGCCCGGGACGGGTAGTAGGCAAGTTTTCTTGCTTGCATTGTAATATGTTGAATTATAATGTCTTGCAAGTCCCCCCCCTGAATTTAGATATAAAATATAAGATATAATGCGCTATCGTGCAGCACAGCAACGTGCCCTGCGGAAGCGCTTTTTTTGGAGCCTCACCCAAACCCTCTCCCACAGAGAGGGCTTAAAAGAAGAGAAGATAATAATGAAAATAGAAGAGAGAAATAATTAAATTGTGTAATAGCTTTACCAACTCCCTCCCTATTGGGGAGGGCTGGGGTGGGGCCGTTAATCGCTTTACCAACTCCCTCCCTATTGGGGAGGGCCGGGGTGGGGCTAAAAATAAACTTTATGAAAAAAGAATTTTACACACCGCCTGTAATGACGCTGGTGGAGATTGAGACTTCCCAGATATTGGCAGCTTCCTTTACAGGTAATGCACAGGATAGCGACGATAGCGAGTTCGGTGGCGCTCCTGAACGTCGCGGGCAATGGGGCGATTTATGGAAATAAATCGCACTATCGCGAGTTTTGCAGCAATAGGTCGCGTGCAGCATAGACGAAGTTCCGTCTCGGCGGATATGTTATCCGCCGGGTATGAGTCTCAGGGAAGCAAAGAGATAACCGCATACCTGTCATCCCGACAGAGCGTGAGCGACGAGGGATCTCAAACCCGCGCGAACCGAGATTTTTCACTGCGTTCAAAATGGCAAGACAGTAGAGAACCGCGTTCTGTCTCGGCGGATATGTTATCCGCCGTCAACGAGCATCAGGGTCTATGACCCGATAGAGTATAAGGGGTTGCAAACCCCTGCCTCAACACCAGCGGATGTGTCATCCGCTGGAACGAAGGTTGCGATAGGCAAAACGAGTCAATTTGTGGAAATGAAAAATAGAATGCCTTGCGTTCTTGTCATTCCGAACCGCAGGGAGGAATCTCAAAGAATTTCACGAACCGAGATATCTCACATACGTTCGATATGACAAATAATAATTGAAAAACAATAAACAACTGTAAATATGAGAATAACCAAAAAAGCAAATAAGAGCAGAATAACACCTGTACTCTGTTATCTGTTATCTGTACTCTTCATCACCTCTTGCCAGCAGGACGACATCGTGCCCGACACACCCGCTGAGGGTAAGCTTGTACGACTCACTTTCGGCACTGCCGATGCCGCGGGCACGCGTGCCGTATGGAAAGATGAGACCGGCAAAGGAAATCTTATTTTCAATTGGGAATCCCACCCTATAGGTCAGGAAATGATGGCTGTAATATCAGATGGATATGACTTTATCCCCAACTTTCCATCTTCTAATAATTGGAGCGAGCCACAGTACCATACCGGGCTGACTGTTACTCCGCAGGAAGATCCTCACTATGCTACATTCGAGACGGAGCGTTATTATTACGAAAATGAAATAAGTGCTTCCGCACAGAAAATATTTGTCACGAGAGGTTTCAATAATAATACCCACAGCGATCCGTCTTTCTTTAGAACCCTAATGCAGATGCCAAACCTGTTTACCCAGCAAGCCTCACAGCAACCAGATTTCTTGAGAGAGTGTATGATACTGTACGGCGAGGCCGAGATGAAGA
>JAGBFX010000029.1 GCA_017936265.1 Bacteroidaceae bacterium | reverse complement strand
CTATAACGAGTGGAATTCGCTTTGCGCATCCCCCTCGCTGCCGCGGGCGTCTATAACGAGTGGAATTCGCTTTGCGCATCCCCCTCGCTGCCGCGGGCGTCCTTGCAATAACCCATAATAAAAAATGCACTCAAGCGAGCTTGGTGCATTTTTCTTATGTGTTATTGCGGAAAGAGTGGGATTCAAACCCACGGTACACTAAAAGCGTACGCCGGATTTCGAGTCCGGTCCATTCGATCACTCTGGCATCTTTCCGGTGCAAAAGTACAACATTTCATTTTCTGTGCAAAAGAAACAGTCTGTTTTTTAAGGTCACATCAAAAGTACGGGGTGAATAAAAACAACGCTGTTGTCGATATCAAGGCTCCTATGTACACTCCTTTCGCCTTGTATCTTGTCAATTCTTGCAAAACTAAAGGAGCTGTGTCAAAATTTTGACACAGCTCCCTCAAATATCAATTCCTAAGAAACTTGAATGTTATTCAGCAGTCTCCTCTGTGCTCCAGTCAAGTTTTGCCATGCGCTGGTAGCTTGCATAACGCTTCTTGGCCATGTTCTCGGCTGCCTCGAACAGTTCGTGTGCCTCAGCTGGGAACTGCTTTGCAAGTGAAGCGTAGCGAACCTCGCCCTGCAGGAACTCCTGGAACTTCTCCCACTGTGGCTCCTTGCTGTCGAGTGTGAATGGGTTCTTGCCCTCATCCTCGAGTGCAGGGTTATAACGCCACAGGTGCCAGTAACCGCACTCAACGGCTGCTGCCTGCTCGGCCTGTGCCTTGCCCATACCACGCTTGATACCATGGTTGATACATGGAGCATATGCAATCACAAGTGACGGGCCCGGATAAGCCTCGGCCTCGCGGATAGCCTTCAGACACTGGTCGTAGCTTGCACCCATTGCAATCTGTGCAACGTATACATAGCCGTATGTAGTAGCAATCATACCAAGGTCTTTCTTCTTGATGCGCTTGCCGGCTGCTGCGAACTTGGCAATGGCACCGAGTGGAGTGGCCTTTGAAGACTGACCGCCTGTGTTAGAGTATACCTCGGTATCCAGAACAAGGATATTCACATCCTCGCCCGATGCAATCACATGGTCGAGACCGCCGTAACCGATGTCGTATGATGCACCGTCACCGCCGATAATCCACTGTGAACGCTTAACGAGGTACTGCTTGATAGCGAGAATCTGCTCACTTGCGTCGCTCTCGAACTCCTCGCAAGCCTTGATGATGGCAGGAGTAATCTCCTTTGTCACCTCGGCGCTGTTCTTGTTGTCAATCCACTTCTGAGCAAGCTCCTTCACATCCTCGGGACAGCTGCGGTATGTCTGAATTTCAGTAAGCAGTCTCTCAAGACGCTCGCGCATCTTCTTCTCGGCGAGCTTCATACCCAAGCCGAACTCGCAGAAGTCCTCAAACAGTGAGTTGCCCCATGCCGGACCCTCGCCCTTCTCGTTTGTGGTGTATGGTGTCGAAGGTACAGATGCTGTGTAGATTGAAGAACATCCTGTAGCGTTGGCAACAACCTGACGGTCGCCGAAGAGCTGTGTGAGCAACTTCACGTATGGTGTCTCACCACAACCTGAACATGCACCTGAGAACTCGAAGAGTGGAGTAGCAAACTGTGAGTTCTTCGGGTTGCTCTTCGGGTCGATAAGCGCCTGCTTGCTCTTCACGTTCTTCACGCAGTAATCCCAGTTAGCAGCCTCAGCTCTCTCCTCTTCCAATGGAACCATCTCAAGAGCCTTGCCGCCGAGCTTTGGATTGCCCGGACAGATGTCCACACAGTTACCGCAACCGAGACAGTCGAGTACGCTCACCTGCATGCGGAACTGCATGCCCTTCATCGCTGCCGGAGCCTTCATCTCAATCTTCTCGCCGTTGAAGCCTGCAGCCTCTGCCTCATCCATCACGAATGGACGGATAGCAGCGTGAGGACAAACGAATGAACAGCGGTTACACTGTATACAGTTGGCTGCGTTCCAGCGTGGAACGAATGTACTTACACCGCGCTTTTCGTAAGCCGATGTACCTACAGGCCATGTACCGTCCTCAAGACCCTTGAATGCCGATACAGGGAGCTGTGCACCCTTCTGTGCATTGATGGTACGTACAATCTTTGTGATGAACTCAGGCTCGTTTCTCTTCTCCTCAACGTCTGCGGGGAGTTTTGACCAGTTGGGGTCGATAGCCAACTGACGGTACTCGCCACCGCGGTCAACGGCTGCGTAGTTCTTGTCAACGACATCCTGACCCTTCTTGCCGTATGACTTCACGATGAATTTCTTCATCTGCTCAATTGCAAGGTCAACAGGGATGACCTGAGTGATGCGGAAGAATGCGCTCTGGAGGATAGTGTTCGTACGGTTGCCGAGACCAATCTCCTGTGCAATCTTCGTAGCGTTGATGTAGTATACTGTGATGTTGTTGTCTGCAAAGTACTTCTTTACATTGTTAGGCAGGTTCCTTACAAGCTCATCGCCCTCCCACACTGTGTTCAGAAGGAATGTACCGCCCTTCTGCAAACCGCGTGTAACGTCGTACATGCGCAGGTATGCCTGAACGTGGCATGCAACGAAGTTAGGAGTGTTCACAAGATATGTACTGCGGATAGGCTTGTCACCGAAGCGCAGGTGTGAGCATGTGAAACCGCCCGACTTCTTTGAGTCGTATGAGAAGTATGCCTGACAGTGCTTCTTGGTGTTGTCACCGATAATCTTTACAGAGTTCTTGTTCGCACCTACTGTACCGTCAGCGCCAAGGCCGTAGAACTTAGCTTGGAACATTCCGTCAACAACTGCAATCTCCTCCTTTGGAGGCAGTGAAAGGAATGTTACGTCATCCACGATACCGAATGTGAAGTGGTTCTTCGGCTCGGGCAATGCAAGGTTCTCATATACACCCATGATTATGGCAGGTGTCGTGTCGCATGAGCTCAAACCGAAGCGGCCGCCAACGATAATCGGGTTGATTGCCTGCAGCTCGGGAGTGCTGTTGAATGCCTCTACAACATCAAGATACAAAGGTTCGCCGTTGCTTCCCGGCTCCTTTGTACGGTCAAGCACTGCAATGCGCTTAACTGTCTTAGGCATTACAGCAGCAAGGTATTTAACCGAGAACGGACGGTACAGGTGTACGCTTACCAAGCCCACCTTCTCGCCTCTCTCTGTCATGTAGTCGATAGCCTCCTTTACGGCCTCGGTTGCTGAACCCATAACGATGATTACGCGGTCGGCATCCTCGGCGCCATAGTATGTGAAAGGAGCATAGTTGCGGCCTGTGATAGCCGAAATCTCCTTCATGTATTCGGCAACGATGTCCGGAACAGCGTTGTAGAACGGGTTCTCGCTCTCCTTGTGTGTGAAGAATGTCTCGGGGTTCTCCGCTGTACCGCGTACAACAGGCGATGATGGGCTGAGAGCCCTGTTGCGGAACTCCTGGATAGCATCCCAGTCAACAAGTGGAGCAATCTCCTCCTGCTCAATGAGCTCAATCTTCTGTATCTCGTGTGATGTGCGGAATCCGTCAAAGAAGTTCAGGAACGGAATGCGGCTCTTCAATGTAGAGAGGTGTGCAACGGCAGCAAGGTCCATGACCTCCTGTACCGAGCCTTCGCAGAGCATTGCGAAACCTGTCTGGCGGCAAGCCATGACGTCCATGTGGTCACCGAAGATACTCAATGAGTTACCGGCCAGTGAACGTGCCGATACGTGGAAGACTGTAGGCAACTTCTCGCCTGCAATCTTGTACATGTTAGGAATCATCAGCAGCAGACCCTGTGAAGCGGTAAAGGTGTTTGTCAGTGCACCTGCCTGCAATGAACCGTGAAGAGCGCCCACTGCACCGCCCTCTGATTGCATCTCCTGTACCGATACGGTCTCGCCGAAGAGGTTCTTGCGGCCCTGCGCAGCCCACTCATCGACATACTCAGCCATTGTTGATGATGGTGTGATAGGGTAGATAGCTGCTACCTCGGAAAACATGTACGCAATGTGTGCTGCGGCCTGGTTTCCGTCACATGTGATGAATTTTTTTGCTTTTGTCATAACGCAATAGTTTTATGAATTGATGTATTATCGTCAAGTTTGTCAGCATGACAACAAACCACGAACGGGTACTGTTGTCGTTGCTGATGAGATGTTGAACAAGCAAAGTTACAAAATAATCGGAAATGCGGTCATAAAAAATGATTAAAATGAGTACTTTTGCAAATATTTTTATGATGAGACATCTACGTTCGATATTTTTCCTGTTTGCTCTTCTCTGCGCAACCGTAACGGTAGCGCAGAGTGCGTCGCCCAAATACGAGTACCGCGCCGTGTGGGTTACGGTCATCGAGAATCTTGACTGGCCCCGTACCGTTGCCCGCGACAGCGAGGGTATTGAAAGGCAGAAGGCTGAACTTCTCTCTCTGCTCGACTCGCTGCAGGCAATGCATGTGAACACCGTGCTGCTTCAGACCCGCGTGCGTGGCGATGTGATATATCCCTCAGGAATAGAGCCTTTCTCTTATCTTTTTGCAGGTGCCACGGGCAAATCCCCGGGCTATGACCCGCTGGCTTTTGCCATTGAGGAGTGCCACAGGCGCGGCATGCAGCTGCATGCGTGGATTGTCACGCTGCCGTTAGGAAAGGATAACCACATACGCCGTCAAGGCAAGCAGGCCCTTCCGCGGCGCCGTCGCGACCTCTGCACCCATTACGGCGGGCAGTGGTATATGGAGCCGGGTAACCCGGCGACAGCCGATTATGTCGTTGAGCTTGTTAAAGAGGTTGTATCGAACTATGATATTGATGGTCTGCATCTCGATTATATCCGTTATCCCGACCGTACTGAAGGGTACCCCGATGCGGCACTCCACCGCAAGTACGGCAAAGGCCTGCCGCTTGCCGAGTGGCGTCGCAGGAACGTCACGGAGATAGCCCGTGCAGTGTACCGTTGCGTCAAGGAACTGAAGCCATGGGTACGTGTAAGCAGCGCTCCGCTCGGCAAGTTCGATGACCTGACGCGTTACAGCTCCCTCGGTTGGAACGCCTATGATGCGGTATTCCAGGATGCGCAGGGGTGGATGCGTGAGGGCATAATGGACATTCTCTTTCCCATGCTTTATTTCAAGGGGAACAACTTCTATCCTTTCGTGCTTGACTGGCAGGAGAACTCCTGCGGACGTCATATAGTCCCTGGAGTGGGAGCCTATCGCCTTCTGGATGAGTATGGCGGGTGGTCGCCCATTGAGCTTGAGCGCCAGATGAATACCTCCCGTACCGCGGGTACTGCGGGCACGGCGATGTTCCGTGCCGAGCATATAGTAGGATGCGCATATGATGCTTACAGCAGGGTGTATGACAAGCCCGCATTTGTGCCGCCCATGGATTGGGGCAAGAGTAGTGCGCCCTCTTCGCCCGAGATTCTCTTTGCTGAGCGTAACGATAGCGTCATGTCACTCCGCTGGAGTGCCGTGCATGGTGCAGACGGCGAACCGCCTGTGCGTTACAATGTCTACGGCTCGATTGGCGACAGTGTGGATACAGACAATATCGGCAATCTGCTTGCAGCGTCGCTCGCCGATAGCTCGTTCGTGTGGCATTGTCGCACTTTTGAACCGCTGACCATTGCGGTGACGGCTGTTGATGCATATGGCAGGGAGAGTGCCCCTGCTGTCGTGGTAAGGGGCGATGAGGAGAGTTTTGTCGAAGAGCTGCTTCTCCCGGAACAGACGGTATGGGGTTCACGTGTCGAGGTCACGGACATCTATGGCCGCCGCATCTATTGGGGTAAGTATTCAAGGCGCATCGTGGTGCGTGGCCTGCAGGGTGGACACTATCTCCTGAAAATATATGACCGCCACGGAGCGTTGACTTATAGCAGGACTTTCAAGGTAAAAGCTGAAAGCTGCTCAGAAGGCGAAGTTTAGACAATGCCGGTAGCTGTTGGCTGCACGAAACAAAACTCTCCCTCTTTTGGGAACTCCTCTACCGCAAGCGGTCCCCCGGGCTCTCCCTCTTTGAAAAGAGGGAGTACGGCGAAGCTGGGAGGGAGTTCGTAAAGAGGAGGAGTTGGAGTAAGACGAAGCCGGGAGGAAGTTTGTTATGAGGAGGAATAGGAGTACAGCGAAGCCGGGAGGGAGTTGTTTGTAGTGTCGGGGTTTGCCCGCCATGGGAACTGCATTTTACTCCTTCTTCCTGCCGAAAATCGAGAAGTGTACGTACCTCTTGGGGTTCTTCTTCAGGTCCTCGAGAAGCAATGTCGCCGCCTCGCATGTGTTGTTCAGCCTCATGTAGAGCGCACTGTCCTTGAGCAGCATTCCTGCTGTTCCTTCTCCGTTGTTCAGCGCTGCGGTAAGTTCCTCGACGTTCTTAAGCGATGCCTCGAGTGATGCTACAATCTGCCGGTACTCAATCTCGTTGAGTTTTGATGACAGCTCAATCATCTCATCCTCAAGCGCCACGAGCTTGCTGCTTGCTGTGGCAATGTCTCCTTTCAGCAGCTTCTCAATCTCTGCGGCTGTGCTGTTGAGCTGTGCCGACAGCTGTTCGGCGTTTGCAAGAGTGTTGTTTATCGCAGGGTTGGCAAGTATGCCGTTCAGCGAGACAAGGATAGAATCGACCTTGGGCAACATCTCGTTGAGCACAGGAATCATCTTTCCTGCCTCATCCATCGCTCCGCCGTTGAAACGCCCTTTCAGTGTGTCGCCGGGCTGCATATAGCTGTTGCTTTGGCTCACAATGATGCTTATGCTGCTGCTACCGAGCAGTTCCAGGTTTACCTCGGCTATGCTGCCTACAGGAATTTCCAGCCTGCTGTCTATCGCAAGCTCTACGAACGCGCCGTCTCTTGTCGCGAAGTCATAGTTTATATCCTGTACATTACCCACTTTGTAGCCGTTGATGAATACAGGGCTGCTGTTCACAATCTCACCAATGTTGTCGAATTTGACGTAGTATGTGTTGCCCTTGTCAATGATGCTTATTCCCTTGAAGAAATTGATTAGAAGGTATATGATAAGCAATGCAAGTATTCCTAAGAATCCTACCCAGAATTCGCGTGTAAATCTCTTCTCTCCCATGTTCTTGTATATTGTCTGTTTAATGGAAAATGCCCCTTTGCCTTTTTGTGTGGCAGCGCTTCCCTTTATCTGTTGTTCTCTTTGAATATCTTTATGGCCTTTTGTGTGTCGGCCTTCTTGCCGTCGATGAAGGCAATTATGAATGCCTCCCTGAACTTCTTCGAAATCTCCTTTCTCATGCGTACAGCCTCGTTATAGTCGGTTGTGCTGCCATATGTATATTTGTAGAGCTTCTTCTCTTTGTAGTATTCTGCCTTTATGCCCTTCAATCTCTTGTCGTTGCTCTTCAGTGGCTTGTCTGTAGCAAAAATCTGCACCTTGAACACCGGCACACCCTCTTCGGCAACAGTTTTCCCGGCCTTTTTGTTCTTCGGCGTCACTGTGATGTCATCGGCATCGGTACTGTTGTCCTGTGAGCTGTCACTTATCTCCCTTTTTGGGTTGCCGTACAGCTTGTAGTACTCCGAGAAACCTTCAAAGATTCCTTTCGCCAGTTTCTTCTGTCCTGCTTCCGAAGCTATGAACTTCTCCTCCTCCCTGTTGCTTATAAAACCAATCTCAACAAGTATTTTTGGCATTACCGTCCTGTGCAGCACAAGGAAACCGGCCGATGACACGCCACGGTTGTTCAGCTTTGTGTGCTTTACCATGCCCTTCTGTACAAGCTGTGCCAGCTCGGCGCTCATCTCCATGTCCTGTCCGCGCATCAGCTCGAATATGATATAGCTCTCGCTTGAGCGTGGGTTGAATCCCTTGTATATCTCCTCAAAGTTCTCCTCGGAGAGGATTACTTCGTTCTCGTACATCGCGGCAGCTTTTGCCTCGGCGCTGCTGCCTGCTCCAAGCGTAAAGGTCTCGCACCCGTTGGCACTCCTGTTCTTCGAAGCGTTGGAGTGTATCGATATGAACAGGTTGGCTCCTGCGTCATTGGCGATGTTCGCGCGTCTCACAAGCGGAATCTGTACATCGGTCTTGCGTGTGAAGATGATTTTGACCTCGGGATACTCCTCCCCAATCATCTTTGCAAGCAGCTTCGATACCTTCAGGTTGATATCCTTCTCCTTCGAACTCCTACCCAACGCACCGGGGTCTACACCTCCGTGCCCCGGGTCAATGACAACAGTGAAGGGTTTCTCCTTGCCTTTCTGCCCTTTCTGAGCGTATGCACTGCCAAGACCGGACAGTAGCACAAGTATTGCCAATGCTATTTTTGCTATGTATGTTCCCTTTCCCATTTTTCAAGAATGCCCGCTATGCGGCACATTGTGCAAAAATAGTTGATTTTTTATTATATTTCAAAAAAACGGTTCACGTTTAGGTACCGGTGCTTCTAAAAAGTTCTAAAAAACATTGCAAACTATCCATAGATTTCAAATATTGGGCAAAATTGATACTTTTATGTTGCGAAATGCTTTGCCAAATTATTGTAAAGCCCATATTTTTTTGTATTTTCGCCTTCGGCTTAAAACAAACATGTCAAAAATGAATTTCATAGAATTCAACATACGTTACGATGCACCCGAAGGGGGTGTCATGTACATACGTTACTCGCTCGACGACAACGGCTACGCTACCGACGGTGTGCTGTCGCTGCGCGAGATACAGAGAGGGTGGTGGAGAGGTTCCATCGAGGTCAGCGAGGACTATGCCCACATACAGTACGGCTACGAACTGTTGCAGGAGGGCAGGAGCATATGCAACGAGTGGGCGATAACCCCGCACAGGTTGCGTTTCAACTGCATCAACCGCAATTACATGGTGTATGACATGTGGCTCGACTCTCCTGTGGGTTACTATGAACAGACAAACCTTTTCCGTTTCTTCGACCGTCGCGGCATCACGCTCGATGAGCCCAGCATCAACTGGTATAACCGCAGCGTGACCTTCTCGCTCTATGTGAGCGGTCTGCGCAAGGGCGAGCGTCTGTACCTTGTGGGTGATGCCGATGTGCTTGGTGCATGGGACCCCAAGCGTGCCTTGCGCATGCAGCAGCGTGTTCCCAACCGCTGGAGCGTGACGTTTGATGCCGAGACAATCATCAGTGGCGGTCTCTACTATAAGTTTATCGCAGTAGGCGAGGATGGCTCGGTACGTTGGGAAGAGGGCGAGAACCGCCACATTCTGCTGCCCGATTTCGAGGCCGCGACAAACTATTTCTACCAGCTCGATGAACTCAAGTTCGATGCGCCGCAGCTACGCATAGCCGGAACCGTAATCCCGCTCTTCTCGCTGCGCTCGGCGCATGGGTGGGGCATCGGTGACTTCGGCGATATAAAACTTATGGCCGACTGGCTCTCGGCAACAGGGCAGAACATATTGCAGCTGTTGCCCGTCAACGACACTACGGTGTGCGGTGGCAACGAGGACTCCTATCCCTACAACTGCGTATCGGTCTATGCACTGAACCCCATATATGCCGATATGTCTGTGCTTCCGGCTCTTGCGAGCGACAAGCGCATTGCCTATTACCGCAAGGAGAGTGCGAAACTCAATGCAATGGAAGTCGTGAAATATGCCCAGGTCTACCGCCTGAAGATATCCTATCTTCGTGAGCTGTTCGATGAACTCGGTTCCGATGTGCTCTCAAGCGACGGCTACAAGGCATTCTGCCATGAGCAGGAGCAGTGGCTCAAGCCTTATTGCCTCTTCCGCTTCCTTTCCACACGTCTGCACAGCAATATATGGGATTGGACGGATTATCCACGTTATGACTCTACCACATGGGAACGTGTCACAGCCGAGTACTCCGATGCGGCACGCGAGACGGAGTTCTATTCCTATGTACAGTATATCCTTTATACACAGCTCAGCCAAGCGCATGAGTATGCCAACAGCAAGGGGGTAGCTCTCAAGGGCGATATCCCCATAGGTGTGGCACCCAACGGAGTCGATGTGTGGTGCGACAGTGAGCAGTTCAATCTGCAGGTGTCGGCGGGTGCTCCTCCCGACATGTTCTCGGCCGACGGCCAGAACTGGGGCTTCCCCACATACAATTGGCAGGTAATGGCTGCCGACGGATACTCATGGTGGCGTCGTCGACTGCAATACATGTCGAACTTCTTCGATGCTTACCGCATAGACCACATTCTGGGCTTCTTCCGCATATGGGAAATCCCGCGTACCGCCAAGAGCGGTCTTGCAGGCAGTTTCTCGCCCAATATGCCGTTGACAAAGGCGGAGATAGTAGCCACCGGTTTCGACTTTGATGAGGTGCTTCATACACGTCCGTACATCAACGAGGAGATTCTCAAGACGCTCTTCCCGCGCAAGGCAAGAATCGTTGCCGAGGCATTCCTCGACAAGCATGCCGACGGCACATATACCTTCAAACCCGAGATTGTGAATGCCAACACTTTGGCCTATTATATCTATGAGCACACACCCAAACTGCCCGAGGCGCAGAAGGCTGCCCTTCAGCGTCTCTATGGCAATGTGCTCTTCCTGCGCGACCTCTACGAAGAGGGCAAGTTCGTGCCCCGTATCCTCGGCAACGAGACCGAGGCATATGAACAGCTCGAGTTCGGCGACCGCATAGCATATGACCACCTGTACGAGGATTATTTCTACAACCGCCACACCATGTGCTGGTATCGTGAGGGAATGCGCAAGCTTGCGCCACTGCTCCTCTCGACAACCATGACGGCATGCGGCGAGGACCTTGGAATGATACCCGCATGTGTTCCCTGGGTAATGAAGAACCTTCAGATACTCTCGCTTGAGATACAGCGCATGCCCAAACTCTTTGGCGAGACATTCGCACGTCCCGAGGCTTATCCTTACCTCTCTGTGGCGACGCCGTCGACACACGACATGAGTACCCTGCGAGGTTGGTGGTGCGAGGATGAGGTCCTTACACAGCAGTTCTACAATCATGTGCTCGGCTACGAGGGCAAGGCGCCCAAGGAGATGAGCGGTAGGGTTGCGCATGACATACTGCGTCAGCACCTCTGTTCGCCGTCGGCTTTTGCGCTCATCGCATGGCAGGACTGGATGGCGATGGATGAGCGTTTGCGTCGCGACAACCCCGATGATGAGCGTGTGAACGTACCGTCGAACCGCGACCACATGTGGAACTACCGCATGCATATCCCGCTCGAGCAGCTTATGGAGGAGCGTGCCTTCAACGATGCTCTGCGCACGATGATTGCCGATGCAGGACGTTTGGTGTAATGTTGAATGTGTAATGTTTAATGTTGAATGTTTAATGTTTAATGTTAAATGTTAAACAATGTAGGTGGTAGTTGAACGTAAGAAGCAAAACTCCCTCTTTGGGGAACTACTCCACCGCAAGCGGTCCCCTGGGCTCTCCCTCTTTTCAAAGAGGGAGTACGGCGAAGCCGGGAGGGAGTTATTTGTAGGGGCGGGGTCTGCCCGCCCGGGGAAAGATATAATATTTGAAAGAATAAGAAAGTTAAAAACAAAACAATAATATGAAAGATACATTCCGCTCATCGGTTCTCTCGGGAATCGCTGTTGCTATTGCCGGATGGGGATTCCTTGCAGTGCCTAACATCATTGGAGCTGTGCTCTTCTCGTTCGGTCTGCTAACAGTCGTAAACTACAAATTGAAACTGTATACAGGTACAGCGGGTTTTGTCCCTTTGCGTTATGAAGATGGCCGTTCACGCTGGCTCAAGGCTATTGGCGAGCTGCTCTTCATCCTTGGTGCGAACATCTTCGGCTGTCTGCTTGTATCGTTGCTTACACGTCTGTCGCCAATGGAACTGGGAGAGCAGGCTCAGAAGATCCTCGAGTCACGTCTGGAAATAGGTCCTCTGCATGCAGGGCTTCTGGCAATAGGCTGCGGCTTCATCATGACGACCGTCGTGACCTTCGCGCGTGAGGGCAAGCCTCTGACATTGCTGTTCGGTGTGCCTCTCTTCATCAACTGTGGTTTTCCGCACTGTCTTGCCGATGCGTTCTACTACATGACGGTTCCTCTTGATTACACTCTTGCGCACCTTGGCGAAGTTGCGGTGCTTTATCCGTGTCTGGTAATAGGTAACTTCATCGGATGTAATCTCTACCGTTTCATTGCTCCCAAGAACTGATTATTTGGATATAACAGATGCGGCTGTCCACTTGGGCTGCCGCATCTGTTATATTTCCCCCGTAGGGGCGGGCCGACCCCGCCCCTACGGGTATAACAAACGAATGGCGGTCATGCGACCGCCATTCGTTTGTTATAGTCTTCTCACTTAACCAGTACCTTGTTACCGTTTACAATGTATATGCCGGGCTTTGTGATTACCTGAATTCTTCTACCAGTCAGGTCATATATGGTTTCTACCTTTCCGTTTTCAGTTGTCAGCTCCTCTACTTCTGTGTTGTTCGCCTCCACACGTACGATAGTCCACATCGAGTTGTCAACAAGTTCGGTAGTACATACTACATTATATTCGCTGTTGAGCGTGAGGTATGCACCTTCATTCTTGGTGCTGAAGTATATCCTGCCGTCATTCGTGTAGTTGGCCTTGAATACCACAGCCGTGCTCTGGTCTGTACCGCTGCATGATGTGCCGACGCCAATCTCGTATGCGTTTATGTAGAGTCCGCTCTTGTTCTTTATGTAATAGTGGTGCAGCTCGCCTGTACTCTCGAACATCCATTTCTTGTCGTCCGAAGAGATTGCTGTCTGGTTCTGCTTGTTGGCCTTGAGCCCATACTTGTCGTAGCAGAGTTGGTATGCCTTTTCATTGGCATTGATAATGCGGTAAGCATCAAGGTTCTTGAGGTATGCGCGTGCATTGAGGTCGTTCGAAATCTTTTTTATCTCGGCCTGCAACAGAGCTGCCCACTCCTTGTATGAGTGCACGCTTGTATCCTGGTTGTCGGCAGCGGCCTTGGCGTTGTTGTACAGCTCTGTAAGTGTGGCAAGCGCATCGGCGTAATAATATCCTATCTCGCGTCCTGTTGTTGTCTGTTTGCCCATGATAGACTTTGCTGTGGCAAGCACTGCATTCAGTGCTTCAATCTGCATCTCCTCGCTGTCGCTCTCTGCAATGTCCTGCAACTCAACGTCTGTACCGTCAGCCTGTGCCGCAACTACTCTAAGGCTTGCGCCTTGTGCACTTACGGGAATCTTCAATGAATGGTCGTTGTTGAATGAGAGCAGTTCGCCCGTCTCGGCGTTGTAGAGCTTGAAGCCGACCGCACCCTTTGCATTCTCCTCTTTCACTATTGTCACATAGTTCGTGCTCTTCTTGTAGTAATATCCTTCAGCTTTTACGCTCTCATCGATGTAGTCGCCCCACTGACCTGTGCATCCCATAGTGCCAATGGCGACCTCGCTGCTGAAGTCGAGACGGTTGCCCTCGACGCCGTCGGTTCTCTTCGATGGCTTGATGCGGTCCTCGATGAACATGAGGTGACCGCCCTTCTTTTCATACTGCTGCATGCGCGCGCGGCTTGCCTCGGCTTCCTCCTTTGTCAGTGTTACATAGTATGTGCCGTAGTCGCCCACTTCGGCTTTGTTCATGGGCTCGAAGAATCCCCATGCGTCGAAGAACTCGCTCAGGTCCATCTGTGCAATCTCGCAGCACTTCTCGGCGAACTTCAGCTGGTCTTCTTTGGCGTATGTGTTTCCACCGCTTATCTTGCGTAGCCTGTCCTGACGCAGCGCGTCGAACAGGCGAGGGTAGAATGTGGTGTCCTTGCCTGCCGCGTGGAAATAGAGATACAGCTGGAAGAACATGCGTGACTTGCCTATCACGTCGCCTCGCAGGGGGAACGCCACCTTGTTCTCGAAATCTTCCTTGCACTGCTTCACGCCGCTGCCGCGTGTGGTTGTCTTGCCGGCACGGTGTACCTGTACATTGGAGAAAAGGTTGTTGCTTGCCTCGGTACATGATACTATGTTTATGGCACCCTGGTTCATGTGGCCAATCTCGTGTGCAGGTCCCCACATCTGTCCCGGGTTGGCATATACGGTAGCCCATGGCAGGATGTCCTTGAGCGTGCTGTACTCGTAGTATGTGTAGTAGTGTGTAGCGTACATGTAGCTGTCATCGTGTCCGCTGCGTGCCATCATCAGCGCGTTCCAGCGGTCGTAGTATTTGTCAACGCCCATCAGTTCGTGCTGCCATGCCACGCACTGGTCCCACCAGCCTATGGCGTCGGTAATGGTCTTGGGGCATACGCTAGCAATATCATTCTTTGCCATCTGGAAGATTACTCTCTCGCCTCTTACCTGCACGCTGTAGTGCTTGAAGTGATTGGCGAGCATGTCGCGCCAGTCCTCATCGGTGTGACGGCGTGCATCGAAATATCCGTTGACGTTGCCACCCTCGATGTGTACGGTTACATCGGGGTAATCCGATAGCCTTTTGCTTGTTGCAGTGGTGTCTGTGCTTGCTGCATAGCCGATGAAGAGCATCGCATCCTCCTGTGCTACAGTTACCATGTTCACACCGCGTGTGAGGTACTTCTCGGCATCGTATGTGTAGGCGTCTGTGAAAGGCTGGTTATCTTGTACCTCAAGTAGCTTGAGCATCATTCCTTGCGGAAGCTCGTCGCCAACGAATATAAGCAGGGTGTCACCTGTTGTTGCCGATATTCCGGTGGGGCGCTGCAGGTAAGCGTACGGGTTGGTGCTCAACAGTACACTCCAGCTGTAGGTGTTGCCGTATGGCTCGTATTTGGCAACGCGGAACTCCTTTTCGCGTGGTGCCCAAGTGTTGTTCTTTGCCTTCAGGGCAATATCCATCAGTTCCTTTGGCAGGTCGCCGTAGTAGTTCATCAGCTCCTCATCGCTCATGGCAGAGTAGGGGAGTTTCAGTTCGCTGCAAGAACCATCGGTAAAAATCTCCTTGAAGATGGCATACTGCGTCTTGACGTTCTCTTTCGTGAGCTTGGTTTGTGCTGCAATGTTCATGCTCATTGCCAAGGCTACAAATGATAGAAGTAGAGTCTTTATTTTCATAAGCGTTGTATTATGTACATAGTTTGGCGTAAAAATAATCCATTTGCAGCAAATAAGCAAACGGATTATTGTATTGTTGTTGTTTGCGGGGGCGGGGTCGGCCCGCCCAATAAAACACCGGCATGTCACAAATCGAAAAACGAACAAATGGCGGTCACAAGACCGCCATTTGTTCGTTATGTTAGGACTGTTGTCACGCTTTGCGTGACCCATCGCTAAAAGGCTCGCCGATAGCAAAAAGTTACTTTACAAGTACCTTTTATATGAGAAAGGGAACTGCGTTGCAATTCCCTTTTCTGTTATTTTTTTGCCATTGGCTCGCCTTTTTTTCAGCGACCCACGCGGCACCAGTTGCACCGGTGCTTCGCGTGACCCATCGCCAAAAGGCTCGCCGATAGCAAAAAGTTACTTTACAAGTACCTTTTTGCCATTGATGATGTAGATACCTGGAGCTGTAATCTCCTCAATCTTGCGGCCGGTGAGGTCGAAGATTCCATTGAGAGCAGAAGTTGTAGCCTCTGTCTCAATCTCAACGATGCTTGTGAGTGTACCCTCCTCTGTGCCGATAAGCTCAAGCTTCCAGTAGCTCTTGTTGCTGCTGTAGATGCGGGCTTTGCCGCTCTGGTTGTAAAGGTACTTTTCGCCTTCTGTGATTACAAGAGCTTTCTTGTCATTATCAACGCTGAATACATAGTTGCCTGCATCTTCAGCCTTGTCGGCCTTGAGTGGGTTCGGGCTGCTGCTCAATGTGTAGAGGTAAGCATCGTATCCCTTGTTGTATATCTGCAACTCGCCATTGCTGTTCTTTACGAATGCCCAAACATAGTTGTCATTCTCAGTGTCAAGTTCGCCGGCACCCATTGCATCGACATATCTACCTGTAGCATCCGGGTTGACAAATGCGTATGTACCTGCGTCGACATCCTTGAGGTAATAGTAGTAAATTGTCTCCTCATGGCTTGACTGTGGCTTGAGTACATATACAGCCTCGGTGTTTGCAATTGCTGTCTCAAGGTCCTTTATATATGTTACAAAGTCCTCAACAGTTGACTGGTCGGCCAATGCTGCTTCGGCATTCTCCTTGGCCTCTGTAACTCTTCTCACAAAGTCTGCGAGCTCGATGTCGCTCACATATACTGCAAGGTTGTCGATACCGTTGCCAGCCTCGGCAATCACTCTTTCCGCCTCTGTTACAAGAGCCTCGAGTTCGGCAATTTCAACAGCGGTTGCATTATCTGTATAGAGTTCTATACGCCACTGTGAACTCTTTTCGCCCGGCTCCTTGCCCACGATAGAGTAGTCGGAGTCGCGGTAGAGCGAAACATTAGGTTCACCTGCCTTTAGAATGCTTGCAGTACCGTCACCGTTGTAGAATATGGTAAACTTCTGTGAACCGGCAGCAAGACTTGTACCAAGCAATGCATTTGAGCCGTTGCCTACCTCAAGAATAAACTTGTTCTGTCCTACGTTCCTGATGTAGTATACACCCTCCTCGCCCTCAACGGGAACAAATTCCCAGCGGCGGTCATCATTTGCTTTGGCTACCTGGCTCTGGGTTACAGCCTTCACACCGTTGTCATAGTATGCAAGGTATCGACCGAAGTTGCCCTCGGCACAACGGAGTTCATAGTTGTTCAGCGCCTTGATGCCAACGAATGCACTGGGGTTTGTCTTAAGCTCGTTTGTAGCGTTGGTCAGGTTCATTGCCCAGGCTCCGTATGTGTATTGGCTCTGGTCTTTGTTGTCAAGAGCAGCCTGTGCCTCGGCGACCATTTCAGCAAGTTCTACTACGGCCGAAGCGCGTAGGTATGATGCGTATTTAGGGTTGTTGGCCTTGCCAAGGAGAGATTCTGCGGCAGTGATTGCCTTTTTAAGAGCATCAATCTGCTGCTCCTCTGTACCGCCTTCGGCTGCTGACTTTACCTCAACCTTAGTACCGTCGGCCTGAACAGCGTAAATCTTTACCTTTGTTGCTGTTGCTGGCAGGTCTACTGTGTAGTTGTTTGTGAAAGCAACAAGGTTGTCATTGGCGTCGTAAACGATGAAACCTACAGCACCCTTAGCATTGTCGTGCATTATAGTGAGTGTTGTTTTATATAAGGTATAAAGATAACCTTCTGCCTTTACACTCTCGTCAAGGAAATCGGTGTACATACCTATAGTTGCATTCTCACCTCTTGTAGTAGCCTCACCATCCCAATAACTGCGCTGTGTCTTTCCATCGTGCCCATATGAAGGCGTTGCAACACAGTCGTTTATGAAAAGTGGTGCAAGGTTCTCCTTGTATCCCTGTGCCTTTACCCATGCTATTGCATCGTCAACCTCCTTCTGTGTCTGAGTGTAGAAACTTGTTGAGTAGTCACCACGCTCTTGTTGCTCCATGAGTGCGAAGAAACCGTATGCGCGGAAGAACTCTGTCAAGTCCTCGCCTGCAGCTTGGCAAGCCTGTTTGTAGTACTTAAGCATGCTCTCGGTGCCGCTTGCGTGACCCTTGCCGTCAATCCAGCCAAGATTGTTGCTGCTCATCCTGTCACGGCGGTTAAGTTCGAACAGAATGGGGTAGAAATCGGTTTTGTGTCCTGCACGGTGATAGTACAGCCATAGTCTGTAGTACATCTGTGTCTGGCTCCATAGGTTCTGGCTGCCATCGCCGGCTGCGTGGAACAGGAAGTGTTTGTTGTTCTTGTAGTTGTTGTAAACATTGTCAAGGTTACCCGACCATCCGTTTACGCGTGATGTACCCATACCCATGTACCATACAGCCACGTTGGAGTGGAAATTGTTGGTAACCTCGGTAAGTCCGTTTACGGTAAACACGCTTTGGTGCTGGTGACCGATTTCATGTGCGGGTCCCCAAGTTGCTCCTGCATTACATGCGATTCCGCCAATGATATCACCCATTGTGTTCTGGTTGTAGTTGCAGTTTCTCCAACCGCCACTCATGTAACCGCTGAAGTTACCAAGTGCAATACCATGGTGGTTGAAATGCTCGCTGTAGTCAACGCCACCGCGTGTTGCGTACATGGCCTCGGTGTAGTCGTAGATATTACCGTCTTTTGCACTCCAGTTCTTGTTCCAACGTGGGTAAAGAGCGTTTAGCGAGTCCATCTCAGCCTTGCTCAAGAGACCCATTGTCGCAAGCTCTGACAGGTGTATTCTATCCCATGCCTCAAGAACCTTGTTTACCTTTTGCTTTGCAGGTGTGCCGGCGGGAACATTTACATTATTGGGGAAGAACTTTGACATGCAGTTCTGCTCAATGTATGTGCTACCGGTTTTGTCGTCGGTAACCTTAGTGGGCCACATCGTAAAGTGGAGAATCTGGCGCTTGCCAAGGAGTGTCGCACTCTCGGTGTTTGTGCGGTCCTCATAGTACTGCCAGTCGTCATCATCATCGGGCTCGCCCCAAAGGTAGTCGCCCACTCCGTTGTAGTAACCGTTCACGTTACCGCCGGCAACGTGTACCTTAATGTCTTTGTAACCGCTGAGCGGATTCACGAACTTGCCATTCTGGTATGTGTGTACAACGTAGTTGATGTAGAGGGTGTTACCATTGCCGTGGAATGGGATTACGTTAAGACCTTCTTTCAGGGTAATACCGTTCTCGTATGTTGCAAGAAGCCCATGCCCCTGGAGTGTGCCCAGTGTGAGTTCTGCGCCATCCTTGATTTCGCCCTCGACAATGACAAATACGTGTTGACGGTAGTTACCTGTGATACCCAACGGATTGTCCATATTGATGTGGGCATTCATTCCTAACCAAGCTGTGATTTCACCGGCAACGCTGTATGGCTCAATACTCTGTATGCGGAAACGCTTTGCGTGCTCGCTGTCCCAGTATGGCTTGCTGCTGTCGAAGTTGTCCTCCTGCCAGTTGTCGGTGTAAACCTTTACAACCATCTCCTGTAATGCCTCGGGCAATACCTGATAGTCGGCGTCGGCCTTAAGGTCATCGACGCTCGCAAAGTTCTTCTTGAGTTGTGTACATGCCTTGTCGTTGAAGAGATTTGCAAGTGCTGCCTCATATTTTGCGATGCTCTCCTCTTTGAGAGAGTTGTTGAACTTGTCAAGCTCAGCCCAGTTTGCCTCAAGGTCAGCTGCGCTGATAGAAATCTCTTCGATAGTCCAATGTGTGGCATCGGTGCTGGTGTTCCAACCAACAACTCTGCCGCCCTGCGATGTCGCATAGTGCATGCAGTTACTGTCATCGGCATGGTTCTTTGAGTTGAAAGTGTAGTAGTTGCCGTTTGTGTTCACGCAGTAGAGTATTGTGCTGCTGTTGTTTGAAGCGCTGAATGTCCAGCCTGTACTTGTACCGCGTGGCACCACATAGAGGCCATTGCCCAAACTGCGCAAAGACCATGCTGCGTCGTTGTTTGGATGCTTTTCGGCAAGCCAATACTGTGAATACCTGTCACCCATTGCCGAACCGTAGATGTCAGTGGTTGATGCCGCTTCCAGGGCGATGTCTGTGTTCGCCTTGTTGACAAAGCGGTAGATTTTGCCGTCCTGCAACTGCGCAGCCAAAGGCAGTGCAGTGAATGCAACGAGCAAAGTCAAAAGTAAATTTTTGAATCTCATGGTTTATTAAAATTAGGTTAACTATTATTGTCTTTTCTTTAGTTCAAGTTCTCGGCTTTGAGATCCTTCACTACGTTCAGGATGACAATGCCTGTGTTTTCGCATTCCTGTCATTTTTCGGGTCAATCCCTCAACAGCACGTCTGAGTGCAACGAAGAATCTCTTCACAACTGCTGTTGATATTTTTGAGATCCTTCACTACGTTCAGGATGACAATGCCAGTGTTCTCGCGTTCCTGTCATTCTGAGTGCAACGAAGAATCTCTTCACAACAGCCAATTATAGTTGTTCGCGCAAAAATAAATTATATTTTTTATTTTTAACCTTATTAATATGTTAAAAATGCTTGCGCTTGGCTTTTTTTGTCCTAACGCTGTTTTTTTTAATTATTTTTGTTTGTTATTCGGAAAAAAGTCTACATCTTTGCCGAAAGGAACATGTTGGGCTCAGTGTGCCCGTTTGTGACGTGGTCCGCAATTGTGATAGAAATTACTAACCTTTATTTATTAACCAAAATTCTACGTTTATGAAGAAAAATTTATTTCTAGCTGGTGCTTTGGCACTCTTCGCAGTCGTAGGTGTTTCTGCCCAGAACTGGAGCCGCACATTGGCAACAGGTCTTCCCGGCAAGGAAATTACTCACGACGTGAACGGTACTCAGGTTACTCAGTATCGTGCAGAGACTGCTCTCTTTGAGAAAGCTGGCGCTACCGGTGTCCGTTACACTGTTGTTAATACGAACAACACCAATATGGCATATGGTGGTGGTCCGTTCTTCTGCTTGGGTGAGATGATTGTCCTTGATGCTAAGGGTGACACAATCAAATACACCGCAACTTCAAATGCCGACCACAATAGCGGTGGTGCAGGTGCCGACGGTGCAGGTCTTCCTGCTTTGAACGACGGCAACCTGAACAACTTCTTCCACTCTTCTTGGGGTGGTACAGAGCCTGGTGGCTTGCACTATCTTGAGTTGACTTTCGAGGCTCCTGTTGACGCTTTCCAGCTTGTTTGGTACACACGTCCTAACCAGCATGTTAACCGTCCTACAGTTGTAGGTCTCACCAACCCAGGTGTTGATTTTACCGAGGATATGCTCTTTGCCGAGTATGAGTTCGAGGCAGGCGAGCAGGTAACAGATGCTTCTGAGTTTGCTAATGGCGGTACCTTCACTTTGTTTGCCAATGGTCCAACTTCTTATGAAGGCACAGAGACTAATAACGGTGACACATACATTGCTTTGAGCGGTTACACAACAGGCTCTTATGCAGATCCGACTGTGACAAACCTTGTTCAGTTCATTCCTGCAAGCAATGGCAAGTTCGTGCTTTATCAGCCGGTCCTGGGTACATACTATGCTAACCCAGACCGTTGGACAGATGGTTACAATGGCAAGAACGGTTGGTTGCGTGCTTACAGCGAGGGTTGGACTCTTGCTGAGTTCGAGATTACAAAGCGTGCAGACGGTGACTTCGAAATCACAACTGAACTTAAACGCCAATATGTAGACGGTGCATGGGTTGATTATGATGAGCCACTCAAGGTTTGGGTAGGTTATGACATGCGCGGTAACCTCAAGATATTCCCCCAGGATGTTAAGGAGGGTCTTGAGCAGGGTGACTACACGCTCGGTTTCGGTCTCCCGGTTGACTTCGGTTTCACAATCTACCACGCAAGCGCAAGCAAGGAGATGGTTCCTGACAAGACTGCAGCAGAGATGTGTAGCGAGGTTCTTGAGAATATCCTCAAGGTGGCTGCCGAAAAGAAGGAAGAGTATCTTGAGTATGTAGAAGGATATGCTTGGTATGGCGAAGATGAGGCCCTGGACAAAGCAATTGCTGATGCGCAGGCTGCTGTAGCAACAGGTGATTTGGCTGCTTCATTCGAAGCTAAGGCCGACCTTGAGAATGCTCTTGCAGGATATGTTGCAATCTTGGCAAACTACTACGAAGAACTCCATGGTGAGCTCTCTACAGAAGTAGGAGGTAATATGGCTACACCTCCTTATACACAGGAGATGACCGGTATGTACACAAGTGCAACTCAGAAACTTCTTGACGATATCATCGGCAAAGCAAATCAGGTAATCAACAGCTATAATTCTGCTGATGGAACATATTCACTTTCATATTCTCAGATTGAGGCTTTGTATGCTGAAATCGAGTCTTTGCTTGAGCAGATTGAGGGTACAAAACTTGCATTCACAGAGTTCCCTGCAATTGTTGAGGACATTCCGGCCGACAACTTCCCATATGCCGACCTGCCTAACAATGCTGTATGGAGCAAGAACCTTGTTCTTACTCAGCCTGCGAAGGGTATCCGCCTTACATTCCTCGACCGTCACATCGGTTCTGCCGCTGACGCCGGTAACTTCCCGATGATTGCAATCGGTGAGCTCAAGATTTATGACGCCGATGGTAACGAGGTTACTATGGCTGCAGAGAACTTCGAGGCTAACTATACTGAAACAATGGAGGGCTTCGAGTCAACAGTTGCACGTCTTTGCGACGGCAACTTCGCTGCTCAGGGCTACTACCACTCTCCATGGAGCGGCAATGAGCCACAGGAGTATATCTACATCGATATCACATTCCCCGAGGCAATGGATGCATTCTCATTCGAGGTTTACAGCCGTGACAAGACTACATCAAACGGTGGTAAGGTATCTCTCTTCCCCAAGAAGGTTGCCATTACAGCTGTAGGTGAGGGTTACGACCCACTTCTCTTTGCTGAGAACCCATACAAAGTATACGTAGGCGAGAAGGTTACTTCTGTTGACCAGATTACAGCTGACGGTCTCTATGTTATCAAGGGCTTGCTCAATACAGTACCTGTTTACAAGGAGGTAACTGAAGGTGAGGGCGAAGAGGCTGTGACATCAATTGAGCTTGTTGAGCCGGAGGGTACAGCAATGTTCTATCATGGTACCGACCGCTTCCACGCTGCAGATGCTGCTGTACGTGCAGCCGGTGTATACCGTTTTGTTAAGAACGACGATGGTACATTCAAGGCTCTCAACCTTGGCTTGGCTAAGTACTGGCCTTCAACAACTGAGACTGGTTATGTAGATGACAAGACAACATATGAGGCAGAGAAGGCTGCTAACCTCAATATCGTTGCTTCAACAAACATTGAGGGTGCATTCGTAATGTACGAGAAGATTGACGGTCTTACAACTGACGGTGACAGCATTGATACTGACGAGGATGGCAAGTACGATGCAGTTGAGAAGGTTTACGAGACTCCTTATGTAATGTTCATGGACTGGGCTGACCGCCTTGCAACACGTCCTGTAGTTGATCCTCAGCCTGTTGTAACAAGCGCAGAACTCGCTGACAACTGGGGTGATGCTCAGTGCTTCGCTAAGGAGAACGGTGAGACTGAGTGGGAAATCTACAAGGTATCAATGGTTAACCCGGACTTCTACTGGTTGACTAACTTGACCGCAGCATTCGACAAACTTGGTCTTGTTGTAGGTACCGACCCGGGTTGTGTATCTAACCTTGGTGCTCTTGAGACTGTTCTTGCCGAGGGTCAGAGAGTTGTTGCTGACTCTGTATATGCTGACGCTCCTGCTGCAGCTGTTGCTCTTGCGAAAGAGATTGCTGCTGTTAACAACCTCGAGAAGAATCCAATGGTTGAGGGCGTATATCAGGTAGTTTCTGCAAACGTAGACTTCAAGGCTAAGCAGAATGTTGAGAAGGCACTCTATGCTCATGTAACAGAGGATGGTACTGCTACATTCGGTTGGAAGACTGTCGAGCAGGACAATATTGACTTCTACTTCCACTTCACTAAGTCTGAAAATGGTGCAGACCTCGAAGCTGGCGGAACTATAGAAGAAGGCCAGGGAGATTTGGTTTACAATATCCGTGCTATCGCAACATATGAGGGTGCAACTCCTTACTACATTGGTGAAATTGATACACAGTCAACACCGGTTGAGTTGTACGCCGATGCATGGTCTGATTACCTGGTACTCAATGCTACAGGTTCTGCATTTACATTCCGTCTTGCAGGTAAGGGCGCAGGATTCTGCATCCACGCTAACCAGCACGGTGGCGGTACCGGCCAGAACGGTAACATCGTTTACTGGGACGGTGGCGCAGGTGCTTCACAGTGGTACTTGAGAAAGGTTGACTATGAGACATCAATCGATGACTTCGTAGTTGAGGGTACAGAGGTTGTTGCAGTTTCTTACTTCACACCTGCCGGCGCAGCAGTTCCTGCTCCTGTTAAGGGTATCAATGTCGTTGTTACAGTTTATGCTAACGGCGTAGTTGAGACTAAAAAGGTATTGGTTAAGTAATTAGCCCCACCCCAACCCTCCCTATAATGGGAGGGAGGATATAAGATGGCGGTCCTTGTGACCGCCATCTTTTTTGTGCAATTTTTTAGCGGAAAATGTAGGGGCGGGTTCAGTCCGCCCTGTGTGGAGTAAACCCTCTCCTTGCTTCGCAGGACTCCCCCTTTAAGAGGGAGAATTAATGCCCTATAGTGGCGGTCAATGGGTGAGCGGCAGGTTGGGTGTCTGGATTAAAATCAACAATGAATAATTGCTCCTCTTTAGGGGAGCTCCGCGCAGCGGTGAGGGGTACTGTCAGGGGGAGTTGGCAGTTCTTTTGTTTAAATTAGGGAT
>JAGBFX010000028.1 GCA_017936265.1 Bacteroidaceae bacterium | reverse complement strand
AGGTACAAAAACAGGCGTAAAAAGGCTTAGCAACGATTAACAACGATGCTTACACAAACAAATATAGCACCCGTAAAGAGTGCTATATTAATCATTTATGATTGATTTAACTATTTGATAATCAATAACTTACTTGCCGATACAAAAATTGGCGAATATATTCCCGAGGACTTCATCGCTGGTCACTTCGCCGACTATTTCGGAAAGGTTGCGGATGGCTGCGCGGAGAGGCTCGCTAACGAGGTCGCCGCTGATGCCATTGGCAAGGCTCTGTTTCACTTCCTTGATGTTCTCAAGGGCGCGAACCAGGGCTTCGTAATGTCTCACGTTGGTCACAACCACGTCGCCTGTGGAGATGGAGGGTAGGGCGGCGCTGCGCACAAGGAACTCTTCCAGTCTATCCATGTTTGTTCCTTGGCGTGCCGATATGGCCCACAGGTCACGGCTGTCCCACTCTGTTTCCTTGCCATATTTTTCTACCATGGCTTTGCCATATTCCATGACTCTTGATAGTGACAAAGGGTCTATGATATCGCATTTGTTGACAAGGACAGCGAGTTTCTTCCCTGTGCAGACTGGTAGCAGTCTGCTTGCTGTCTCTTCTATCTGTCCGTATCCGGCTGTGGAGTCTATGAGCCACAGGGCTATTGATGATTTCCTCAGTTGCTCGAGTGTCCGCTCTATGCCTATGCGTTCTATCACATCATCTGTGTCGCGCAGGCCTGCTGTGTCGACAAAGCGGAAGGTCACGCCGCTCAGTGTCATCATGCCTTCGACTGTGTCGCGTGTCGTTCCGCAGATGTCGCTCACGATGGCTCTCTCTTCGTGCAGCAGTGCATTGAGCAGGGTGCTCTTGCCGGTATTTGTCTCGCCCACAATGGCAACGGGAACGCCGTTCTTGACGGCATTGCCTACGCTGAACGAGTCGGCAAGTCTTGATATGACGCCTTCCACCTCGTTGCACAGTTGCATGAGCTCGCCGCGGTCGGCGAACTCGACATCTTCCTCGCTGAAGTCAAGCTCTAGCTCAATGAGTGATGTCAGCCTGAGCAGCTTGTCGCGTAGCGTGCCCAGTTCGTTGCTGAAGCCGCCCTTCAATTGGTTTATGGCGAGTCTGTGCGACGCTTTGGATGTGGATGCTATGAGGTCGGCAACAGCTTCGGCACGGCTCAGGTCCATCTTGCCGTTGAGGAAGGCGCGCATGGTAAACTCGCCAGGTGCTGCCTGACGTGCGCCGAGGTCAAGCAGGCTTATCATTATCTGCTGCGTGATGTAGGGCGAGGCGTGACAGCTTATCTCTATGGTGTCCTCACCGGTGTAGCTGTTCGGGGCGCGCATGACGGTGAGCAGGGCCTCATCTAGCACCTCGGTTCCGCTGGTGCATATGTCACCGAAGACGGCGCTGTGGCTCCGGCGTTCGGTCAGTCCCGGTCCTCTCCTTGGAACGAATATCCTTGAAACTATATCGAATGCTTTTTCACCTGATACTCTTATCACATTCAGCGCGCCGCCCTGCGACGTCGCCAAAGCGCAAATAGTGTCGCTCATATTTATCTGTCCGGTTTATTGTTAGTCCTGTATAATCGTTTATCTGTTCTCTGTTTCTTTGTATGATTTACAGCGGGTGCGGTGATTGTTCCTGCTGTTTTCTGCGAAGATAGCAACTTTTTTTCTATATTCGCAAAATAAACACTTATAGCAGTGGATAATGTGTCGATTTTGTAGTTTGTCGATTATGGCTGCAAAACAATGAGATAGCCGGGATGATATGGCGGGGAGCATCTTTCAATAATGGCACCATACGGCTTGCCGATGAGTCTTATGCAGGTCAAAATATATTGTTGAATAATTGTAAAGGAGAATTATGGGTATCATTTTTAATGTAGTAGAGCACTCGCCTGATTTTGTGATGAGCTGTCTTGAGCTTACTTCCGTTCACAGTACAAGGGATATGTCGGTAGGTAATTCTACGAGAGTTACGGGGTTCTATCCTTACAGGGAGATTCACGGGATGGTAGGCAAGGAGTTTTCTCTTGTTGGTGATTTTCCTCCCTGCTCTATAAATGCTGTCTCCAGGGATGAGGCTGTCATCAATTGGTTGGAGAAAGTGTATACGGTACCTGTCGGCGAGACTGTCGAAACGCCTGAGTATGCTATAGACAATCCATGTTTGAGTTGGGAGGGAATCTCCATGGTATTCAAATATGAGAGCCTGAATGTGTGGGATATTATCTTGTCGGAACTGGATTGTGTGATGCAGCTACACAGCGAAAGACCGCAATGTGCCGGGAACAGCCAGGAGATGAAGCAGAAGTGCCTGAAACTGCTGTATGAGGTTATACTGGATGGCTGCGAGGCTCTACGCCCTCTCTATGCGTGGTTATCTGCCTCAAAAAATTGGAACACGTTGATAATAAGTGATTATTCCTGTTTCGTCGAACTGCTTGGCGCACTGCCCCCGGCCGACCTGCCCGATGCCGATGTATGGTTGGATAACTTTGCCCAGATAGTCGTAAGAAACAGATTGGATGACCTCATGAATGCCGTTCCTGGCCTGAAGGAGTTTCTTGAACAGGCGGCTGCGAGCGGCTGTGGAAAGGCTCTTGAGATACTTGACGGTGGAATAGAGTATAAGAGGCTTCTCGAGCGTGAGAATCCCGATTCCCTGGAACTTCTGCTGCTGATGTGCGTAGTCGATGAGAATGACAAGGAGAACAAAAGGCTATTCAGCCGATATGTTACCGAGGAGGATATCCGCGTAGGGGCAAAGTTCGACATGGGCAGTTCAGGAGTGGTCGAGATAACTGAGGTTGGGGATGAATATGTCGAGTTGGCTTGGGAGGACGGTGTGGTTAAAGTCAATAATGACTATCGTAGATATTATTTGGACTCGAATCCCGAGGAAGTCACTTCGTTCGACTATGCATCGGGGTATAAAGCCAAGAGATACCTATGTTGTGAACTCAAGAGAGTGAATCTCTGGAGTCAGGCAGCCTCAATGGTAAAGTCGGTATGTTTCGAGCATAGATTTTCTTTCACATCATCATCTGCCGATGAACTCAGAGAGGAAGCCCTGATAGCCAAGTCTCTTCTTAAACTGCTGATTGACAGGGGAGATACCGAACTCACTGTTCCTTACAATGAGCTTTGCAGTACGGATGACTGGTCGCAGATGATTGATTTGCTCGATGCATATTGATATATCATAAAAATGGCGGCATTGCCGCCATTTTTATGATATTTACATAGATAACAGTGAGTCGCATTTTCCGCTCTTGTCAACGTACCCATTTAAGGTATTCGGTGCTTACATAGCCGTTCTTGCCTTTGTATTCTATGCGGGCAAAACCGTTTACCTCCTCCAATACTTCAACCTCATCGCCCTCTCTGATGGCACCGAGGATTGTGCCTAAGGTGCTTGGAGCACTTCTGACATTGAGTGCTCTGGCAATACATCTGTATATTCTCGGTGTCATGTCGACCTGCTCTACTACTTCCTCGGGAACATATCTGTGATTCTCCTGGACGCAGCTGCTGACAGATGTGCCAATGAACAGAGCGATGGCCAGAAGCAGTGTCCAACCGTTCCAGAATATTATTCTTAGTCCGTACATCACTATGTTCACGCCAAACAGTATGACGTACCATCCTATTCCGACACAGATGTAGCCGATAATGAATGCAATGATACCTGTGATAATAGCCATTAATAGACCTTCACTAATCAATGCTCCAATAACGTATATTATTCCTGTTATGGCGACAGCACCTATGACCAGCATGCAGCATACGCTGATTGCGCTCTCGATATGGTCGGCGAACCAGTTGCCTATCTCGGCTACCGCCGAATTGAATCTCGACCACAATGATGCCCTGTTGCTGCTGTAACTGCTGTAGCTGCTGCTTGATGATGTGCTGTTGTTCCTTGGAATGCCAATTACCGGGGTTGAAGGCCCGAATGACATCCTGGTGGGGTCAAATCCTGGTGGTAGTGCCATTCTTGAATTCTATCATATTATCAGTTAAACATACCAATATCGGTGCTTCCTTGCTCAGTGTCCCATCGACAATCTTTGATGTCAGCGGGTTAACGATATGCTCGGTAATGGCTCTTTTTATCTCTCTTCCTCCATACTCCTGCTTGTAACCGCGTTCTACGATGTAACCGGTTACTTCGGGAGCAATGACCAGTTCAACCTTCATATCCTTGAACTTCTTCAGCTCCTTCTTCAGATTTATCTCGGCTATCTTGGCCGAGTCCTCCTTGGTCAACGGCAGGAACATGACAATGTTGTCGATGCGGTTGATGAACTCGGGTGCGACCCTTGAGCGGAGCTCATTGACAACCTTCTCGGTACATGTCGCAATCTCATCCTCTGTAGGTTCGTGCCCGCAGATGGTCGAGAATATATGTCTCTGTCCCATGTTCGATGTCATCACGATAAGCGTGTTCTTGAAGTCAACGACCTTTCCCTGACCGTCGGTCATGCGGCCGTCATCAAGAACCTGCAGCAATGTCTCGTATACCTTTGGATGAGCCTTCTCAATCTCATCGAAAAGGACCACACTGAAAGGCTTGCGTCTTACAGCTTCGGTCAACTGTCCGCCCTGCTCGTATCCTACGTATCCCGGAGGAGCACCGAATAGCCTTGATACAGAATACTCCTGCTGATATTCACTCATGTCAATGCGTACCATAGCGTTCCTGTCGTTGAAGAGGAACTTCGATACGGCCTTGCACAACTCGGTCTTTCCAGTTCCGGTCGTACCGAGAAACAGGAATGTGCCGATAGGTCGTGAGGGGTCGCTCAATCCCAGCATGTTGCGCTTGATGGCGGCCGATACTGCCTTTATGGCTCTCTCCTGACCTACAACCGACTCGTGAAGAATCTTCTCAATGTTCTTCAGCTTTTCGGTCTCGTTCTCATCGAGGGCATCGACTGGGATACCGGTCCATGCGGTCACAACCACAGCCAGGTCATTGACCTCCATGATGTCGCGCCCGTCCTCCATGATTCTGAGGTTGGCCGCTGCCTCATCCAACAGATCGAACGCCTTGTCGGGAAGCTTGCGGTTTGTGATGTAGCGTGCCGAGAGCGTTACAGCCGCCTTGCATACCTCATCGGGGATAGTTACCTCGTGGAACTGTTCGAAACGTCCCTTGGCGCCGGTCACTATCTTGATTGCCGACTCTATGTCGGGCTCATCCACTATTACCTTCTGGAAACGTCTTTCGAATGCCGGGTCCTTCTCGATACGTTTGTACTCATCGATTGTCGTTGCTCCAAGGATATTTATGTCGCCACGTGCCATCGCCGGCTTCAGCAGGTTGGCAATGTCGTTGTCCGAGCAGTTGCATGCGCTGATTATCATATGTATCTCATCGATGAACAGCACCAGGTTCGGGTCGGCTGTCGCCTCCTCGAGTATAGACTTCATTACGCCCACAGCGTCACCCGAGGATTTCACTGTCGTGAAGTCGAGGCTGTAGAGCTTGAGGTTGGCAAGTTCTTCGGGTACAACTCCTTTGTATAGTCTCATGGCAAGCTCTTCTGCAATGGCGGTCTTGCCGGTACCGGGCTCGCCCACAAGGACGGGGTTGTTCTTGGTATTGCGTGCCAGTATCAGAAGCACTCGCTGCAACTCCTCATCACGTCCTATCGCATGGTTTATCTTGCCCTCAGCGGCAAGTCTTACCATGTTGGTGCAGAACCGCTTGATGGTTCCTCCGGTAGAGGAGTCATCATCGTTGTAGTCACGCAGCTGCTGGCCATTTTCGGCTGTGGCCTGTGCTGGCTGCACTTCGTTTCTTGGTGTCTGAATCCCTGTCGGGACATTATTGCCGCCTGTTTGTGGCATCTCTGCCCGTCTCTTCAGACACGAAGAGAGCAGGGCAGAGGGACGTCCTATCAATTCCTGTGCCATGCCGAAGAGCGTTACGCTCTGTGTGCCTGAAGATATTGCAACGAATGCATTCAGCAGCTCCTCGTTGAAACCGACTCCTTCATTGGGATTGCCCGAGGAGATGGTGTTCAGGTGCTGTGCGATAGCCTCCATGGTGAGGTTCTCATCATAGCCATGCTGCCTAAGGACATTACATACTGTCTGTCCGTCAACATTGGCCAATCCGATAACCATGTGGCAATGCGTGACTTCGTTGCAGTTGAAGTTCTTGGCAATATGTGCAGAGGTCTCTATCGCTTGCAGAACCTCGGGGCTGAATCTTGAAAAATCCAACATACTGTTTTTTCTATAACTGATTGTCAAAAATAGTCCTCACAACTACCGGACTGCATGTGTGGGGCAGCAGCCTCATCAATTCTCCTCGGGCAGTGCCAGACCTTCGAGGTTATCAGAGCCCATGGCGCGTAGAGACTCCATGAAATTCTCTCCTACCGCCAGTTTCTCCCTGTTGCCGCAAAGGGTGCAGTCGTCATTGGCTGTGATGTTCATGCCATACCACCTCATGATAGTCGGCATCCCGTCGGAATTGGTAAAGCATCCCCAGTTCGAATAGTGTCTCTCACGACGGTTGGCCCATATGTAGTAGTTCATGGTGAACTCCTGCTCAAGTGATGAGATACCGGAATTTGCGCCTCTTGAGAGCTCCATAAGAGCCAGTTTGACCATCATGTTGCTGATTGGCTCGATGTCGGCTCCAAGACCTACCTGTACAATAGCTTCGACATCATCCTGTGATGCATATGCCGCAATCTGTCCCGACCTGCGTGCCGACTGTTCGTTGGTTACCTCCTCCTGTGTGGGGTCGAACCAGTCATTTCCGAGCAGACAGAAGTAGCAAGGGCCTCCTGGACGGTAAATGAAGACATCGCCGCCCTCGGCACGCGTAATGGCTCTTCCGAAGATTCCTACTTTCTTGTATTTGAATAGCAAGTCCGATGTGTTGAACCTTGACTTGTTGTTGTCGGTACAGCACAGAATGATATCCGCCTTTCTGAACTCCTCTTCCATGATGTCGAGGTTTTTGTTCATGTCAATGGGCAGCTTTATTACCTCGGCGTAAGGGTTTTTGCCCTTTATGGCGTCGCATACTGCATCTGTCTTCAGTCGGCCCAAATCCTCAATCGAGCAGATGTGGCGTGAGAGGTTATGCAGCTCAACCCTGTCGAAATCGACAAGGACAAACTGTCCGACACCAGCTTTTGCCAGTTCTACAGCAATGGGGGAACCACCGCTTCCAAGACCGATTATAAGAACTCTCTTGTTAGAGAGAATATCCAGTTCAATCAATCCCTTGTTGCGGGTGTACAGGTTCTCGCGAGAGGGAATGCAGGTCACATCAACATCGCCCACCTTGGCAGTGCCGTCATTGGCTACATCCACAAGAATTGTAGCGCTGTCGGAGTGCGTGCCGTTCTCTTTGGCGAAACTTACGATATGCTGTGTTCCGAATCCATGCTCCCTTGGAGTGAAATGAAGATGTACAACTCCTTCGTTCTCCCACTCGTATCCTACGCCGGAGACTGCTGTGCTGTCCGATTTCACGAAATCATCGAGCAGTTCTCCATCGACGTAGTATACCTGTTTCTTATAATCGTCTTCTGTAATCATATCCTGAATTATTTTGTAAAGAAAGGTCTTGTAGATACATCGTTGATCGGGCTCTGCTCATCATTGGCTCTCTCGAATGTACCCAACTCCTTGAATGACATCGTGTTCTTGTCCCATACAATCTTCTTGCCGTTGCCGTTTCCTTCTTGTTGTTTGCGCATTGCTTCAGAAAGCGCATCAAGGTTAAGTTCCTGTGACATATTATTCTGTTTTTTTAGTTAATTATATTCTTTGTCCGTTCTCGCCCATATGCTTGAGATAATATTCCATATCTTTTCCTGTCCTTTTGGTCTGCTCATAGATATTTAGCCAAAGAACGCAACGTACGTACACCATCCACAACGACATGTCGGGGCGCCATGCGCTCGGGTGGTAATGGCATATCTGTGTCCAGCCGTTTGCATGTGGAGAGAGTGTGTGGTTAGGGCTGCTTGCGGTATTCATCGGTTTCCCGTGACAGTCCGTGAGCATGCACTCTACGTATGCGTCGGGCTTCTGGTTGGGATAGTTCTCCATCTCTATGCGAAGAACATATGTGTTGCCCGAGTTTGTCCTTGCTGCAATACGCAGATATGGACGTCTTGTTCCAAGATTGCCGAACTGATAGGCATTACTGGAGAGGTAATGTGAAATCACTTGCTCTTCAAGTGCTCTTCTTTGATTATCCATAAATAGGTTATTTATTAGTTAGACATATTTTTTCAATACTGTTCAATGCTATGCTCAACAGCTCTTCATCTTCGATAATTTTTCTCAGCACATCGTATGCGCCTCTGTCGCCGTCGATGTTCCTCTTATGCTGTTCGAGTATTACACATAATGAGAGATATGAGCGGTAAACGGACTTGTATTTCTCCCATGCGCTCATCTTCTCATGGAATACCGCGGCATGTGGGAATAGCCCGTCGGCTAGGCTGAAATACTCCATGTAGTCAAAACCTTCGGGCAACTCATGTATGCATTCATCAACGAAACAATTGGCAATCATTACCTCGGGTTGCTGTTCAGGCCTTAGGACCATTCTGAGAATCACCTGCTGGTTGATGATTGCCGGGAATGCCAACATGTGTATGACTGTGCCACATGCTGTCTCGTTCCAGGCCCATGCATTCCGGGGCAGTTTCTCGTTCAGAATCTCCTTGTATTTTGAGATGATGCTGCCGGTGGCCGTTGTCGGGCTTTCTGTTGCAGACTCAACAACTGTGGCCGGTCCTGAGCAGACAGGTTTTACCTGCATACCATTGTCACCTTGCTCCTCCTGGACTTTTGGGGTAACCGTTGTGTCATCCTGTACTGCCGGTGTCCCGCATGCGCAGTCCTCTTTGGTGAATATTGAGGCCACCCATTCATTGAAGGCCGACAAAAGTTCCTGTGTATATGGATTCCAGACCGGTTCTCTCCCATTTGGACTAAACGGAGTCTCGTGTCCCGAAGCATCCAGTTTGTAAAGTTCGGGTGCTTTGTGTGGGAATCCATACGGTAGCTTTATCTGATTCTTGCTGTCATTGAACGTTATTGCAGGCTCGCCCGACTGGAGCATCACAGCTTTGGCCGGAGTGGCGGGGAACGCAGTCTCGATTCTGCTTATGAAGGCTTTCATCATCTCTACATTCTCGGGCTTTTCCATAAGCCAATGGGAAACGGTCCTATCGCTCTCATTTGCAGCTCTGTTTCTTGTGTTGAGGTCGGCATGTGAGGCGTGTCGTGTGTATGGATGAATGAGCATACGTCTCAACTCTTCATCGGCAAGTTTCCTGTAAGGACTGTCTGTCTCCACAATATCCCACCGTGCCTGAGTGTAGTTCCTCGGGTCTCTCTCATGGAAGTTGAATGCGTTTACAGTAGTATGCGTTGCAGTGCAGTTGCCAATGCAAAGCAAAAGTCTCGGGAACCCTGGTTTCCCGACTCCGTACTGCATGGTATTTACATCGCCACCGCTGGGCTGTGCCAGGTCAAGCTGATGATGGGAATGCCATTCTCCAATGTGCTGCAGACGGAATATGCGATGCAGTTCCTTGCCCACCTCTTGCAGATAGCTCTGGTCCTGAATGAACGATGTCGGGTTGTGCTGGGCATTGCGGCCCGGGCCTATGACGTACATCACTACAGGTACACCCAATGCAGTCCAGTAACCGAACAGTTGTCCTCCTGTTTCAATATTCGGATAATCAAGGATGCAGCGTGAAATATAATCTATTTCACTTCTGTATATTATCGCCTTTGACGCAGGATTCTCCAAACGCTCTTTGTTTGAGCATGTAGAACTGCCATGTCTGCCTGAATACACATGTTCGCTCATGTTTTTGAACCATCCCATATTCATTAGTTGTTATATGTTTATATTGATATGCCTTGTTCGTGTAAAGCAATTTTGACAAAAATAAATAAATAATTTTAATTTATATGAATTTTACTGTAAAATGATGAAAAGATATGAATATCGCTAATGGTATATAACGCTCATATGTACAAATGAATTTGCAGTGAGGAGGTCACCAGGCGAAAACCTTTATTGCAATCATCTTATTGTATAAGTATAAAAGAATATGACTCTTGCCTTTTGCTGATGTCCAATAATCAACAACAAAGGTAAGAGTCACCTTTCTTAATAGTAGAAATATGTAAGAACCTTTTATTTAATCATTGCTGGCTTGTTCTGTTGCCATTGCTGTCAATCACGTGCCAGTCATATGTGTGTGGGTCCTGTACCTCGAATGTTTCGGGCGAGAGCATGTTTATCTCGCTGTATATTGCCAGGGTCAATGCCTTGCCTGTGAAACGGTCAAGGACACCATAGCACCCTTTGACTTCATATTTTGCATAGCGCGAGAGGCCGTTCGAGATACAGCCGTCTTCGTTGTACCCTTCGGGACAGTCCAGCCAATAGCTGCAGTCAAAAAGGAACGGGTTTGTAACATTACCCTTATCATCCACTTGCCACATGCGTCCCTCCTTGGCAAGTACAATGCCGTTGCCGTCCCCTATAATGCTTATATCATCATACTCGGTAGGGTAGAGCAATCTCATATCGGCATCCAGCACGCCATACTTGCCGTTCTTGATAACAATGCGCATGCCGTTGCCCGCAGGTTCATAAACCATGCCGTATTCCGGTGCCACAACCCAGTTCCCTTTCTTGTCTATGACTCCCTGTCTGCCTTCCCTATTTGTCATGCAGCAGTATCCGTTGTGGAACAGGTAATCTGTCTCGAAATACTCCTCATCACATTTCGGGTATTGGAACGGTATTACAATATGGTTGTCCGGGTCAATGAATCCGATCATCTCATCCTTCATTACTGCAGCGACACCTTCCGAGAATACCCATGCTTTGCTGTATCTGTTCTTCTCGGCATCGATTATAATCTCTCCCGTGTAACGGTTGAGGAATCCGCGCTTTCCGTTCAATGCGTATACGGCAATTGAGTCTGAACCGTATCTGACCCAGTCAATCTTGGGTGTCAGATATTTATCATTCTCGCAGTCATACAGACGGTAGGTCTCATCATTGAAGGAATGAATCATTATGTTCTCCGACAAAGTGCTGTCATCCCAATAACTCCGGCCGTAGTTTTCCTTGTAGATGTCATACCCGTACTCTATCAGGCATACAAGCAAAATAAGCGATGCAATGACCTTGATGGTTCTGCGCAACCATTTGGAGCGCTTTCTCCACCAATTGCGTATTCCTTTCAACGTAAGGCGGCCTGTAGCCACCAGAGCTGTGAGTATCAATGCTGCTACACCGAGCAAGGCCTGAAAAATTTTAGTCAGTAGTTTCATAGTCATTCAGTTTTATCTGTTTGTTTATTGTTTATATCTACTGTAAGGTACATTACTGCTGCAATAGCACCTCTTTTATGGTATCAAAGTTTCTCATCCTCATCAAAGAAATCCTTGTTTGCCTCCTCGGCGCTGTAGCTGCTGCATGACATGCGGTCGAAGAGACGGCTTCTTGCGCTACTGAGTTTCTTGCTCATCTCGGCAGTGCCCGAGCTTGTCGCCTCGAACATCATCACATTGGTAATTGAAATGGTGGCAGCTACAGCCTCGACATCCTGATTCGCTCCTATGTATGCGAACACCCAGCCTTTCGCTTTCAGCTCATCGATTAGTGCCTTCACGGCCTTGCCGGTGTACTCCTTCGAAGCATTCTCATAGCCGTCCGTTACAACGGTCACAACCACCTTGTCATCTTCGGCAACCTTGGGGCGCAGAGCGTTTAGTGACATTCCCATCGCGTCGTACAGCGCTGTGCTGCAGTTGGGGTGGTAGTTTTCATCATTCAACTCTTTGACTTCGCCGACAGGCACGCACTCATATATGCTCTTGACGTCATTGTTGAAGGTTACCAAGGTAGCGTAATGCTCCTGCTCCTCGTGCTTCTCCTGTGCTGCGCGTATTGTCTGGATGGTTTCGTTGACACTGTTGATCGCTTCATCCTTGATGCTCCACATTGAGCCGCTTTCATCTATGATGATGAGGTTGAAAATTCTTGTCTTCATAATTCTGAGGTTTAAATTATTATATGTTTTTCTGTACAGTTTCCTTTTTGCTCTTTATTTTGATATATTGAGAGAGATTACTGCCTGAATCTATCACGTATGTGCTATAAAAGTGGTGCTGATATGACTATTCCCGTGAAGGAACCTGTTCCAAGCTGTTCTGTGCAACACTCTGCAACCACATATATAAAGAATAGATAAGCCTTCGGAATCTATCATCTGATTCCGAAGGCTTATCTATTCTTCTCTACCTTGCTTATTCCTTTGTTATCCTGAACCCAAGCTTGCTTATCAGCTTGAGTGTCTCAAGCGCAGTACTACGGTCATATTCTTTCTCTTCATCGGAAAGTTCTTCATATGGCACAAGGCACGGATTCTGTTTCAGTTCATCAGAACGCTCAGGACCATATGTCCAACCCACCTTGATGCGTCCTTTTGCCCATACCTCATGTACATTCTTGGCCATCTGTTCTACTAATGCATTCAACTCCTCTGGCAACTGGATATCACTTGTATCCACCGGTTGCGGTACATAACTGTTTTTCATTGTTCCAAATTTTGTTTTTTTATCTATAGAACAAATCCAGCAGTTGAATCTATCATCTATTCACGGACTTTACCTTTTATTTCTTCCCCGGCAGCCTCTTCAAGGAAATCGCGTCTTATGCCGTAGAGCCTCTCTCTGGTATATTCCTCCAGCAGCCCTTTGTAGAATGTAACATCCTTATGGTTACTGTGGGTAATCCTCTCCCATAGCGTCTGCTCTGTCGCATCCTTGTGAGCTTGTTCCAGGGCCTCTCTGCTGCTTTCAGCCATGAGCGAACGCAGTCTGACCTCTTCAAGTATTTCATCCAGCGAGCGTGCGTCTCCGGTGGAAATTCCGCTCCATAATTCTCTCAGGAATTCTTTGTATTCATTCTCAATCCTCCGTGGCAGCTCCATGTCATACCCTCCAATACTCTCGGGTTGCTCATGTGCAGCTTCCGCCACAAGGTTACCGAAATGTTTCTCCAGCAGTTCATGCTCTTTATTTATGCACAGATGCTTTATTTCTTCAATGTTCATATAATTGTTTTTATAAAATTACAGTTACACCGTAAATGAATTACTGTTGCGTGAATTTTAAACTATTAAATATAGTTGTTTCATTGACATCTTTATTTATATTCAATAGTTATTACAGGATAGGTACGTAATCTGAAAAGACATTCTAACAAGCGCAGAGATGTCGATATGCGTAGCTTCTCTATTGTAGTATTTGTTCTCATTAATTATAGCCATATAAAGGATATTGTTTATTTTATTCCATCCAACAAAATAAACGGAGCCCAATACTTTCCTTCTTTATATCCCATTGCTTTGATTGCATTTTGAGCATCAAGAAGAGATTGCCGCTTTGATTTTCCTTGTGCCATCCCTTGATAAAAAGCAATCATAAGCTTGGCTGTACTTTCATCGTATACCGGCTTTAGACTCATTAGCAGAGAATGGACTCCTGCGTTTTTGAAACCTCGCTGTAGACCAAATATCCCATCAGTGCCTTTACTTCCTATACCTGTATTACAAGCAGAAAGAACCGCCATGTCACATTGATGAAGATTCATCATAGCGACATCTGCGGCTGTAATGATGCCATCATTAAGAATGTCATCCGAACCGGCATTTGCACCGCTTAAAGCAAGCAAACTGTTCTCCATTGCATCAGTTTCATTTAATCTGTCATCCCCATCATATTCTCCGTGCGAAGAGATATGTAGAATCAACGGATTTCTATTTGATAGTTCTCTAAACTGCTTTTCTGTGGCTTTCTTCCCCTCATAAATAGTGGTCTTAAAAGTCTTATTGATAAAAGACTTTATTCCATCTATTTCTTCCTTTCCATACTCTAATTTCCCAAAAGAGATTCCACCTCTATTTTCTGCAACCAACTCTGTATTGTAGTCAATATCACCAAATATGGTAATAGATTTTGATGCAGTTGTTTCAGAATAGTCTCGGCAAAGTTCCTTTGTTGAAGATAGGCGATAAACCTCATATTTTTCAAAGAATGTTTCTTGACCATCACTTAAATATTCTATAGCGATATCGCTTAAGTTATTGTCAGGAGCGAAATATACACGTTGTTTACCAATGAGATGTTCCTGTATAAAACCCCATATCAGGTTATAATATTGACTATTGTCATATAGGTCTTCTTTACTTTTCATATTGTTCAGAATAGCCTTTGTACTTATGACAGACATAGTGGGCTCTCCTGTAGATGTTAGTATTAAAGCTAATATGTAATTGTCTTTATCCAGAGGAGATAATGGAACGGTAGTAAATTCAATTGCTATATCTTCTTTATCTAATTGTGCTTGAATATCTCTCCAGGTATATGACAAGTATTTAGTATAATCACTATAGGTAGCACAACTAATCATAAGTTTTTGCTGCAAACTGGCATTGGTTTGTTTCAAATCGAGTACCTTTTGTAGATTTTCATCAGATACTTTAGATTGTAATTCTTCTATCAGTTGTTGGTTGTCTTTGATTTCATAATACATTTCCAACAAATCCCGGTCTCCTTTCTTTTCCAAAACTTTTTCAAATTCAATGACTGAATTTAGCATGATACCTTTGGAAATAAGTTCCATATCGTATAAAACAGGAACATATAATGGCATTAAATCTGTTGCGGAGTCTGGCAATGCAGCAACATTGAACCGGTAGTCATCTATATGTCGTTGTTGTTCATCCCACACTCTTTTTCTATCAACATAAGTGAGTAGAAGGAACTTTTCTTGAAGCATCTTTCTAAGGCTCTCTGTATAAAGTTCAAAATAATGTGCGGCATCTTCATATTGGTCGAGACCATAATAGCTCCCGGCAATGGTGTTTAAAGAATTCGTATAAACCATAGTGCTAAGATATTTTTCCGTGGTGGATAGATTCTTTAATTCGCTTTCAAGTAGACGTTCCCATACCAATTTACGCTTATTATGGGCTTCTTGCTCCATCGAGTCTGCCACACTGTCTTCTCCTGCTTTACGCAAACAGATTAGTAGTTCGGTATATGTATTCGAGTATTTGCTGTCGAGCCTAAGTGACTTATAAATATCACATGCCCGTTGTAAACTTGCTTTAGCTTCATCGAATAGCTTCAAACGAACTTGTACTTTGCCAATGTCTTCTAGGGCATCAGCGTGCTTTTCACTATCAGGCATTATCTCTTTACAGATTTCAAACTCTTCTTTATATACTTCTAATGCCTCTGAATATTTTTGCTGACAGAATAAAGCATCTCCTAAACAAGCAAGATGGAGAATATATTTCTTTTTCCCATTTTCGGTTGTATTGTCCTTAGACAAGTCTGCTGCTATGCGTGAATATTCTTCAGCTACCATATACTTTGAAGAGATAATATAATTCTGTGCAGACCAATACATCGCGTCAATGTACTTCTCAATGTTGCCAAGTTCTTTCCATCGATTTGCGGCAGAATGATAATATTGTGCAGCTCCTTCATAGTCATGAATATCAAATAGTATTCTAGCGTATGCCTCTTCTACTTCTACACGCTGCTCTTCGTTCTCGCATAGCTCTAAAGATTCTTTAATATGGGCTTTAGCTTTCACTTCATCGCCTTGTGTAATGTAATATAGAGCTCGTTCAAGCTTACATTTATAATCATTACACTCTTTTAATAGTTCTTGTTGATTGTGTTCTTCAATTACCTGTAAGAGCCATTGTATTTTTTGTGGATCAGTGTCCTCTGAATATACAGAAGACAGACAATTTATAATCTGCTCATATGCTTTACCATGTTTCTTGACCTTACTTAATGCAACTTCCCAACAAATACCAGCTGACACATAATCGTTTGCTCTATAGAATAATACTGCCAGATCATGCATGGAAGTAGAGTCGACTTTTGTGAAATCTCGTTTTAAGTATTGACTTGTTGGCAATTTCCCATTTGTCGCCTCTGCATACATTGCCTTAGCTTGCTCTGTTTGCGCGAAAGCAACAGATGCCTGCAATATTAATATCAAAAGAAATGGATATCTTCTCATTTTACTTAACTTATTTTATTCTACTATGATTGCTACACTTCTGTCTTTCTTAGATTTATTTTCAATGGATATGTAAACCTTGGAATTCCCTTTTGGTACTTGGATATTCTCGAGTTTGCGAAAACTTGCACCCTTAAATTCCTCAGAACTTGTCTTATACGGTTTGGATTCGTTACCATTTGTGTCTTTGACTATTACACTCAAGTTTATTAAGCCATTCACTTCCGCGACTGCTGCGACATTAAAACTTCCACCTCGATGTCGCATGGCATATATGACTTTCCCTTCTCCTTTTATGCATTTTGTGCATAGTTTTACATCGCCTCCTCGTTGTGTGGCAATTTGTTCCTTGGCATATTCCTTAGCTCGTTTATACACGCTACGTTTTTTTGCGACATCGCTCAAAAATTCTGGAGAAAATACTAAATGGTTTTTCATAGAGGCTTCATGTTTGATATCAAACTCTTGTAAAATAAGTGGTGCCCATCTTAAGGATGTCAATAAACTTGCAGCTTCTACAATTTCGTTTTGACTGCCTTCTCCTAGACTCATCGATGATTGTGCTAGCTTACAAGCCTCATACACCTTATGAAAGTCCTCGCTTTGTGCATAAGATATAATGCTAAACAAGGAACAAAATGAAATTAGTACTATTCGCCTCATATTGTTACTGATTTAGGACCAATCGAAGACCTATAGTTTTACTTTTGTTATCTATAGATGCCACATCAGAATATGAAACTGTTATTTCTTCACAAGAACTCATAAACGAACCTCCTCTGATGCGTTTTCTATTGTTGTTCCCATCTAAACACCATTCCGATACATTACCAGACATGTGGTAGAGTTCAAGCCCATTGGGCTTCCTGGAATCAACCTCTTCAATGTCTCCGTTTTGGGATGATTCCTTATAATTCGCAACCTCTTCAGAATTACTGCTACCGGCATAAATCCACTCTGAATCACCATTCTTTTTTGCGGCATATTCCCATTGTATTTCAGTAGGCAATGAAAACAATAAGCCCGTTAACGTCTGAAGTTTTCTTACAAATTGCTGACTTTCCTTCCATGAAACTTCTGCAATAGGTAAATGATCGCTTCCAAATGCAGAGTCTGACATAATAATATTCCACTCTAGCTCGGAGACCTCAAACTTACCAATATAATAATCATCTTCAATGGTTACATGCCTCTCAAATTCTTCCAGTCCAACGGGATTTTTACTTCCCATTATAAATGTCCCACTTTCTACAAGCATCATATTATTGATCATTTTTCTTAGGATGCGTAATTGTTTTAGTGAACAATCGGCACTCCAACAAACTCGTATTGAGTCTTTCCCCCCAATATTCAATGCATCATTTATTGGAATATTGCTTCGAACCAATGTCTTAAAACAGGATAAACTATCTGCACATTCTGAGTGAAAGAAATATGCGTTTTTACCAAATTCTTCAAATTCCGATTGCGTACGGCAACTTTGAAAAAAATTCTTTTCATTGTTCCATTTTATCCATCCGACCATACAAGCAATAAGAATAATGGATAATACTATGGTTAGGGTAAATTTAGTCAAGATGAGTTTTGGGGGATGACTTTTGAGACGTTTGACAATTCTCGGAAGAATGTCTTTAAACAGAAAGTCTTTCGTGTCCTGATACCTTTCTGCATGCTGTTTTGTCAATAAGCATATGTCATCAGTTAACTTTAAATCATCGAAATTATAGGTCGGGGAATTGATAGGTACTATAGGAATGATATGTTTGCCTTTGGCTAATGCTCTAGCTATTTCCAATCGAACAAAGTCTAAAATTCTACCGGCTTTTTTCATCTCCATTTCTATCTTAGGAAACTCATCAACAGTACAATAGGCCAATCTATTATACCACCCGGTATCTTCCCATCTAATAGCAGACAAAGTGTCAGGACTAAGAATAACAATAAAATCTTTACAATTGTCTAATCGATTAAGAATTTCAATGTCAAATCTGCCATCAAGATTTTCTCTATCAAAGCTGACGCGTCCTTTATATCCCTCATGTTCGAAAAGAGTAAAAAGGTGTTCTGCTTTGTCTGCAGTCTCCCTTCTCCGGTAGCTTATGAAAATATCATACCTGCTCATGATGTTATTAATTACTATTGTGCTGTTGTTGGATTGATAACAATCCCCAATGTTACTTATTTTATGTATCCTTTTCCATCACAGACACCACATCGCCCAGTCCCATTACAAACTCCGCAGTTGTGGGTGTATTTTTCTTTTGAAATTACGCTGGCCGGACCATAATCATAAACCTTTCCGCTACCTCCACATGTCTTGCAATTTCCTGTCCCGTTACACCTACTGCATTTACTTGATGATGAACTGTATGATGAAGATGATGATGAACCATACGATCCATACGATGATGAACCATATGATGATGGGTACGATGTGTTGTACATACCATAAGACGACATTCCCATTAATCCTTCTGCAACACCCATCCATAGCTCAGGACTGCATGAAGACAGCGACAGACAATTGGCGATGACCGAAATTAAGAAAAAAGAACGCTTGATGATGTTTTTCATAATTGTCACATTATATTCATTTTAATTAGAGCGAAGGCTCCTTATCTGCCAATTGCTTCTTTCGATTCTGATACTCCATCCTAATTGTGGTGTCAACCACATTGCAGTCGTATGACTGTGTCTCTTCATCGAGCTCATCCCACGGGCAGATGCACTTGTGTTTCTTCTTCACGAAGTCACTCTCCTTGTCGTATGTATATCCCATGAGCTTGTGCGATGCTATCCAACGCTCATGCTCTGTCATGGCGATGTTCATCAGCAGTGTGGCATCCTCGCCACTGCATCTGTATGTTGTAGTCCCCTCTTTGCGTGAGTTGACACAATCGTGGAGCGCGCCTAACCTTTCGGCATATTGGGGAGTCTCCTTGTCCAATCCCATGAGCATCATTTTCGTACGTCGGTGCAGGGTGTTGGAGATGTTCTGTGCAATGCGGCGGTTGATATCGTATATGGCGTGGTAGCGTGACATCTTCTTCCGGGTCTGCAGTCTCTCGCTCTCGCCCTCGCCGAAACTCTTCTGCCATAGTTCCTCGGCATTCATTGTGGAGCTCTCGTATACCTTGTTGAACTCCTTTGCCTCGGTCAGTGTCTTGTCCGAGAGTATGGTGTTGCAGCAATAGAGCCTCTTCTCTTCGCCGAATAGCCTGATTTCCACGTTATATCCATCTACAGCCTTATTCAGGTTCTTTATGACCTCTTTCATGCGCTTGACATTGCTGTTGTCATAGCATCTTACCATAATCATGAGTTTGCTGCCGCTGTTGCTGCGTACCTTCAGCAGATGCTTGAAAATGTTTACTGCCATCGATAGGCCTGCAGAGTCGTTCCTCAGTGCAATGACAACATAATTGAGGTCACATGCAATCTCCCGTACTTTGTCCCAGAACGGTTCGGAGTCCATCGGCGCCTCAATAAGTTCCAGTTCATCCTTGCCGATAGCCGGCATCTTCTCCTTGATGAGTCCGGCAATGTTGTTTATCTTCTCATCAATGGCATAGCATTTGAACGGGCTTTTCTTCTTGTCGGGGCCGATAAATGCCGCGAATTCGTATAGGAACTTGAATGCCTCCTGTCCTGTGCTGCCGAACCCGATAATCATTGCGGTAAAGGGCGAGGTAACGGTTCCAGTGCGGCTGTCTATCTCTACGCAATTTACAGGCAGTGCACCGATATCCTGCTTGAGGCTTGTTATTGACATGTATGCCGAATCCACAATCTTGATTCTGGTAAGCTTCTTCTTGCTGTCATACTGTGAATAGTGGTCAAGCACCTCGTTGTTGGCCTCCCTGCGTGCATGTACATAGATTATATTCTCTTTCTCCGTGCTTCTGCGCAACCTCTTGTCCTGTTGTAGCTTCAGTGCACCGACAATATTCTGTGCCTCGTTCTTCGAAAGGAAATAGAATGAGGTACGGCAACTCTTCTCTATAATGGTACCGATATTCTTCAGGTGCAGGACTCCGAATATGTCATTGCCTTGCGAACTGCTTACCCCGGCTGGGCCGTTATAACAGTTGTCGACAAGTGCTCCTATTGCGTTCAGGCGTTCTATCTCGCTGTCCTTTATCGTGATAGTGTTCGTGATATGGCTCAGCGTGGCCTTCTTCTGTGATGCGGAGTCGCTCTCCTCATCAATGTCGATGAAGATGATAGTCTCATTGGGGTGGCATCTTACAATGTCCTCCGCCAGCAGGAACGAGGCTTCGTTCACACCCCAGAAAAGGTGCACGGCTTTACCTCTCGCCTTGAAATATTTATGGGTGATTATGCTCAGCGATGACTTAATCTTGTAGCCTATCATCTTGAAAATGAACAGGAACGTAATGAAGGCTGCCGAGAAATGCACGAGCGAGAAGATTGTCAGGAAGAGGTCATCCTTCTGTAACTCAGACGGAACTCGTGCAAGGTCGTTCGAGACTACAAACATCTTGAACGATGAAATTATAGCCCGCGGTATCACTGAAAGGAAATTCAGTCCCGGTCTGTAGAATCCTATCATGTATATGAGGAATCCCAACAGCCATATACCCGAGGATACTATAAGGAGGTTGTTCGATATGCTCCCGAGCAGGCTTGTGGATTTCTGTCTGTAAAGAAGCCAAAGGGTTGCCGCCAACAGCAATGCGAATATCGCAAGCCAGTGGTATATGACATAAAAATCGATATTCGTGACTTCCTGCCATGTGGCAAAAAGGTTGCTGATAGGGTTGGCGTTACATAGGATGCCCGATATTGGTGGAAACATAATAGTACCTTAATGAAGTATTACGTATTGGAGTGTGTCTCATGGCTTGCTCGCATTCTGGCGGTTCCGGTTAAAATTCCGGTTCATCACATGCGTCAGGGAACTCTGTCTCATTATCAAGAGCGGAGTAGCATGCACGTATCTGTCTGTCATAACCGAATGTCGGATCTATGCGTCTACCAAGGCTTATGGAATTATCTGACTCTTTGTGCTTGACAATATCGTATCCGAGTTTCTTCAGCAGCTTTATGGTTCTGACGGCCATTTCGCGGTCATATTTCTTCTCGCTTTCGGGGAGTTTCGCGTACGGTACCATGTCCGGGGTCTGCTTGAGCGTGTCATCGCGTTTCGGGCCGTAGCTCCATCCGTCTGCCTTGCGGTTCAGGGCCCATATCTCATGTGCATTCTCGGCAATGGTCTCAGTAAGCCGGTCAAGCTCTTCATCAAGCTCAATGTCGGAAATGTCTATGGGGGTAGGGGTATATTCCTTGCATCCGTAAGGGGCTGCTGACAGCATGAAGTTCTTTGAATCGTTCCATGCATCGATGAACTGCTCAACGGGGTATTTATCCTCGCTGTTGGGCGAGTTGGGGTCGGACACCGTTACCGTTCCGCTCTCAAGGTCGCATGAAGTCACAATGACAGTGTGGTCGGGAATCTCTCCCATATATATCTCTTCGTACGACTCTTCCTCCCTGTTTCCGAGCAGTTCGCCTCCGTCTACGACTGCAATTACACATTCGCCTTCAGCTATGACCTTTGCCATGGTCTCGATGCTGCAGTTGTAACGGCGTGTCACATGCAAGCCGTGATTTTCGAGCAGACGTCCGATGTTGTGCAGGGCCGTACCATCATTGTTCAGCCAACCATGCTCGATGGACTCATTGAGCAGGGACGGTTCATCGAATTCAATATTGAAGTGGTTGAGGATATATTTCTCACATTCAAGGCTGCAGATGTTCTCTTCGGGGCATGACGCGGCTATGGCTGTCATGGGAATTGATGCTGCGTCCAGGGGGAACGCGGCAAGTTCTGCATCCACCGACTGAGAAATATGCAACAGCTCTCTCAATCCTTCATCTTCGGACATCATGTCCAGAATGGCCTGACTCTCCAGTGCTGTCGCATTGCCGTCGAGGAATGCTGCCAGTACCTCATCCGAGATGGTATTTACCGGTTTTCTTTTCATATTTCCCAATCTCCTTAAGCGCTATCTCGGTCAGAGCCTCGAGAGCACGTTTCTTAATGTTATACAAGTTAGCTACGTTTGTCCCCAGTTCCATAGCCACATCTTTCGGCTCGGCTTCCTGCAGGACAACTCTTCTTATGACATATTCGTACCTCTTGTTGCTCATGAGGGCCAGTAGACGCTCAATGTCCATGCGGGCTGTCATGCCAGGCTCTTCATCAGTGCCGGCATCATCCCCGCAGCTATCGGAAAGAGATGCTTTGGGGTATATTTCTATCATGCTGTCGCGTTTGGCCAAGAAGTAGCGTATGGCAACAACCTTCAGCCATTGGTATATGGTGCTGCGTCCCTGGAACTGTCTGAGCCTGTAGGCATCGTTCTCCATGAGGTATATGTAGAATTCGTTCACGAATTCGTCATAGTCGACAAAGTACGGGAAAATCTGGCGTATGACACTTGTGAAAAGAGGCCGGCAGTCCCTGAAAAAGAACTGCTCGGTCACGTACGTGTCACGTGCTATAAGTGCTTCTATTATCTGTTTGTCGGTCATTGTGTTTTTCCTGGTAATACTGTTCGGGGGTCGGAAATGTAAAACTACTGAAAACATTTTCTTATTCTATGAACGTTGTTCCGTTTCCCCGGGGTTCAATCGCAAATATATGATTATTATTCCGTTCAGACAATGATGTGACTGAAAAAATAGTGTAGCAATAGCTGTTGTCGGTAATACTTTTGCAACACGGATACTTGATGTTAAAGGATGTTTGTCGGGTCTCTCTCCGTCAGGGTTGATAAAAATTCTTGTTATTTGGACTCTCATTTGCACAAATCGCTCCTCTGTATTGATTTTTTGTATGATTTTTTTTATTTGTTTTCACTTTTTTTGTACGTTTGCGCAGTATGGCATCCGTTGATGCCGGTTTTGTATAATTGTCTAAGTCTAAATTATCAAGCTATGAAAAAGTATCTTGCTGAAGCTGTCGGCACAATGGTGCTGGTGCTCATGGGTTGCGGTGCTGCCGTAAGCCTTGGTTGTAATTCTGCCGATCCGGCCTTTGCCTCTACGGTCGTAGGCACTTCGTTGGCGTTTGGTCTTGCTGTAGTTGCCATGGCATATGCCATCGGTGGTATCAGCGGATGTCACATCAATCCTGCCATCACTCTCGGTGTATGGGTCAGCGGTCGCATGAACTCGAAGGATGCTGTCCTCTACATGCTGTTCCAGGTTATCGGTGCAATTGCAGGTGCGGCAATCCTTTATCTGTGTACCTCTACAAGCGGCGAGGCTGTAGTCGGAACAGGTGCTAATGCGTGCCAGCCCGGTGTCAGCATTACAGGCGGTCTTGTTGCTGAGATTGTGTTCACAATGATTTTTGTTCTTGTAGTGCTGGGTACCACTGACAGCAAGAAGGGCGCAGGTAACTTTGCCGGTCTTGCAATCGGTCTCTCATTGGTGCTTGTCCACCTTGTTTGTATACGTTACACCGGTACATCTGTTAACCCTGCACGCTCTATCGGTCCTGCTCTGTTCCAGGGTGGTGCTGCGCTTGAGCAGTTGTGGATATTCATTGTGGGACCTTTTGTGGGTGCTCTTCTTGCAGCCGGAATCTGGAAGGTTATCGGCAGTGATAAGTAAATTCTGCCCGTATCATTTAAGGAGCCGTGCCCTAAAGCACGGCTCTTTTTTTGCCTATTATTTCTCTTTTTCTTTTTTACCGGGATGCTGTTGAAAAAAGCCTCCCTATTTTTTGGCACTTGATTCTGTTAGGTTATATTTGCAATAGGTTATTGCAATGCCACTTGATATGAAAAAAAGACTTGACGACATCATGCCTGAATTGAATAATGTCCAGAAAAGGGCGTTGTTCAAGCTCGCTGTCGATATGGTCAAGGCCGATAAGTATATACATAGCAACGAGGTATCTCTGCTTGATGCTCTGCAGCAGTCATGTGGCATTGCCGCCGAGGAACTGGAATTCATACACTATCTGTCGTTGCAGCAGGCGATAGCTTCGCTCCGTAATGTCAGCAGCGAGTGTAGGGCGGCGATTCTTGATGTGCTTGAGTCGATAGTCGGTGCCGACAATGATATTGATGAGCGCGAGAAGATGCTGCTCTCTGCCGTCAAACTCTCGCTTGGGGATGATTCTTTATTGTGGAGTACAGTCATCTCCGCAACAGGGGGCGAGGCCGAATGTACGTCGCGACAGGTCGTTTACCTCGAAAAGAGATATTGCGATGAGGCTCACATGGTCTTCAGCGATCGTTATGACAATCTGTTGTTGACCAAGGCTCTAAACGATGTGGGCTTGCAACTGTTCTATCTGCCCGCCGTGGTAGAGGAGTTGGGACGCCATTGGGATGCCGTAGGGACAGCCGAGAACAAGTTCCGGTTGCTCAGGCGCTCCATGGAGTTCATAGTTCCTGCCGGAGACAGGGCCAAACTCGACGACCTTAGCAACATATTGAAAGGACTTGATACGGAAACATTCTACAGGGTTGTTTGCTCGCGATGTAACATTGATGTGTCATCGCTCCCGTTCAATGCCTTTCTGATGATAAAGATTCAGGACAGCTACATGCTTGATGATGATGGCAGGATGACGCGTGGAAACGACTTCCTATGCATTGACATATCCACAGAACTCAAACGCCGTATACTGTATTTTGTGGAACTGCTTGAAACTCCGGTGTGCCTGCTCTCGTATGAGGGGTATTACCGTATATTGTACGATTATCTAAGTTCCGAGTCGGCAATCATGAGCGACGTGGTCATGAACGGGAGATATGACTTCTGTCTCAAACAGCTGGGCTATGAGAAACTGAAGTTCGAGTCGGCACCGCAGGCCAAAACTTTCTATCTGCTGTTGCTCAGGTATGGCAGGCGAGGTGTCTCTCAGGAGTGCTTTGAACAGGCACTTGCCTATCTTGAGAGTGATGCGGCCTATGAACTGATGCCTGACGGGAATTTCGATATATTCAGTTCATGCCGTCTGCTCGCTGCAAAAGGGACAGAATGGGCACAGGTTATATGCAATCTAATGGCAATATATGAGTTCATCTCGACCAAGGACTCTTCAAACGCCAGTTTTCTGGGGTATATCGCCAATATTATCCGTCACCGTAGTAGCCTGAAGAGTTATATAAACAAGGTCTTCATAGGTATTCATGGTCTCGCCGGCAAGGAGAACTATTGTGTGAAGTTCGATTCGGTTTCCAAAAGCTATTTTCTGCTGCTTGACAGTGCCTGCTTCTACCTGCAGCGTTCATCGACCGATGCTCCTGTCGCAATCCCCGAAACAGAATTATGGCGCAGGCTCAGTGTTGATTGATATCTTGTCGTTTTAATCGTTTCTCCTTTGTGAAACTGTATTCCGGTAAAAATCCAAACGGTTGGATTTTTACCTTGGAGTTCTTCTTATGTCTATATTTTTGTAGCAGAATAATAAGCTTCAGGAGCAAATGAAAAGAAAAAATGACTTCAAATGCCTTTCCAACGAATCGGATGCTGTAAGGAACGGAGTAGGGCTTAACAGAATCCCGCCTCCCGAGAAAGAACCGCTGTGGAAACAGTATCTTCAGAAATTCAAGGACCCGATAATAATTGTACTTCTTGTCGTGTTCGCCTTTTCGCTGATAGTGTCGGCATACGAATACTCTTGCATGGGAAAGGATTTGTCGATATTCCTTGAACCTTCAGGAGTGCTCTCGGCTCTATTGTTGGCTACAGGTGTTGCCTTCATTTTCGAAGTAAAGGCGAACAAGGAGTTCGAGATTCTGAACAAAGTAAAGGATTCCCGTCCTGTAAAGGTGTTCCGCATGGTAAAGGGCAGGCGTCACTCGCAGATGCTGCTTATTAAAAAACATGATGTGGTGGTCGGCGATGTGGTGAAACTCGAGAGCGGCGATGAGATACCCGCTGACGGAGAACTCATAGAGTCGAATACCCTGCGTGTTGATGAGTCCAATTTCACGGGGGAGCCATACGCCACAAAGACAACCGTCGAGGAGAACTTTGACCCTGATGCCACATATGCTTCCAATTTCCTTCTGCGCGGTTCCACCGTGATTGAGGGTACGGCCGTATATCGCGTTACAGCTGTAGGTATGGATACCGAGGAGGGCAAGGGCGTTGCCAAGGTCAATGAGGGCAGCGACGTCGAGACACCTCTCAACAAGCAGCTTGCCCAGCTCAGCAAGTTCATATCGATTGTGAGCTTCGTGTTTGCAGTGCTCATAGTGGTTGGCCGTCTGATGTATTATCTGCTTTCGGGCAGTGTCGATGACGGGTTCATTCATCTCATAGAGTTCATCCTGGCATCAATCATGATTGCGGTGACGCTGATTGTCGTTGCTGTGCCCGAGGGCCTGCCGATGAGCGTGACCGTAAGTCTTGCACTGAGCATGCGTCGCATGCTGCGAGAGAAGAACCTTGTGCGCAAGCTGCATGCCTGTGAGACAATGGGTGCGGCGACAGTAATATGCACTGACAAGACCGGTACTCTCACAAAGAACAAGATGACTGTAATGGAGACCTGCTTCTTCGGTGGCGACAAGGAACTTGAACTTGTAAGGGCAAACATGGCTGTCAACTCTACGGCAGAGGTCTCAAAGGACGAGAACAATGAGATTGTCACAATCGGTAACCCAACAGAGGTAGCTCTGCTAAAGTGGATGCACAAGAACGGCCCCGACTATGATGTCTATCGTGACAATGCAGTATATCTGCATCAGGAGCCATTCTCCACCGAGACAAAAAGGATGATATCGACCGTAATCCTGAATAATGATGAGCAGCCCATACGCTTTATAAAAGGAGCACCCGAGGTCGTCCTTGGCATGTGTGACCGCATTGCCGGCGACGGAACAACAGAAGAGGTCCAGAACGCTCTTGCCGGGTACCAGAAACGTGCGATGCGTACCCTCGCCTTTGCCTATCAGCCTATTCCTGCTGAAGGTAATGCAGTCGAGGCGCATAATGATACCATTTTCCTTGGTGTGGTAGGTATTGCCGACCCTGTCAGGGAAGATGTTCCCGAAGCCATAAGGATGTGCAAGGAGAATGCCCATGTAAGGGTAATAATAGTGACTGGTGACAACCCGGGTACAGCCAACGAGATTGGCCGTCAGATAGGTCTCGTAGGCGAGGATGAGGAACCGCAACGGATTACCGGCCCTGAATTCGAGGCGATGAGTGATGAGGAGGCTCTTGCGCTTGTCGGCAGCGACAGTTTCAAGATTCTCTCACGTGCGCGTCCCAATGACAAGGCAAGGCTTGTAACCCTTCTTCAGCAGTGCAACGAGGTAGTAGCTGTGACAGGTGACGGAACAAATGACGCGCCTGCACTCAGCAAGGCTCAGGTCGGTCTTTCAATGGGAGACGGCACGTCGCGTGCAAAGGAGGCGAGTGACATTACCATAATTGACAACTCGTTCGCGAGCATAAACAAGGCTATCATGTGGGGCCGTTCACTCTATCAGAACATACGCAGGTTCATCATATTCCAGATGACAATCAACGTCTGCGCGTGTCTCATAGTGCTTTTCGGTGCTTTCATGGGAACGGACTCTCCGCTCACGGTTACGCAAATGCTATGGGTAAACCTTATCATGGATACCTTTGCAGCCATGGCTCTCTCATCATTGCCGGCCGACAAGTCGGTGCTTTACCATAGACCACGCGACCCTAACAGCCACATTCTCAACAAACCAATGCTGATGAGGATTGTAGGTGTGGGAATGTTCTTCTTTGTATTGCTTATGGGATTCTGGCAACTGTTGTGGCACAAGGATATTACACAGGTATCCCAGTTGATGAACCTTGATTCGTTGAAACTCTTTGTGACAGGTTTCTTCAGCATGTCGAAGATAAAGGAGCATCTGGGCAGCTACGAGCTCGCTGTATTCTTCTCCACATTCGTTATGTTGCAGTTCTGGAATCTGTTCAATGCAAAATACTTCAATACCGACCGTAGCCTCATTCAGGATATCATCGACCTGTTCCGTAATCCCCAAAAGGTAAAGGAGTCATTCAGCGGAGGTTTCCTGCTTATAGCGGCTGTTATTGTGTTGGGTCAGGTGCTTATTGTAACATTCGCGGGTCAGCTGTTCAGCGTTTCGCGTCTTTCGCCTGCCGATTGGGGGCTGATAATGCTCATTACATCGCCTGTGCTCATTGTAGCCGATGTGGCAAGGTTCATAAGGAACAAGGTAAAAGATAGATAATATGACAAGGAGTTGTCTGCCTATGGCAGATATAATAAAAGGAACTGCAGAACTTTTATTCTGCAGTTCCTTTTATTATACAGCAAAATCGCTTCTGAAATTCAAATGGGCTTCCTATATACCATTGTATGTATATGCCAGGGTAAAAATGCTTATACTGCACTCGCATCCATCCTGTATTGTCTTGGCGCAGCTCGCGAGGGTAGCTCCGGTAGTCAGGATATCATCTATCAGCAGTATATGCTTGCCCTCGAGCTTTTGGGCATCGGTAAGCGCGAAAATCCCTTCTACGTTCTTCCAGCGCTCATCGCGGTTCTTGTGTGTCTGTGTCTCGTTGGCAGTAGTGCGGGCAACGGCTCCTTTTATTACAGGAATACCTGTGGCGCGCGAGAGCCCCTCCGCAATGTGGTCGCACTGGTTGTAGCCGCGTTTCCTCTCTTTCTTCTTTGAGAGCGGCAAGGGGACAATGGCATCAATCCCGTCAAAGAAACCGCTCTCGGCAATCTCGGTAGCTGCAAGGAATGCAAGGCGCTCTCCGGCTTCTGGTCGGTTCTTGTACTTAAGGTTATGGATGATGTTGTTGTAGGGCGAACTTTTATGGTAGTATATGAAAGATGTAGCGCGTTCTATTGAAATCTTTCCCCAGAAACTCTTTTCAATCTCCTCAAGATGAATCTTCTCAATTTTGGGCAATTTGCCAAGGCAATCGAGACAGATATCCTTCTCCTGTGGCGACAGCAGTTCGCCACATACAAGGCATGTGCGCGGGAATATCAGGTCTATAAGGTCAGAAATCCATTTCATCACCACAGTAGTTTATTGCTTTCATAATCAATGACGGCTCATAACCGCGACCGGCCGCATAGCGCATTATTTTCTGCTGCGCCGCATAGTCATCTTTTCCTTTCAGTTCCCTGCGTTTGGCTGCAATGACCTCGGCAAGAGCACTCATGTACTCCTCCTCATTGATGTTGTCAATGGCCTCGTTGACCAGTTCGCGCGGCAAACGCTTTTCGCTCAATGCCGCACGTATCTTTATGCGTCCCCAACGGTTGAAACGCACCTTGTCATTGACAAAAGCGCGGCAGTAGCGTGCCTCATCAATGAATCCCTCCTGTTGAAGGCGCTCAATAATCTTCTGCTGCTCATCTGCTGGCACACCCCATGCAGCAAGCTTTGTGCTCACTTCGCTGATGCATCTTTCGCACAACGTGCAGTATGCTGCGGCCTTGTTCAGTGCTTCTCCCGGGGTTAGTTGTTTCATGCTCTTGTGGCTTTAATCATTCTGTCGTTGTCGGCGAAATCCTTACGAAGCTCAATATCTGTGTAGCCAAAATTGGCAAGCATCTCCATTGTCTCGCCGCCATGGGCGCGGTTGATTTCAAAATAGAGCGTGCCTCCTGGTTTCAGCAGCGTTAAGCCTTTCTTGGCTATCGTACGGTAGAACAGCAACGGGTCGCTGTCGGGAACGAACAGTGCTGTGTGTGGTTCCCAATCGAGCACGTTGTTGTGCATTGCGCTCTTCTCGTTCTCTTTTATGTAGGGCGGGTTGCTCACGATAATGTCGAACAGGTTCTCTTCCGGCCGGTATGAGAGGATGTCTACCTGCTCAAAGAGAACTTCTGTACCATTGCTACGGCTGTTCTCTGTGGCAACGGCGAGGGCTTCGTTTGATATGTCCCACGCTGTCACTTTGCTGTCTGGCAACTTGTTTGCAAGGCTCACAGCTATGCATCCGCTGCCGGTACCGATGTCCAGGATTCTCTCATTGCCGGTGGCTTCACTTGCTACCCACTCAACAAGCTCGCTTGTCTCGGGGCGCGGGATAAGGGTTGCAGGGGTTACCTTGAACCTAAGCCCGCAAAAGTCACTGTAGCCCTGTATGTATTGGATGGGCTCATATTTCTGCAGACGCTTGATGGCGTCTTCAAGAGTGGCTTCCTGCTCATGGGTGAGTTCTACATTATCTTTTAGAAAGAATGTCATCTGCGGAATGCCGAGTATCTCGGTTGCAATGATGCGTGTGAGCGCAGTGATTTCCCCGACAGGATAACTGTCGGTGAGTCCTTCTTTTATCCTGTTTGCAATGGTTATCATCGGGTGAATTTGTTTTGTAAAACCATTAGGATACAATTTTTGTGTATTACACAATTTATCTCCACAAAGATAGGGCTTTAAATTGTAAAACAATGAAAACTCCTTTTTAAATATATTCAGGTTCCATCGGTTATATGTGAGAAACGATATACCACGTGGCATTAGTCGTGTGCTGAATCTTACGACTTCCAACGCGAATCTGTTTATATAATTTTTGTTTATGTGATTAAATGACTACATTTGCACTGTTACTATGTGAATATACTAAAAGATGGATTTGGTCGTAATTTCTCTATTTTGGACTTTATCACAAATCGTTCGACCGGCGAGCTCAACTGTCAGATGAAAAGAGAGGTCATACTACATTTTCCTATTCCGCAAAAAAGCATAGATTTGAATCCGAAATTGAAACAAAACATTGGATATAAATAAATTGAGCCTATGAGTATTCAATTTGATGTTGCAAAACAGATAATAGAGGAAGTCTGTCCCAATCGCAAACTAAAGCTGGAGAATATTCGCCTCTTTGCAGAGATTATTCAACCTAGAAAATATCAGAAAGGTGATGTTATCCTAAATGACGGTGATATTTGTAATTGCCTGTATTATATCGAGAAGGGACTTGTTAGACAACATTATCTGAAGCACGATAAGGATGTGATTGAACATTTAGCATGTGAGAGAGATGTTGTTTGGTGTATCGACAGCTATTTTAACCGTGAGCCGACACATCTTATGATGGATGCTGTGGAGAAAAGTGTTCTATGGGAAATCCCTCGTGATATAATGGAGGAACTTTCTGATACTAATGGTGATATCGCTTATCTTTATCGCAGATTTTTTGAAAATTCCTTAATGTTATCACAATTAAAGGCTGATATTTTACGTTTCGAGTCGGCAAATGACAGATATGCCAGATTGCAGCAACATTTTCCTGAAATTACTAAAAGAGCACCTTTGACATTGATTGCTTCGTATCTTCAGATGACATTGGAAACGTTAAGCAGAGTGCGTGCGTCAATAGCTAATGCAGAGAGCAAATTGACTATTAGGACTAACATCAAAACAGGTCAGGATATGGAGTCCTGACCTGTTTCGTCTACTAATTCTAAAAGCTATGGATATATAATTTTTTAGTCTTCATCATAATCGTCTTCATCAAAGTCATCATTATCGTCATAATCAACTGCATCTCTTTCATCAAAGCAGTTATCAGAAATATATACCGCATTTGAGCGATTGTTCCTAAAGCCATAAATGTAGGGTCTACAGGAGATGATTTTTTTCATAATTTTATTTGTTCTTGCAATTTTACAATGTAGGTGACTTGTTTAATCTCGATAATCAAGGCAAACTAAAAAGTGAGTATATACCATATGGATTTTGGATATTTGGTGTAACTTAAAGCAACCATGTATATTCAAATCCCATATAATAATCACTTTTTAGTAAGCCACAAACAATAATTAACCTTAAAATCTTTTACCTATTGCAAGTAAATCTTACATTTACTATACATAAACCAAAACCTATTTACTTTCTTTTCTTGCTTGACTTAAAATTATAAAATACGGGGATCATACCGGTGGGGCACAAGTAATTTATTCTCAAACTGTTGTTGTTAACCATATTGGTCTTTTTTGCAATCTTTTTCATACCTTAAGTTGTTTAGCTCTTTAATGTAAAGAGTTGGTTAATACTAATTGTAATTGGTGATTGCTTTAAGTTTTATTGTTCCATTAGTCTGGTTAATTCTTGATCCGATTGTGGAATATCGGATTCATCCCGGTTGGACACCAAAAGTTGATATTGTTACACTTATTGGAATTTGCACTATTATTAGCAAATACAGTACTTAAAAACATTTCAATCTTTTTCATACCTTTCCAAATTTAGTTCCTCCGAAGAGGGGTTTATACTCATTTTCCTTATTTGACAATTTGATATTATTATCACAGCAATCACCAATATTTATTTATTCAAATCGTCGTTTTGTAGTCATTTGTCATGGCTTTTCCTTTGTTTTATGTTATCCTGTTTTGTTTTTTCTGGTGCAAATGTATATCGGTTCTTTCTTGTTCACAGCAACATTTGTGCTAAAAAACAGATTTTAGCTGAATTATTTGATATTTGTCAAATGGATGTTTGTTTCAGAGTCTTGTTCGGGTGTTTTTATGTTTTATATGAATGTCGGGTAGTATGTGAATGTAAGACAAATCCCCCGAAAGTTTCAGCTGAAACTTTCGGGGGATTTGTCTATAGTCGCTTCTAAAGAATTACTTCAATGCTTCAAGCAGTTTCTCCCATTCGTCGCACAATGCCTGCATCGATGGGAATACGAGGTTTGCTCCGGCTTTTGTGAGCACCTCTTCCTTCAGTGGGCCTGTGTTGGCTGCTATGGTGAAGAGTCCGGCTGCAACGCCTGCCGTAACGCCCAGCGGTGCGTTCTCTACCACGATAGCCTCATTCTGCCTGAAGCCGCCCTTTTCCAGAGCCAACAGATATGGGTCGGGGTAGGGCTTGCCACGTTTCACGTTGAAACTGCTTACAATGTGGTTCTCGTTGAAGAGGCCAGGGAAGTTGCTCTGTATACGGTCGAGCAGTGCGGGAGTGCCGCTGCCGGTGACAATCATGGGAGTGAGTCCGCATGCCTTTACCTTCTGCACCAGTTCTATCGCTCCCTGCATGCGTGGGGTAGGAGGGTTGGTGTCAAAAATTTTACACTTCTCCTTGCACAGGTAGTCAATGAGCTCCTGTGTTGCGGGCTTGCCGAATTGTGCCATGCTTGCGGTGTTGATAGTGTCGGCACCGGTGCGACCCTCGTTCATGTAGACATCCTCGCGTGTGAAGTTGAACCCGGCATCTGTCATTACCTTTGACCATGCGTCGGCATGGTAGGGCATTGAGTCGAACAGCACGCCGTCCATATCGAACAATACAGCACGCAACTGCAAGGCGCTGTGGCCCTGCAGTTGCTTATAGTCATTTATTGCTTTTGTATAATCCATCAAAGAATGTCTGAATTTCTTCAGTTAATTATTTAGGTAATAATGATATTGAACCAAAATTTCTAAATCTTAGCATTTATGTCATATCGAACGAACGTGAGATATCTCAATGTCGTTTTTTGAGTTCCCTCAGCTTTGCGTTCGGGATGACATTGCTGTCATGTTGAGCGTAGCGAAACATCTCTTTCCAATGGTTTGCATTGAGATTCTTCGCTTCGCTCAGAATGACAGGTTCGCGGACTGTGTTGTCATGTTGAGCGTAGCGAAACATCTCTTTCCAATAGTTTGCATTGAGATTCTTCGCTTCGCTCAGAATGACAGGTTCGCGGACTGTGTTGTCATGTTAAGCGTAGCGAAACATCTCTTTCCAATAGTGTTTTTTTTGAGATCCTTCGCTGTGCTCAGGATGACAGGTTCGCGGACTGTGTCATATCGAACGAACGTGAGATATTTCTTCTTCCGCTTTTTGAGACTCTTCGCAGACTAAACTCCCTCCCCCTGCGGGTACTCCCTCTATAAACAGAGGGAGAGTCTTGCGCGCTTGCTTTGAGATCCTTCGCTTCGCTCAGGATGACAGGTTTTCCGCAGACAAAACTCCCTCCCCCTTCGGGTACTCCCTCTATAAACAGAGGGAGAGTTTTGCGTGCTTGTTTTGAAATCTCTTCGCTATGCTCTGAATGACAACTTTTCAGAGTCTTGCGCGGATTGCCTTGCTCTCTTCCTCGTAGCCCGGCTTGTCAAGGAGTGCGAACATGTTCTTCTTGTATGCCTCTACACCTGGCTGGTTGAACGGGTTCACGCCGAGGATGTAGCCGCTGATACCGCATGCTATCTCGAAGAAGTAGAGCAACTGGCCTACATAGTATGCGTTGAGCTCAGGGATTGAGATACGCATGTTGGGAACACCGCCGTCAACGTGTGCGAGCTGTGTGCCGAGCTCTGCCATCTTGTTCACCTCGTCAACGTGCTTGCCTGCGAGGAAGTTGAGGCCGTCAAGGTTCTCCTCATCGCTTGGAACGGTGAGTGAGCTGTTTGGCTTCTCGATAGAGAGTACTGTCTCGAAGATAGTGCGCTCGCCCTCCTGAATCCACTGGCCCATAGAGTGGAGGTCTGTTGTGAAGTCTACCGATGCAGGGAAGATTCCTTTGTTCTCCTTACCCTCGCTCTCGCCGTAGAGCTGCTTCCACCACTCGGATGTGAAGTGGAGCTTTGGCTGATAGTTCACGAGAATCTCAATCTTCTTGCCGTCGGCATAAAGTGCGTTACGTGTAGCAGCGTACATTGCGGCAATGTTCTCCTCGAACGGTACTTCGGGAGCGCATCCCTTCTCCATGTCACGTGCACCGTTTACAAGTGCTTCGATATCGAAGCCTGCAACTGCGATAGGCAGCAAGCCTACAGGAGTGAGTACAGAGAAACGTCCGCCTACGTTGTCGGGGATGATGAAGCTCTTGTAACCCTCCTTGTCAGCTGTGATGCGTGCAGCGCCCTTAACAGCGTCAGTGATGGCAACTATTACCTTGCTTGCAGTCTCCTTGCCGCGCTGCTCCTCGCACTGCTTCTTCAAGAGACGGAATGCAAGGGCTGTCTCTGTTGTTGTACCTGACTTGGAGATGTTGATGACACCGAACTTCTTGTCCTTGAGGTACTCGGTGAGCTCATAGAGGTAGTCCTCGCTGATATTGTGTCCTGCGAAGATGACACGTGGGTTGGTGTTGTCGCCGAGGAGTGCAGCGAAGTTGTTGCTGAGAGCCTCGATGACCGCGCGTGCGCCAAGGTAGCTGCCGCCGATACCTGCAACAACAACTACCTCGCAGTTCTCACGGAGAGTCTTTGCCGTAGCCTTGAGGTCATCAAGGTGCTCCTGTGTTATAGAAGATGGCAAGTGCAACCATCCGAGAAAGTCATTGCCTGGAAGTGTACCTTCCTCAAGAGCCTGCTGTGCTCTCTTAACCTGTGGCTCAAGTGCCATAATCTGCTCGCGGGTAACAAAACCTGTTACCTTGTCGATGTTTAATGAGATGTTCTTCATTGTCTGTTATATTTTTGATAAATTCTTCTTCTTTATTTTTAGTTTGAGATTCCTCGTCGCTGCGCTCACTCGGAATGGCAAAACTTTAGTTTTGTTATCGGCGAGTTCATTAGCGGTTGGTCGCACGCAGCATGGGTTAAACTCATGCCGTGCGGGCCGCTAAAGGATGAACGAGCCAATGACCTTGCAAATATAGAATGACAAAACTTTGTTTTGCAAAACGAGTCAATGACATTCTCGCAATAGCAATCAACAGCTTACTTGAACGAGTCGGTCAGCAACTTGATTTCTATTACCGGTGAAATACCCTCATAAAGAATGTTGTATACTGCATCGATGATTGGTGTGTTTATGCGGTAGTGCTCATTGATTTCCTTGATACACTTAGCGGCATAGTAGCCCTCAGCAATCATCTCCATTTCTATCTGGGCATTCTTTACTGAGTAGCCCTTGCCTATCATGCTTCCGAATACACGGTTGCGGCTGAACTTTGAGTAGCCTGTAACAAGCAGATCGCCCATGTATACCGAGTCGTTGATGGTGCGCTCGATGGGGTGTACAACGTTGAGGAAACGGTTCATCTCGATGGCTGCGTTCGACATGAGCACAGCCTGGAAATTGTCGCCGTACTTCAGACCGCTGCATATACCAGCTGCGATTGCATAGATGTTCTTGAGTACTGAACCGTATTCGATACCTACAACGTCATCGCTTACCGATGTCTTTATGTAGCTGCTGCCGAGCTTCTTGGCGAATTGCTTCGCGTGGTCAATGCTTGAACAGCCTACGGTAAGGTAAGAGAGACGCTCAAGGGCAACCTCCTCGGCATGACAAGGACCGGCGATGGCTGCAATGTTCTCATAAGGTACCTTGTATACCTTGTTGAAGTACTCCGAGATAATCAAGTTCTCCTCGGGAACGATACCTTTGATAGCGTTTACGATGAACTTGTCTTCAAGGTCGGCTTTCAGCTTCTTGAGGTGGTTCTTGAGATAGGGCGACGGGGTAACGAATACCAGGATGTCGCTCTCCTTTACAATCTTGTTGATGTCCGACGAGAAATTGATTCTGTCAGTGTCGAACTTCACTGCCGAGAGGTATGCGGGGTTGTGTCCCAGGCGCTTGAAATCCTCAATGCGGTCATCACGTCTGATATACCAGTTGATGGTCTCTACATTGTTGAGGATTATCTTCGCAATGGCTGTAGCCCAGCTGCCTCCACCCATGATGGCAACCTGTTTGTTCGATAGTTCCATAATATAGTGTTTTGTATGCTGCGCGGGAGCGGCTCTTGTGCAAGGCCGCTCCCTTGCGGCATTATTATAAATGTGGCTGTCTATGTCGGCTTATCCGAGCTTCTCGATCCATGCTGCAACTTCATTCACCGATGGGTTGGTGTAGCCGAGCTTGAACTTCTTGTTGATGCCGCCTATTTCCATCTGGATTTTCTGTGCGTTGCCGCCCTTGAGGTCGTTTACAAGGTTGTATCCTGCCTTGTGCAGTACAGGTACCCACTCCTCGGGAACGCCAATCTCGGCAAATGCTGCAGCATTGTCCTTTGGCACCTTCTTCTCGGGACGCATCTGCGGGAAGAAGAGTACCTCCTGAATGGTTGTCTGTCCTGTCATGAGCATTGCAAGACGGTCCATACCGATGCCCATACCCGATGTAGGAGGCATGCCATACTCGAGAGCACGTACAAAGTCCTTGTCGATGAACATTGCCTCATCATCTCCCTTCTCGCTCAGACGCAACTGCTCCTGGAAACGTTCTGCCTGGTCAATAGGGTCGTTCAGCTCGCTGTATGCGTTACACAGCTCCTTGCCGTTTACCATAAGCTCGAAGCGCTCGGTAAGGTCGGGGTTGTTGCGGTGACGCTTGCAGAGCGGTGACATCTCGATGGGGTAGTCTGTGATGAATGTTGGCTGTATGTAGTTGCCCTCGCAGAACTCGCCGAAAATCTCATCGATGAGCTTGCCCTTGCCCATTGTCTCATCAACTTCCATCTTCAGTTCCTTGCATATAGCGAAAATCTCCTCCTCGCTCTTGCCGTTGAGGTCATAGCCCGTGAACTCCTTGATTGAGTCGAGCATTGTCACGCGACGGAAAGGAGCCTTGAAGCTGATTGTGTGCTCGCCCACCTGGACATCTGTCGTGCCGTTTACGTCAAGCGCAATCTTCTCGAGCATCTGCTCGGTAAAGCACATCATCCAGTTGTAGTCCTTGTACGATACATAAATCTCCATGCAAGTGAACTCCGGGTTGTGTGTGCGGTCCATACCCTCATTGCGGAAGTTCTTCGAGAACTCATATACACCCTCGAAACCGCCCACGATGAGGCGCTTCAGATAGAGCTCGTTTGCAATACGCAGGTAAAGCGGTATATCAAGTGCGTTATGGTGTGTGATGAACGGACGTGCAGCTGCACCACCGGGGATTGACTGCAGCACTGGTGTCTCCACCTCCATGTATCCCTTAGAGTTGAAGAACTCGCGCATTGAACTGTAGATTTTGTTGCGCTTGATGAAGATTTCCTTAACATCATCGTTCACAACAAGGTCGACATAGCGCTGGCGGTAGCGCAGCTCGGGGTCCTCAAAACGGTCATATGCGACACCGTCCTTATACTTTACGATAGGAAGCGGACGGATGCTCTTCGAAAGGATTGTCAGTTCCTTGGCGTGAACGGTAATCTCGCCTGTCTGTGTGCGGAACACTGTACCCTTGATACCTACGAAGTCACCGATGTCGAGCAGTCTCTTGAAAAGTACATTGTAGTTGTCCTTGTTCTCGCCCTGACAGATGTCATCACGTGTAATGTATACCTGTATACGTCCCTTTGAGTCCTGAAGCTCAATGAATGACGCCTTACCCATTATGCGGCGGCTCATCATGCGGCCTGCAATACATACCTCGCGTGGCTCATCCTCATCCTTGAACTCTGCAACGATATCTGTTGAGAATGCGTTTGTGGGGTATTCTGCTGCGGGGTATGGCTCAATGCCCATGTTGCGCAGTTCGGCAAGCGCCTCGCGGCGTACGATTTCCTGTTCGCTAAGTTCTAAAATATTCATCTTCTATTATGTTTTAAATTATTTCTGTAATCAGTAGTTTCTGTCTATCAGTCTCCTGAAATATTCGATTGTCTTTCCCAATCCTTCATTGAGCTTGATTTCCGGTCGCCATCCGCCGAGTTTCTCATGTGCGAGTGTTATGTCGGGCTTGCGCTGGCGGGGGTCATCCTGTGGCAGGGGCTCGAAAACAATCCTTGAACCTGAACCGGTCAGTTCAATGACCTTCTCGGCCAGCTCCAACATGGTGAACTCTCCCGGGTTGCCTATGTTTACAGGGCCTGTGAAACTATCATCAGTCTCCATCATCCTTACCATGCCTTCTACAAGGTCATCGACATACTGGAAACTGCGTGTCTGCTTGCCGTCACCATATATCGTGATATCCTTGCCCTGAAGCGCCTGGACAATGAAATTCGATACAACACGTCCGTCATTCATGCTCATCCGTGGACCGTATGTGTTGAATATGCGTATAATCTTTATGCGTGTCGCATTCTGGCGGTGGTAGTCCATGAACAGTGTCTCGGCACAACGTTTGCCTTCATCGTAGCATGAACGTATGCCGATAGGGTTCACATTGCCCCAATAACTCTCGACCTGTGGATGGATGTTGGGGTCGCCGTATACCTCGCTGGTAGATGCCTGGAGTATCTTCGCGCCTGTTCGCTTTGCAAGGCCCAGCATGTTCATAGAGCCTATGACGCATGTCTGTATGGTCTTTACCGGGTCATGCTGATAGTGTACGGGAGAGGCCGGGCATGCAAGGTTGTATATCTCATCGACCTCGGCAGTGTATGGCAACGTCACATCGTGACGCACCAGTTCGAAATGGTCGTTGCCTATAAGGTGGCGTATGTTGTCCTTGCTGCCTGTGAAGTAGTTGTCGAGGCAGATGACATCGTTGCCGTCCTTGAGCAGACGCTCGCATAGGTGTGAGCCGATAAATCCGGCACCTCCCGTAACAAGTATTCTTTTCATAATCCGTTCACTTATTCAAATTTTGCACTGCCTTTGCCTATCATGTTGCCGTCAACGAATATGAAGGCCTGGTATTCTCCCTCCTGTAGCGTCTCCTCAATGTTCCAGTAGAGGTCAAGACTTGTCTCCTCGCCGGTGAACTCGAACTCCTTCTTCATTGAATATGAGATATTGCGGTTCTCATATGTGAACATGTTGGAATCGCTCTTCTTCAACGACTCGAGGTCGGGTTGGAGCAACCTGATATATGCAGTCTTGTTGCCGGTTGATGAGGTAATGTTCTTTGCTATTGTAAAGCTTACCTTTATCTGCTTGGCCTTCTTGATTTTGTCTGTTTCCCTACCGTTCTTGCGCAAAAGGCTTACCTTGACGTCCGTGGCGTCAAGCTGTGACGCAAGAGAAACCTTTTCACTCAGTATCTCTCTTTCTGTCGAAAGGTCATCAATCTCTTTGGTCGCTTTCTTGTATTTCTCCTTTACGGCGCTGTTCTCCTGCTTGAGTGACTCGTTCTCGCTGCTGAGTTCCGCAATCTGGCGGGTGTAGTCCTTGAGAACCTCGCGCAGTGTCTTCAGTTCCTTCTTCAGTCGGGCAATCTCGGCATAGCTTGTCGCCTTAGTACGCTCAAGTTCCTCGATGAGGGCCTGGGTGCGCATCTGCTCACGTTCGAGCTTGAACTTCAGCGAGTCGTTGTTTATCTTTACTATAAGTTCCTGATACTCGGTCTGCGCCTTGGTAAGGTCGTTCATCATCTCCTCTTTCTCAAGAGCCACAAGCTCCTCCATCTCCTGTTTCTCCTGCATTATTGTCTCGGCCTCCTTCTCGCTGTTGAAAAGGAAGACAGAGACAATGATTATGCCTACAAGCAACAGCGCTGACACTGCAGCAAGAATTGTTGTCGTGTTCAGCTTGATTTCCTTTATCTTCTTGAAGTCCATTGAAACTCTGCTTTATTTTAGAGGTTATAGGTTACTTTGAAAGTTTCTGTATACTCTCCTTGAGCATTGCAATCTTCTCGGTTGCATCGGCCTGCTTCTTGCGCTCGATGGCGATAATCTTCTCAGGTGCCTTGCTCACGAAGTTGGGGTTATTCAGTTTCGCCTCAACGCTCTTAAGGAATTTCTCATGGTATGCCAGCTCTTCCTGCATCTTGGCAATCTCGGCATCCTTGTCGATGAGTGAGCCCATAGGTACGGCGAACTCTGTTGTGCCTACACGGAACGACACTGCTGTGTCATCAGGTGTTGCCACATTGTCGATAGATGAGAGGTTACCCATCTTGGTAAGAATGCTCTCGAGGCCCGCAACGGGTGACTCGCCGACAATCTGGAGTGCCAACGGTTCGCGTGGCGAGAGGTTCTTCTGCTGACGGATAGCGCGTACGTTGCCGATGACATCCTTGAGCAGTGCAATCTTGCCGATGAACGCATTGTCATACTCTGCGGCAAGCTCCTTCACGCTCTGTACCATGATGCTCTCGCCATCCTTGCGCTCCTTGATACTCTGCCACAACTCCTCAGTGATGAACGGCATGAAAGGATGCAGCAGACGCATGAGGCTGTCGAAGAAACCGAGTGTTGCCTCATATGTGGCGGCATCGATAGGTGAACCGTATGCCGGCTTTATCATCTCGAGGTACCATGCCGAGAACTCATCCCAGAAGAGTGAGTATACGTTCATGAGAGCCTCGTTCAGACGGTATTTGCCAAACTGGTCCTCGAGAAGCTCTGCTGCCTTTGCGAGTGTGTCGGCAAAGTACTTTATTGCAAGCTTTGAACTCTCGGGCTGCTCAATATCGCTGCTCACGTTCCAGCCGTTTACAAGACGGAAGGCATTCCAAATCTTGTTGCAGAAGTTACGTCCCTGTTCGCACAGGCTCTCATCGAAGAGGATGTCGTTGCCGGCAGGAGCAGAGAGCATGATACCCATGCGTACACCGTCGGCGCCGTAGCGTGCGATGAGGTCAAGGGGGTCGGGGCTGTTGCCCAATGACTTGCTCATCTTGCGGCCGAGCTTGTCACGTACGATACCTGTGAAATATACGTTCCTGAAAGGCATCTCGCCCTGATACTCATAGCCTGCCATAATCATGCGGGCTACCCAGAAGAAAATGATGTCCGGTCCGGTAACCAGGTCATTGGTGGGGTAGTAGTAGCTTATCTCCTTGTTGCCCGGGTCAAGAATGCCGTTGAACAGGGAGATTGGCCACAGCCATGAGCTGAACCATGTGTCGAGAGCATCCTCATCGTGACGCAGCTCCTCGGCAGTGATATTCTCATAACCGGGAATTGCCTTTGCAAGTGCGAGTGCCTCTTCGCGGCTCTCTGCAACAACATACTTCTCATCTGCGCCTTCGGCTACAGGGAGGAAATATGCCGGGATGCGGTGTCCCCACCACAACTGGCGGCTTATACACCAGTCCTGGATATTGGCAAGCCAGTTATTGTATGTTGTCTTGTATTTTGCAGGGTAGAATTTCAGCTTGTCCTCCATTACAGGTGGCAATGCAATGTCTGCAAAGTGCTTCATGCGCAGGAACCACTGCATGCAGAGGCGTGGCTCTACGGCTGTGTCGGCATTGCGCTCGCTGTAACCCACCTTGTTCTCATAGTCCTCGACCTTCTCAAGGAGCTCTGCGCCCGCAAGGTCCTTGACAATCTGTGCGCGTACATCCATGCGGTCCATGCCCACATACATGCCTGCTGCCTCGCTGATGGTAGCATCGGCATTGAAGATGTCTATTGTTTCGAGATTGTGTGTCTTTCCGAGCATGTAGTCGTTGGTGTCGTGTGCTGGAGTGACCTTGAGACAGCCTGTACCGAACTCAATCTCAACGTAGCGGTCCTCGATTACAGGGATGCTTCGGTTTACAAGAGGCACGATGACTCTCTTGCCATTGAGCCAGCTGTTCTTGGGGTCCTTGGGGTTGATGCACATTGCGGTGTCGCCCATGATGGTCTCGGGACGTGTGGTAGCAACCACTGCATAGCGGCGGCCGTTTGCATCGCGGTGCAGAATCTGGTGCTTGACTGTCGGGTCGAACGCATCGTTTGCACCGAGTGTCACTGCACCGGCCTCTTCACCGTCAGTGCTGCCGGCTGCTTCATCAACGTAATATTTCAGGTAGTAGAGCTTGCTCTTCTCCTCCTTGTAGATAACCTCTTCGTTGCTCAGAGCAGTCTGTGCCTTGGGGTCCCAGTTTACCATGCGGAGTCCGCGGTAAATGAGCCCTTTGTTGTAGAGATCGCAGAATACCTTTATTACACTTTCGCTGCGTACTTCATCCATTGTAAATGAAGTACGGTCCCAGTCGCATGATGCACCGAGCTTACGCAACTGCTTTAGGATGATGCCGCCATGCTCATCGGTCCACTCCCAGGCATGCTTCAGGAACTCCTCGCGTGTGAGGTCGCTCTTCTTTATGCCCTGCTCGGCAAGTTTCTTTACAACCTTGGCCTCTGTGGCGATTGATGCGTGGTCGGTACCGGGTACCCAGCATGCGTTCTTGCCTTGCATGCGTGCGTGGCGTACCAATATATCCTGAATGGTGTTGTTTAGCATGTGTCCCATGTGCAACACACCTGTCACGTTTGGCGGAGGAATTACAATGGTGTATGGCTCTCTTTCATCCGGCTCTGAATGGAACAGACGGTTCTTCATCCAGTATTCATACCATTTCTCTTCAACTTCCGATGGTATATAAGTTGTAGCTAAACTCATAATGTTATATAGTTATTTTGTTATTTACACAATTATTCTAATATAAGCTATTTGCAAAGTTAACTCTTATTTGTCAAATAATCATTTTCCGCGGGCAAAAAAATACGAAAATAGCCCATTGAATCAGCAAAAATTTGTGCTCCGTTTTGTGTTTTGTTTATTTGGATTAATTTTGCATTCCGTAAAACCGATAACTATGCATGACAGAGAAGAGATAATGGCGGCGTTCGGCCGCTTTTTGGATGTTCTTGATGAACTCCGCGAGAAGTGTCCTTGGGACAGGAAACAGACTAACCAGAGCCTGCGCCCAAATACTATTGAAGAGTGTTTTGAACTGTGCGACGCCATTGTCGCCGATGATACGCAGAATATATGCAAGGAGCTTGGCGATGTGCTGCTGCATGTCGCTTTCTATGCAAAGATTGCGAGCGAGAAAGGCCAGTTTGACATGAAAGACGTGTGTGACCGTTTATGCGACAAACTGATATACCGTCATCCGCATGTGTTCGGCGAGACCGTAGCCGAGACTGCAGGCGAGGTGTGCAAGAACTGGGAACTGTTGAAAATGAGCGAGAAGGATGGCAACAAGAGCATCCTGAGCGGTGTCCCGAGTTCTATGCCGTCACTGATAAAAGCATTCCGCATGCAGGAGAAGGCCGCCAATGTGGGTTTTGACTGGGATGACAAGGAGGGTGCCTGGGAGAAACTGCATGAGGAGATTGCCGAGGTGGAGGCCGAGATGAAGGCTGGTAACAAAGTGAATTGCGAGAAGGAACTTGGCGACCTCATCTTCAGCGTGGTAAACGTTGCACGTCTGAACGGTATAAACCCCGACAATGCCCTTGAACTGACAAATGCAAAGTTCCGCCGCCGTTTCAACTATGTCGAGGAGCAATCTGTCGGGCAGGGCAAGAGGCTCAATGAGATGTCACTTGCCGAGATGGATGCTCTGTGGGATGAGGCGAAATCAAACGGGCTTTAAAAAAAATGATGAGCTTTCGCTCATCATTTTTTTGTGTTGGTTTTTATCTCTTTGCTTCTCTTCTGTTCCCATTCTTGCCATCATTGTCGTGGCGGCGCATCATCCTCTTCATCAGGTCGCGCTGGAATGAGTTCTCGGCATGCTGCACACGCATCAGCTTGCATGCCGGGAGCACGTTCAGGTATTTCTCGGTATACTCCTTCTCGAGCTTTGCTATTTCAATCTTCAGTTCAGCCATCTTGTTCACGAATGTACGGCACTGCTCCTCGTTCATCTCCTGATGCTTCCTTACGCTGATTTCCTTGCGTGTGTTGCGCTCAAGCTCGAACTTCTTGTTCTGTAGCTCAAAGAAAAGCGGGAAGAATGCATCGGCCTCGGCCTGTGTCAGTTCGGCCTTGTTCGTGATGTATTCCCTCTGTTTAGCCTGGAACTCTTCGGGCGAGAAGTGTCTTCTCTTGGTTGCGTTCTCCTGTGCAATTGATAGTGACGCAGTTGCAATGAATGCAAGCGTAAGCAGGAATCTTCTGAAAAATCTCTTCTCCATTGTATTCTTATTTTTGGTTATTCATATTCTGTGAGGCAACAATAGAATGTGTAGTCATCTATCGTGTAGTTCTCGAGTAGGGTATCATAGAACTCATTGTCATCGGTCATCTCCTCCTGAACGGTAGCGAGACCTTCGTTCTTCCTTACGCCTCCCGATATCAGCTCGCCTGCTATGAGCGCTACAATTGCCAGCATGGCTGCGTAGCTGAGGACTCTTCTCCAGTTGCCTATGACAAAGTTCTTCTTGGCAATGGGCTCAGTCTTGCTTGTAGCTTCTATGATGCGCGTGTTCAGCTCCTCGAAATATCCGGTCGGGGTGCTGAATGGATTCTTGTTATGCTCTTCTATTCTCATAATCCTGTTGCTTACAACTGTTTGATACTATTCCTCGTTAATGGTTTAATCCTGACTGTTGATATAATCCTCAATTTTCTTTACTGCAATGTGATACGATGCCTTGAGTGCTCCTACGCTTGTACCCAGAATCTCGGACATCTCCTCATATTTCATCTCCTCGTAGTATTTCATGTTGAATGTGAGCCGTTGCTTCTCGGGCAGACGGTGTATCGCCTCCTGAAGCAGTGCGTCAGCTCTCTCTCCGTTGAAGTGCGTGTCGCTCTCAAGCTGCTCTGCGATAGCGCCTTCAGGACTGTTGATTGATACGGTGTAGTTACTGCTCTTGCCAAGAAAGTTGAGTGTCTCGTTTATCGCGATACGGTAGAGCCATGTCGATATCTTAGAGTCACCGCGAAATTTGTCGATGTTTGTCCATGCCTTGATGAAGGTGTTCTGTACAAGGTCATTGGCATCATCATGCGAGAGTACCATTCTGCGTATATGCCAGTAAATCTGCTGGCTGTATCTGTTGACTATGACGGAGAATGCTGCAGCGCGCTCTTTCTCATCCTTGAGGCGCGCTATGATATCTTCTTCGTTATAGTTTTTGTCTGTCATGTTCTGTCTTATGTTTTATTTTGACAGGAAAATGCGGGAATGGTTTAATGAACCCTTTCAGATGCTGAATATCGCTCCCTCTTCGGCGCACATTGTCTCCGGGAATATCTCGGAAGCCTCCTGCTTGAGCTTGATGCTGTCGTCGTATCTTGATGAGTAGTGTCCGATGAGCAGCCGTTTGGCTTCGGCTCTTCTGGCGATGTCGGCGGCTTCTTTCGCTGTGCTATGGTGCGTTGTCGCGGCGCGGCTCTTCTCGCTCTCGGCGAATGTGGCCTCATGATAAAGAAGGTCTACGCCCTTTATTATGTTGCAGTTCTCGGGGCAGGGGAGCGTGTCACTGCAGTAGGCATAACTGCGTGAAGGGTCAGCGTCCTTTGTCAGTCTGCTGTTGGGGATAATCTCTCCTTCAGGTGTCGTGTAGTCTGCGCCATCCTTTATTGCCTGGCGCATGTATGTAGGTATGTTGTAGTAGTTGATGGCGTCGCCTATGAGGTGTCTCTTCTTGGGCTTCTCCTTGAAGAGGAAACCGCAGCATGGTATACGGTGCCTCTGTGGCAGTGTCTCAACGGTTATCGTGTTGTCTTCGAATATTGTCTCGTGCTTCCCGGCGTCTATGTGGTGGAAGAAAATAGGGTAGTTCATCCCCTTGCAGAAGAAGTCGAGCTGCGGCAGTAGCAGTTCCTCGAGTTTCGGGTCGGCATATATGTGTAACGGCGCAGTGCGGCCGAGCAGTGCGAATGTGGAAATCATGCCAATAAGTCCGAAGCAGTGGTCTCCGTGAAGGTGTGATATGAAGATGTGGTTTATGAACGAGAAATGTATGTGCCCTTTGCGTAGCTGCAGTTGTGTGCCCTCACCGCAGTCTATCATGAAGAGCTTGTTGCCAATCCTTATGACTTGTGAACTGGCATTGTGTCGGGTAGTAGGCAATGCAGAGCCGCAACCGAGTATGTGTACTTCGAATGGTTCCATGATGTGGCAAATTTAGGGATAATGATGCAGAAAAGCAAATATAGCAACTGTCCAATTGATGACACAAACCACAATCATCTTATCAATAGAACGGCGGCTTTAGTCTCCCTTAATATTGGGGTCAGTAGCAAAAAGGTGTGGTTTGACAAAATATTTGCGGTTGTAATGAAAAAGAGATCCATTGATAATGCTGTCTTGCCGTAACCCACGCGGCACAAACTTTGTCTGTGCTTCGCGTGACCATTTACTGCCAGCATTATCTATACCTGCGGCATTCGTCGCT
>JAGBFX010000027.1 GCA_017936265.1 Bacteroidaceae bacterium | reverse complement strand
TCATGTCAACCGAACGGGAGATCTCTCTTTTTCATAGTTTTGTCATGTCGAACGTATGTGAGACATCTCTGTTATCGCGTATTGTTTGAGATTCCTCGTCGTTTCACTCGCTCGGAATGACAAAACAACGTTTTGTTATCGACAAGTTTTGCAGCAACAGGTCAAACGTAGCATAGCCGTAGGTTATGCCGTTTGGGTTGCGAAAAGCAAAACGAGTCAATGACAGTGCAAATATAGAATGACAGATTCGCAACTTGGTTGAATTTATATCGAACTCAGGTTAGATTACAAATAAGAGGAGGTGGCACAAGCGAAGCGCAGTGACGGAGGAGTTTGAAAGTGGAGCCTCAAATCTCCAGCACTACCGCCTTGCCCTCTTCGAGCGAGCGCTTTACATCTATAATACGTTGGTTACTGCTGCCACGGAAGTGCAGTTGCTCATCACGCAGAGCCTCAACGAAACGTCCGTCAACAAGCACATCCACCTGTTCAAGCAACGCACATTGTGTTGGGTTCTCAAGAATCTGCTCAAAAAGATAGCCCGTGTAACACCATATATTCTTGCTGCTACGCTCCTTTATAGCACGGGCAAGCGCAGCAAAGCCCTGTGGCTGGAACATAGGGTCGCCACCCGAGAAGGTCACATCGGCAAAAGGGTCGGCAAGGATAGTCTCAAGGATATCCTCGATATCGACATCATGGCCATTGGCAATATCCCATGACTGAGGGTTATGACACCCTGGACAATGGTTCGGGCAACCGGCACAATAGATTGTCGTGCGGAATCCCGGACCATCGACCGTAGTGTCCTCCACAATGTCGAGTATGGATATTTTTGTCATTATCAGAAATGGGACTTGGCTCCTGCCATGTCATACTGAGTGAAACGAAGTATCTTATAGATTCTTCACGTTGTTCAGAATGACAGCAGACCTTTATTCGTGTACTACGCGGTCATTGAGCTCGGCAAGCTTAGCCTTGTTCCAGCGGTCGGTTGTTCCCACAAGGTAACCTGTAATGCGCTGCAGTTTGTCAAGGTTCTTGCTGCCACACTGCGGACACTCCTGAAGGTCCTTTGTAGAGTTCTCGTAGCCGCAGTCGAGGCAACGGTTGCGGTTGTGGTTAACCGAACCGTAACCGATGTTATACTTGTCCATCATATCAACTACACGCATGATTGCCTCGGGGTTGTGTGTAGCATCGCCGTCAATCTCAACGTAGAAGATGTGACCGCCGCGTGTGAGGTCATGGTAAGGAGCCTCAACCTCGGCCTTATGACGTGCGCTGCACTTGTAATATACAGGAACATGGTTGCTGTTTGTATAGTAGTCGCGGTCGGTAATACCCGGTATCACACCGAAACGCTTGCGGTCTCCACGTGTGAAGCGACCCGAGAGACCCTCGGCTGGAGTCGCGAGTATACTGTAGTTATGCTGGTACTGCTCCGAGAAGTCGTTTGCCCTGTCACGCATGTAAGTGATGATGCGCAAGCCAAGCTCCTGTGCCTCTTCGCTCTCGCCATGGTGCTTGCCGACAAGTGCCACAAGACACTCGGCAAGACCTATGAAACCAATACCCAATGTACCCTGGTTGATTACAGAGGCGATGGTATCGTTAGGCTTCAGTTTCTCGCTGCCAATCCATAGTGCCGACATCACAAGCGGGAACTGCTTTGCAAAAGCACTCTTCTGGAACTCCATGCGCTCATGCAACTGACGCGCTGTAATGTCAAGCAGATTGTCGAGCTTGGCAAAGAACATAGAGATACGCTGCTCCTTGTTCTCGACCTCCATACACTCGATAGCGAGGCGCACGATATTGACAGTAGAGAACGAGAGGTTACCACGACCGACAGATGTCTTCTGACCGAAACGGTTCTCATATACGCGTGTGCGGCAACCCATTGTAGCGACCTCATGCATGTAACGCTTGGGGTCATCAGCTTTCCACTCCTCGCTCTGGTTGAATGTGGCATCAAGATTCAGGAAGTTGGGGAAGAAACGGCGTGCCGTAACCTTGCATGCAAGCTGATAGAGGTCGTAGTTGCGGTCACCGGGCAGATAGCTCACGCCACGTTTCTTTTTCCATATCTGGATGGGGAATATTGCCGTCTCGCCGTTGCCCACACCACGATATGTGCTGTTCAAAAGTTCGCGGATGATGCAGCGTCCCTCGGCCGAAGTATCGGTACCGTAGTTGATTGAACTGAACACAACCTGATTGCCACCGCGTGAGTGTATGGTGTTCATGTTGTGGATAAACGCCTCCATAGCCTGATGCACACGGCACACGGTCTTGTTCATCGCATGCTGCATTATTCGCTCCTCGCCGCTCAGGAAATCAAGAGGCTGTTCCACATAATCCTCAATCTCCTTGTTGTAAAGGTGCGAGTAATCGGCACCGGTCAGTTCCTCGATAGCCTTCAGCTCCTCAACGAAGCTGGCACGCACATACGGTGCAAGATAGAAGTCAAAGGCAGGTATTGCCTGACCGCCGTGCATCTCGTTCTGCGCAGTTTCCATTGAGATACAGGCGATGATGCTTGCTGTCTCAATGCGCTTTGCCGGACGCGACTCGCCATGCCCTGCATTGAAACCGTTGAGCAGGATGTTGTCGAGCGGGTGCTGGCAGCATGTGAGACTCTTTGTAGGATAGTAGTCCTTGTCGTGGATGTGGAGATAGTTGTGATGCACGGCATCCACGACCTCCTCGCTCAATAGGAAGTCATCAACGAAAGGCTTTGTCGTCTCGCTGGCAAACTTCATCATCATACCCGCAGGAGTATCGGCGTTCATGTTCGCATTCTCGCGGGTAACATCGTTCGACTGGATATTGATAATCTCCTGGAAGATGTCACGTGTCTTCGCCTTGCGCGCTATACGGCGCTGGTTACGGTAAGCGATGTACTTCTGTGCAACATCCTTGCGGCTACTCTTCATGAGCTCAAGCTCCACCATGTCCTGAATAGCCTCCACAGTCATCTGCGCATCTCCGCGGAACGAAATGTGGTCGGTAATCTGACGGATGAGCGACATATCCTCACCCTTGTCGGTGTGAAGCATGGCCTTACGGATAGCCGTAATAATTTTCTCTTCATTAAAGCCGACAATACGCCCGTCGCGCTTTACAACAGTCTGAATCATATATATTGGATTTTTTGTTTCCAGAAATAGAACGGTAGGCAAAAATAATCAATATATACAAATATCAATGTTAAAGAGAAAAAAAGATATCAACAATCCCACTTTTTTTGAATGGGAAAATGAATAAGTCAAGAGAATTCCGTTTTTGTTAAAAATATTAAAAAAGGGAGATGCTTGTTTGCTTATTTTTACAAAAACTTATACATTGCAAACGATAGTGTGACTACACCCCAATTATTGACCCTTAACAACCTCGGCTATGATTGTATGGATTATAATAATAGGAGTTCTTATATTTGCTTTTGTTGCCAAAGCATTAGTCAAGTTACGCCGCAGAAAGATATCGCGTAACTATCATCCCAATATCAATACACGCAAGAAGAGGTTCAGGTTCGTGAACAGGTTCCGCCACCTTGAGGGGCTCGGCGACTGACGCCCCCGCAAGTACGCCACCCTTTAAACCATGTAACCATTGCATGGCCGGTTTTACCCACAAACAAGCCATTTTAATCCTTTTACGGTTAAACTATATTAAGATATTTTTGGCCGGCGGTTTAATTATATAACTTTGCAGCGTATAAAATTACATAAAGTCAGAATTATGATTAAAAGCAGAATATGCGAGATTCTTGGGATTGAATATCCCATATTTCAAGGCGGAATGGCCTGGGTAGCAGATGCGGAGCTTGCCGCAGCGGTGTCGAATGCCGGCGGATTGGGCCTTATATCGGCCATCAATGCGGGAACCGAAGCCGTAAGGAACGAAATCCGCAAGTGCAAGACCCTTACCGACAAGCCTTTCGGTGTAAACATAATGCTTCAGGCTCCCAATGCGGCGGAGATTGCCGAGATGATTGTTGAAGAGGGCGTGAAGATAGTTACCACTGGCGCCGGCTCACCCGCGAAATACCTGCCCATGTGGAAAGAGAACGGGATAAAGGTCGTTCCTGTCATTGCGTGCGTTGCCCATGCCATCAAGATGCAGGCAGCAGGTGTCGACGCAATTGTTGCCGAGGGCGCAGAGTCAGGCGGTCATGTGGGCGAGCTGCACACAATGCCGTTGATACCACAGATTGTCGACGCCGTAGAGATTCCTGTAATCGCAGCCGGCGGTATATGCGACGGCCGTGGTGCAGCAGCAGCGTTCATGCTCGGCGCCGAGGGCGTACAGGTGGGAACACGTTTCCTCTCTGCCGCAGAGTGCAATGTGCACGAAAACTACAAGGAGAAAATCCTCAAGGCAACAGACATATCTACCATCGTTACAGGCAAGTCATTGGGCCACCCTGTACGTTCACTCAAGACACCGTTCTCAAGAACATTCGCAAAAATGGAGAGCGACCCCAATGTAACACCCGAGGAGGTTCTTGCATTCGGCGGAGGTGCACTGCGCAAGGCTGTTCAGGAGGGTGACATCGACGGCAGTTACATGGCAGGAGAGTGTGCCGGCATGGTAAACAAGATTGAACCGGCAACAGCAATCATAGAGGACATCATCCTTGGTGCCGAAAAGGTCATGAAGGAAAGAATGGGAATGTTGTGCTGACAAGCGGCATACATTGACATAAGGAATAAATGGAGGGCAAACCCCGAAAGCCCTTTTTAACAGAACAATCCCCGTTAGAGCATCTTTTCTAACGGGGATTGCCTTATCAGCTATTGTGTTCCGCTTCAATCTCCTCGGGAGACATAGGCCTATGCTCGCCGAGTCTGCACGCTGCGTTTTAAATCCCTTTGTAGGGAGATCTGAGTCACAGAAAGTCTTCAAATACATCCTGATTATTTTTGAGTTTGACGAAGTAAATACCATACTGATGTAGTATAGAAGTTGCGTAGATATGGAATACTGGCAAAGAAAGTCCATTGACGGCGAGGACTTATGTGAAACTTTTGTTTGTAGTGTGGGTTGATGAGCCAAAGGGTGCTCTTGCAAATGTTATAACCGACCTCGGAAACTAATTGCTCAAAGCCCTCTACAGTCATCCGCGAGACTCGTATGCTCATCAATTCGCCAATTTTACTTGTCGTGGCTCCGCTTGCCTTCAACAGGACTTTGTAGAGCGGCTTTGGCAGCAGATGAATGAAAGGAAGTTTGGAGGCCGGACCAACGCTTATTTGCTGATGACCGCCAAATGGGTTTTGCCAGGCAGGAAAACCAAAGAAAGCGATGCCATCTTGTTTGAAGAAGTGTTTGATGTGAAGAAGAAAATCTCGTTTGTTGGATGGTTCAATGTGCTCTATCACATCATGAACAAGTATGAGGTCGTAGCGTTCATCCTCCGTCTTAGGCTCTTCTGTAAGGAGAAAATCTTGACAAATAAACGTGCCTTGCTGATGGCATTCTGTGAAGAAAGTCTGTGCTTCAATGATTCGACTTTGACAGATGTCTATTCCAGTCACTTGACAACCCTTTTCTGCGAAGGGAAGCAGATTGCCGCCCTCGCCACAGCCAATTTCCAACACACGGGTGTCTGGCATTAGCTTGATATATGTATTTAGATATTCCATGTAGAATGTCCGGGCTGTGTTTGCCAATTCGCAGAAGTATTGTCTACGGTTCAAATGTCGCTGCTGCATCGTATTTTCTTGTTTTGGTTTTCTATAGGGATAGATACCACAAGCGGGGAAAAGACTGCATGATTTCGGAAGGTAAATTACCATGTGATGCGGATTCCTATTGGCAAGGAGAATGTGAATGGGTGTTCTGTGCGGTAGGTCTCGATGTTGCTGTCCGTCGGGATGTAGTATTGCAGACTTGGCTCTGCAAAGAAGCCAATGTTAGGCATAAGGATATATTGTAAGCCAAGACCAGCACCTATCGACCACTGCAACGGAGCATGAAGAATGGACTTCTCTTCCAGTTCTTTCATTCCATTAACTAAATAGCTTTTACTGAGTTGAGCATTAACAGGTATCTCCAACTTCGCGCCAAGACTTCCGTATAGGTTCCAACTTCTTACATTAATTATATTATAAGTACCCTTCAGAGGTATGCCAAGGTAATGGATAGCCTGCTCCTCACGGATGGCGTTCCCATCTGTGCCTATCTCGGATTCTGACTTTAGACGGCTATAACTCAATCCTGTCTCTAAACCAAAGTGGTTATTCAGTTTGTACTTCAATGCCAACGAGAAGGTGATGGGCATATAGTGATGAGTCGTGCGTTCTATCTTGTCCGCATCGGGCCGTGCTGCGTTGTTTTGGGCTATCTTCAGCAAGATTTGGTACGTCTTATAGTCGATGTCAAGGGTTCCGCTCTGTAATGCCTCGGCATAGTCGTTCCATTTGTCGAAGAAGCGGATAGGTGGAACTTCGCTTGTTTCATCCGTCATCTCCGTTTCTGTGAAAACAAATGGACGGTTAGCATTCTGTTCACCCATACTACCTATGTATGCTAGATCTACAGACCACTTCTGCCTATCCTTAATCTCTGTGGACTTTTCCGGAAACAGGTCTGCTATATTTAGATCTTTGTCTGGGCGCAAGTCGGGCAGTGACTTGTTGTTGTGTAAGATGGTCGTCGTGTCGGTACTCTCTTTTTCTTCGTCAGTATAATGGAGCGTATCAGCAGAAGCAAGACTATCTACAGGAACATCTTTGACAGGAGCAAAGGCTATTTGCTGTATAGCAATCGTTGGAATTGCTGGAGTTCTTTGCTCGATTGTCGGACTTCCTTCATCATCATGCTTTGTATCAGGCATAGTCTGTTCTTGTTTTGTTACTATAGGTTGCGGCACGTCAGTGGCCTTTCTCGTTTTGTAAAGATATATGGCCAAAGGCAACAGAAGTGGCATGAGCCACAACAGCCAATACTTTGCAAGTGTCTTCTGCAACATTTTCTTTGCCCTTGACAGTTGTGACGATGAAGAATGGGCAGCAATTCCAAGGATTTCGGCGATTTCCTTATGCGACATTCCTTGAATGACTGCCAACTTGAACACCTGTCCATAGCCGTTGGGCAGCGCATCTACAGCCGTCATCAGTTCTTCCATAGTTGGTAACGGCTTGTCATCTGTTGGAATAGATTCTTGTGGAAGTTCTTCTTCTGAGAGAGTGGAAAGCGAAAGCATTGCAGGATCGTGATGCCGCTGCATATAGCGTCGGGCAACATTGGTTGTAATACTTGTCAGCCATGCCTCAAAACGTTGTGGATTATGCAGTTGGTCCATCTTGGCAAAGGCCAGCAGAAATGCATCATGTGCTAATTCCTCCGCTACTTGACGATTGCCCACGATGCGTTGGCATATCCCCGTCATACGTCGGTGATACGCCCTATATAGGCTTCCAAGAGCAATCTCATCGCCCTGTCGCCCTTGCTCTATGAGTTGTTCTATGTCCATTGAAAAGACTCTGCTTCTACTGACATAGATGCAACTTTCCCAAAAAGACTGCATGGTAATTGCAACTTTTTTACCTAATGGGCATACTACAAGAATCTATACATGCAAAATGGTAGATTCTTGTTGATGACGGCGAGGAAATGCCAACGTTCAGTAACGTATGCTTTAGTTTTTTCTTGCGAATAGCAGAAATAATTTGGTTGGCAACTTTATCAACGGGCATCACCCAAAACAGACCTTCGCCTTTTGCCATAGCCGTATCAACGAGACCAGGACGAATATCAGTAACTATTATCCGACCACCACTATTGAAAGCTTTTTACGTAAAGCTTCCATATAGTTGATTTGATAAGCTTTTGTCGCACTATAGGCAGGTGCCATAGGTTCCTCGCGTAGTCCGCCAGCCGCGAGTTGTAATATTGACGGTGCCGGTGTTTTTGGAGTTACTTCTGCTGGAAAGTTCTATAGAAAGCTCAATGGTGAAATAGTGTGGAGAATTAAAACAATACATAAAGTAAACTTTCACGCTCTTGCACATCAACTTTTTAACAGAACAATCCCCGTTAGAGCATCTTTTCTAACGGGGATTGCCTTATCAGCTATTGCGCACCTCTTCAATCTCCTCGGGTGACATCGGCTTGTACTTGCCCAAGCGGCGTGCACCGCCCTCGAATACAAGATAATCCTCCTCGCCGCGCATACCGCCGAAGCTCTTCCATGCCTCAAGCTTGTCGTAGCAGATGAAGTCTGTGAACTGCTTCTCGGCACGCCATTTGTCGATGAGGTCCGGGATAAAGTAGATACCGGGCTCGACAGTGAACACAAAGCCGGGCTCAAGAGCCTTTGCAAGGCGCAATGATTTCCAGCCGAAGAGAGTACTCTTTGTACGGCCCTCTTCATAGCCAACATTCACCTCGCCCAGGTTCTCCATGTCATGGACATCGAGACCCATCATGTGACCCAATCCGTGGGGCATGAACATACATGTTGCACCCTTAACGGTAGCCTCGACAGGGTCACCCTTCATGAGACCGAGGTCAATCATTCCCTTGGCAATCTCAGTAAGCACAAGCTTGTGTACCTCGCGATACTCGATGCCCGGGCGCAGGTTATCTGTCGCTGTCAGATGGGCACGGCGAAGGATGTTGCACACTGTACGCTGCTGCTCGGTAAAGTGTGTACCGACAGGCATTGTAGTAGTAAGGTCGCCGGCATAGTGCATGGCATTCTCGCAACCGCTGTCGAGCAACAGCATCTGGCCCTCCCTCAAAGGAGCTGTACCATAAGCATGATTGTGAAGAGTCTGTCCGTTTATGGTAGCAATAATGGGGAACGAGAGACCGAAGTTATGCTTCTGCGCCTCGGCCTGTACGACAGCGACAATCTCGGCCTCTGTCGTGCCCGGACGTACGGCACGCATGGCTGCGCAGTGCATGTCGACAGACACATTGACAGCCTCTTCAATCTGCGCAATCTCCTCCTCGCTCTTGTAGTTACGCTGCGCAACCACAGCCTTGATGAACTTGAGTGAAGCCTTCGCCTCCTGCTCGGCGGGGTTGATGCCCAACAGTTCCTGAAGCCACACCTGGTGCTCGCCGCGATAAGGAGGCAGGAAATGAATCTCCTGACCCTTCGCCTGCGCATTCTTCACGTATGTGGCGAAGTCGGCAAACGGACGTGTCTCCTCAATACCGACACGCTCGCTCTTCTCCTTGATGGTAGGCTGTACGCCTGTCCACACGATAGAGTCGATGGTAAGCTCATCGCCGAAGATAATCTCCTTGTCGTTGTCCACGTCAATCACTGCTGCGAGTCCCTCATAGTCCGATGCAAAATAGTACAGGAACGTAGAGTCCTGACGGAAGTGATATGCATTGTCGGCATAGTTCATACCTGTGAAATTGTTGCCTAGGAAAATCAACAATCCACTACCCATTCTCTCTTTCAGCACCTTGCGGCGCGCGATATAAGTCTCTTTTGAAAACATGTTGGTTATATTTATAAGTTATTATCTTTATCTTTTTATTATTGCCCTCAATACAAACCATATGTGCCGTCCGATAGTAGGCAGCAGACCATAATGGTTGCTCATTACCTTGAAACGCTCAATGAGCGACGCGCGATGATGTTTCAAAGATAATCCATTCTGCAGATAATTCACAACTACCGCATCAATTTTAACCAACCTTGATGACACTTTCATGACCTTGATGCACCAGTCGACATCGGATGAGAGGCGGTACTTGAGGTCATACTTGGGGGCTATGTCCCTGCGGGCATAGAATGCCTGATGACACACAAGCATGCCATCCTTGAAACTGCGCCAATTGAGTTTCTCGGGAGCCTTCAGGCGTCGCATGCGTACAAACTCACGTGCCTCGTTAACCTCAGCCGTCTCGCCGTAGAGCACATGCGGCAGCTCGCTCTCCCCTGCTATCGTGTCAACAATCTTCTGCAATGTATCGGGTGAGTAGAAGGCATCGCCGGCATTCAGGAAGCATAGATAGTCGCCCGTTGCAAGGGCAATACCCTTGTTCATGGCATCATATATACCCTTGTCGCGCTCGCTGACAATATGCGCGAACCCGATACCGCTTGCCTTGGCCTTCTCAACGGTATCATCCTTGGAACCACCGTCAATGAGCAGATACTCGTAGTTGGTATATGTCTGCGACAGCACACTCTCAAGAGTATGCCCTATGACATCGCCCGCATTGTAAGTGACGGTTATTATGGAGAATTTAGGTTGCAGAGCCATTATCCTTTTACTTTTCTATATATAATCACACATACCAGCAGTACAATCACAGCACCCACCACGATAGACATATAAAGCGACCATGCATGGCTTGTCTCCATGAGTTCATCCACACACTTGAATTCGATTGTATGCTCGCCGGCGGGCAACGGCAACGCACGCAACACATAGTTAGCCCTTATTGGAGTGACCTCCTCGCCATCAATGTATGCCTTCCATGTCTTGTAGTAGACCTCGGAGAAAAGGGCCATCTTCGGCGCCTCGCTGCTGCTCCTGTATATTATGTTGCCGGGATTGCGGTACTCTACAAGTTCAATGGTTCCCGGGGCTGCATTGCTGTACTGGGCAGGATTATCCACCTTGCCCTCCCAGCACCTGTCGATAATCGCGGTTCTCTTCTCCACATTGTCAAGCGCTGCCATCTCCTCATCGGGGGAGCCTACCCACTTGATGTCATCCACCAGCCAGCAGTGTCCGAACGCTTCGCGGTTGAGTACGACATCCTTGGCCGACGTTCCCTGAATAAAATACTTGGTGTTCAGCATATCAAGAACTCCCTTGTTGCCCTTGCCTATCTGGTGTTCGATGAGGTCCTGATAACGGGCAAGCTTGGCCGGGCTGTAACCGCCGACAGAGTTATGATAGCAAGATGTGAACGACTGGTTGAACACGCTGCCTCGGGTATAATCGAGCACCCTGTAATGGTTGCCGTCCTCGATTGAATGTATAAGTTTGTCGGCCTCGGTAATCTGTATCTCTGTAGTCTTCTTCTTCTCGATGAAATGGCTGTCATTTACAAAGCGTTTGCATACGGGCCACATGTCGAACAGGAAGAGAGCACCGAGAATGAGCACGAAATGCCACTGCTTCATGTTTTTCAGGAATGCAGAAAGATACATGAGCACCGCTGCTGCGGCAATGAAGCCGAACGAACGCCATGCATCACCCGACAGCATTGACTGACGCTCGGCAATGAGCGCATCGTAGAGTTCGGGTATATCGGCGAACTGGGCATCGGTAACAGCAGTGAAGTCAAACAGCGCACTGCCGAAGAGAGCAAGGATAAGCGTCACTCCACCTACAACGCCGAATGCGATATACAAACCATTCAAGGCAGCATCTTTCTCGCCCGAGGCAAGCATATCCATGAACCTCTTGACAGCGATGACTGCAAGTGCCGAGAGTGTAAGCGTAGTGATTACCAAAGCCTGGGATGGTGCCCTGAACTTGTTGTAGAGAGGAAGATACTCAAAGAGGAAGTTGTTCACGCTCTCGAGATTGCTTCCCCAGGCAAGCACAAGCGAGAAGAGGGTCGCGGCGAGCAGCCACCACTTCTCGGGGCCGCGCACGATGATGAGTCCAAGCACAAAAAGGAAACACACGATTGCACCTGCGTATACAGGGCCCGATGTTCCGAACTGTGCCTGCGGGCCCCAATATGTGGGAGCACGCATAGCCATCTCGGAAGCCTCTCTCCTTATCTTGCTCTTATTGTTGCTCACATAGTTCATAATCTCATCCTCTGTCGCATTGGGGTAGGCATTCTGCACGGCCTCGACATAGTTCATTGTAACGGAATACTCGGCATAAGGATAATATGCCTTGTAGAACCCGCTGTTCTTGTCTACCTTGTACGATGATGCCGCTCCGTAGATGTTCGGCACAAGCAGGGTAAGACTCTCCAGCTTGCCATAGCTCCAGCGGAACGCATACTCGGTGTCAAGGCTGCTGGACTTGCTGCCGTCGGCAGAGGTCAGTTCCGAGCCGCCTCGCATAGACTCCTTCGAGTAGTCGGCTGTAGGCAACAGTATGCCCACAGCAGGGGCCACTGACAGCACAGCCACGACAGCGAGCAGCGCCGTTGCCTTGCAGTAATAAGGCAACCACTTATCCCTGACTGCATATACAAGATACACAACAGCCATTATTGCCGCAATGATAGCTGTATAGTAGCTCATCTGCTGATGACTCCAGAAGATATTCAGGCCGGCGAAGATAAGTGTCACAAGCGCACCAAGCAGCAGCTTTCTCCTGTACATCATCACGATACCGCCCACAAGCGGAGCCATTGTAGCGATAACAAGACTCTTGTTCATGTGCCCGGCGCCTATTATTATGAAATTGTACGACCCGAGTGTGTACACTATCGCACCTGCGATGCTGAGCCAAGGCCTGCACCCAAGCGCAAGGAACAGTATGTAGCAGCCTATGAACGTCGCGAATATGCAGCCGATATGACGGCGCGATGCACCGAACACATTAAGGGTGATTACATCGGCTGCCGGCTTGAACACATTTGCAGGCTGCGGCGAATATGTGAAGTTGCATGGCATTCCCGAGAACATCGAGTTCGACCAGTATGAGTACTCACCTGTCTCTTCGTGGTACTCCTTCGCATCCTTGCCCCAGTTCATAGAGCCAATGGCATCGTCCTGCATTATATCCTTTCCCTGAAGCACAGGACTGAAGTAAACCAATGTCAGCACAAGAAAAACAAGCACTGCTACAACATGCGGCAATGCCGCTTTCCAATTAAAATTCTTCATATCATCAATCATTTTCTTTTTCCGTCGATAATCCCTTTCAGCAGATTATACATATTCTCTTCGTACTTTTCAACAGTATAATTCACGCTTATATCCTTGTAAGCCTCCCAGGCCCTCTGCTCAAACTCCTTGAGCGGGAGCTTGTCCACGTCAAGCAGAGCCTGTTCAAAGGCATCATAGGTCATCTCATCCACAACTGCTCCGTAACCGTCAATATCGATACCCGTGGCCCTGCTGCACACCGGCAGAAGAGCCCCGTTGCCCAAGACATTGAGCACTGCCACAGCACCGCCTTCGGAAACGGAAGGGTTAAGCAGAACACCGCACTGCGACAAGATGTGCGCAAACTCCTGCGACTCAATATCCACGAAGCCGTGCATGACAATATTTCCGTTTGCCTTGATTATGGGCATATAATATTCCCTGAAAGCACTCTCTTGCCTGCTGCCGCCGCATATGTGGAGTGTAAACTCGGGATGAGCCACAACAAAGTCAATGGCAATGTCAAGCCCCTTATGCAACATTCCAGAACTGCCGAACCATAGGATATTTCTACGACACAACGAGAAATCTTTCTCCTTGGCAGGTTCTGCGACCTTGAAATAGAATGCAGGCAACCAACTGTAGCGTCTGCCGCACGACTCCTCAGAAAGGAACTGCCTGTAGACATACTCGTTGCCAAGGCATATCACAGCATCGCTGAAATGTGCCTCGTAGTAATTCTTGGGGTCGCCAGGCATATATCGGTTGGAGCCGAGCATCCACCGTCCGTGCCTTCTGTGGAAATCAAGGTTGCGTATGGAGGTATGCCTGTAGTTGAAACATGTCTCGGCACCCACTGAGTAGAAAATCCGTAGCGGCTCGGGCTTGCCGTCGGAGCCGAACGAGCCCATGAATGCATTGCCGTTTATCCCGAACACAACCTCATAGGGCGAATAGTCGATACCCGTTTTCGTGCGCGAAGAGCAATCGACACTGTAGCCAAGGCGGTCGAAGCACCTTGCCACCACATGACACTCAGTCAAGTTGGAATGGTGCTTTGGCAACTCCCTGCCTGTAAATGCCTCGGGCAGATGACACATTAGCACGCGCTTGCCACGTCCCCTGCCGAACACATCCTTCACAAGCCTGTCACTCGAAAATAGACGTTGCACCCAAGAGATAATTCTCTCTCCCATGCGGCGTTTGGCAATGGGCCATATTCGTGATATTTCGGAAAAACTCGGTTTCATAGGCACACATTACAAATTCCGGTAGACATCGCATGTCTGTTCAACCATACGTTCTATTGAAAAATCCTTGCTGCGCTCAAGCCCCTTACGGCCCAGTTCCGTGCGCAATGTCTGACTGACAAGCAGCTCTTTCAGTGTGTCCAGCATCGACTGCGCATCATTTGGATTGAAGAACATTGCCGCATCGCCGGCTACCTCGGGAAAGGAGCTTGCGTTGCTCAGGCATACGGGACATCCGTTGGCAAAGGCCTCGAGGATAGGAATACCGAAACCCTCGTAATGCGACGGGAACACGAAGCAGAGTGCATGACGGTAGAGCGATGCCATCTGCGCATCGTTGGCAGCTATGTGGACAAGCCTGTCCGTAATGCTCCACTTGTCGAAAAGTTTCAGTTCCGATGCACTGAACGGCGAGCCCGTGCATACAATCTTCAGGTTCGGGTCAAGATTGAATATCGAACGGATTGCCGAGAGCCAAGGAAGGAAATTCTTATATCCTTTGCGCTCGCCTACATAAAGCACATAACGGTCGAACAGTTGCGAGGCCGGCTCCGCTATCGGACGGTAGCCATGATGCACAACGCTTATTTTTGACGGGTCGGTACCGAGCAGCTCTATTATATCGCGCTTGGTGTTCTCGCTGACAGCTATTATGTGGTCGGCCTCTGCTATGAGACGTTTCTTGTGCGGAATGGTACGGTCATAGATGAGCACATCCTGCGGATAGCGCTCAAAGGTCATGTCATGCACTGTAAGCACGAAGGGTTTACCACTCCTCTTTACCGACTTAAGGAAATATGGATTGAAATATGTAGGGTGGAATATGTCATAGTTCCCGAACCTGATTGCCTTCCAGGCGATATGCTTGTTCACCAACATATATACCTGACGTCGGAAACGGTAATTATCGGGGAAAGTTATCTTTTCATATTCCTGACCATAGGTCTTTGTAACATAATGGTTCTCGCAGTAGCGCATGGGCACCTCGGCCACAAACTCCCCCTTCGGAAGATTGTACATGAGGTCGGCAAAATATCGTGTGACACCGCCGAAACGCTGTAGCGTAAACATCTGGTTATCGAAGAGAATCTTTTTCATCACTCGCTTTTTTACGTTTGAACAAGAAATCGATTATCTCATACAGTTCCTTGCTGCGCATGAGAGCCGATGCCGACACATAGAGCAGCGCGGCAACAGCGATGCGGCTGAGCAGCAGAATCAGCCGGTCTTCAATGCCAACAGTAAGGAAATAGGAGGCAAACATCGTTGCTGCGGCAAGCAGCATATAAGGCACCACATCGAGCAGGAACATCACAAGCGTCACTGCAATCTCCTTGCTTGCGAAATAGCGCCAGACAAAGAGCCAGCAGGCATTGAACACACAGTAGCTCATAAGCATGCATGGTATACCGTACGGATAGACCATGAGCAGAATTGCAAGCATGAGCATTCCCTGCACTATCGTGCACCACATGAAGATGCGGGAACGTCCGCAGCTTATCAGCAGATTGGTCAACAGCGACTGTACCGGCATAAAGGCTCCCCACACGGCAAGTATGCGAAGCATATCGGCACTCTCAATCCATTTGTCCGTAATTACAATGCAGATGAGCTCCGGAGCTACAAGCGAGAGACCGAACAGCGCGGGGAAAGAGACAAAAGCCGTAAAGCGCAACATCTTGCGGAACACACGCAATTGCCTTTCGCTGTCATCAACCACTTTGGCAAGTACCGGCTGTGCCACTGCATTCACCATACCGTTGACAACCTCCCCGCCCATATTGAACCACTCGGCGGCCTTTGTGTAGTTGCCCACATCGTCACGGGTGTAGAACTTGCCGAGAATGAATGAGAATATATTCCAGTTGAAACGCTGGAATATGTTTGTTATCATAAGCCGGTAGCTGAACGCGAACAGATACTTCAGCGGAGCAAAACTGACCTTGAGACTTGGGCGCCAAGGGGTAAAGTACCAGCAGACAACCGTGCGCACAAGCACATACGTTATGCTTTGTGTCGCTATGCCCCAATAGGAGTAGCCGTTCAGAGCCATTATGATACCCACGATACCCGACACCACTATCGACAGGACAAATGAGATTGACCTCTGCTTTACCTTCAGTTCGCGGAACAGATATGCCGACGGGGCAATACCGAAGCCCGCTACCACAAATCCAAGAAAGTTATAGCGCGAGAGTTCAACCAGCACCGGCTGTTTGAAGAAATCCGCAATCAAAGGCGCACAAAGGAACAGTACACCATACATGAACAGCGATATGATGATATTGAACCAGAATACCGCGTTGTAATCATCGTGCGTGACACTCTTGCGATTGGCTAAAGCCGCCACAAAACCGCTGTCCTGCAGAGAACCAGCTATGGCCGAGAATATGGCAAGCATACCAATGGGCCCGTAATCTCCGGGCCCCAGTATGCGCGCCAAATACACACCGAACAACAGGCTGAACAACTGGCACACCATATTGCTCAAGCCGCCCCAAAAGAAACCTTTAGCGACGGTTTGTTTCAGATTATTGCTATTTGTTGTGCTACCCATTGCTACATCAGTTTCCAGGTACTGCTCCCTTATTCTTTAGCCCAAAGGAACCCCTTCGCATTTCCCGTCATGTTGAGTGTAACGAAACATCTCTGTCAAGTGTGGTTCCATTGAGCTTTTTCAGGCTTTTATAATCCCCTTATTGTTCACTTATTCTTAAACAATAAGAGATACTTCACTTCGTTCAGTATGACACGAGGCGAATGTATCTCTTATTATGCGCCTACTTTATTTCACTACCTGGTTTTGTAGCGGGAGTGACTGTGAGCAAAGAGAGCTTGCCCTCATTGTCCTCGGCGCTAAGAATCATACCCTCGCTGACAACACCACGCATAGTACGTGGAGGAAGGTTGGCAATGAAACACACCTGCTTGCCGACAAGTTCTTCGGGCTTGAAATGCTTTGCTATACCCGAAATGATTGTACGTGTCTCAAGGCCGTCATCAATCTTGAACTGAAGAAGTTTATCTGCTTTGGGAACCTTTGTACACTCAAGCACGGTACCTACACGCATATCCAGTTTCAAGAAGTCATCAAATGTACACTCAGGGCGCACAGGGTTAGCCTTGTACGAAGCTGCCTCATTCTCTTTCTTGATACGCTCAAGACGGTCGAGCTGCGCCTGGATGACGTCATCCTCAATCTTCTCGAAAAGCAGACCTACCTCGCCGAGTTCATGGCCCACAGCAAGCAGCTCTGTACTGCCCAGGCTCGCCCACTCGAACGAAGTGAGGTTGAGCATGCCGCGCAGCTTCTCGCTGCTGAATGGCAGGAACGGCTCGAATGCAATCGAGAGGTTCGCAACAAGCTGCAACGAGAGATTCAGGATTGTCGCGACACGGTCCATATCGGTCTTAGCCAGTTTCCAAGGCTCGGTCTCGGCAAGATAACGGTTACCGATGCGTGCAAGTTCCATAGCCTCTTTCTGAGCATCGCGGAACTTGTACTGGTCGAGCAGATGCTCAACCTTGCCCTTTACATCGACGAACTCGGCAACAATGGCCTTGTCGTAATCCGTAAGTTCGCCACATGCAGGAACCTTACCGTCGAAATATTTCTTTGTGAGCACAAGTGCACGGTTCACGAAGTTGCCGTACACCGCAACAAGTTCATTGTTGTTACGTGCCTGGAAGTCCTTCCATGTGAAGTTATTGTCCTTTGTCTCGGGAGCATTGGCTGTGAGCACATAGCGCAGAACATCCTGCTTGCCCGGGAAGTCGACAAGATACTCGTTGAGCCATACAGCCCAGTTGCGCGATGTGGAAATCTTATCATCCTCTAGATTTAGGAACTCGTTGCTGGGCACATTGTCGGGCATCACATACTTGCCGTGTGCCTTCATCATCACGGGGAAGATGATGCAGTGGAACACAATGTTGTCCTTACCGATGAAGTGTACAAGGCGTGTATCCTCGCTCTGCCACCACTGTTCCCAAGTGCCATGCTTCTCGGGCTCCTTGTCGCATAGTTCCTTAGTGTTTGAGATATATCCGATAGGGGCGTCGAACCATACATAAAGCACCTTGCCGTCAGCACCCTCAACGGGTACAGGAATTCCCCAATCGAGGTCTCGTGTCATGGCGCGGGGCTGCAGGTCCATGTCGAGCCAGCTCTTGCACTGGCCGTATACATTCGGACGCCACTCCTTGTGGCTCTCCAGAATCCACTCCTTGAGCCACTGCTGGTATTCGTTGAGCGGAAGATACCAGTTCTTTGTCTCCTTGAGCACAGGAGCCTCGCCGGTCTCCTTCGAGCGGGGATTGATGAGCTCTGTGGGCTCAAGCGCACGGCCGCATCCCTCCTCGCACTGGTTACCGTAGGCCTGCTTGTGGCAGTAAGGACACTCACCAACGACATCACGGTCGGTAAGGAACTTCTCGTTCTTCACATCGTAGAACTGCTTGGAAGTCTGCTCCACAAGCTTGCCGTCATCGTAAAGTTTGCGGAAGAACTCCGAAGCGAACTTGTGATGTGTAGCGGATGTTGTACGACTGTACACATCAAAAGAGATACCGAAGCCCTCGAATGACTCCTTGATGATATTGTGGTAACGGTCCACCACATCCTGCGGAGTAATGCCTTCCTTGCGGGCGCGCTGTGTGACAGGCACACCATGCTCATCGCTGCCGCCGATGAAGAGGACATCCTCGCCCTTCAGACGCAGATAACGCACATAAATGTCGGCAGGCACATATACACCTGCAAGATGACCGATGTGGACAGGGCCGTTGGCATAAGGCAGGGCCGATGTCACAAGCGTTCTTTTGAATTTCTTTTCCATTTCAGTTATGTTTTTTGATTATTTATTCATTAAAATTCCAGCAATAATATATCAGTTGACCCAACGTAACCTGTCATGCTGAGCATAGCGAAGCATCTCTGTTTAACCTGATTGAGTTCCTTCACATCCGTTCAGGATGACAAATTCAATATGACAATTCTGTGTATAAAAATGATTTTAGTCAACACTTATATCACTTTATCCTTTGCCTTCGGGGCCACAATTTACAAAAGTAGTCAATTTATTTTAAATAACAGGCCTGCGCGAGGGATAATAGTTGCCTCAAAGGTTTATTTGCCGTTTATTTGCACAATAACACCCTTGATTGGGTAACTCTCGGCGAAAAATCGTATATTCGCAACTGCATGGAAAATATCATAGCGAAAATAAGGAGTTACTACCCTGTAGGCAATGAAGCCCTGCAGGAAATGCTTGAATCCATGATTCCTATGCGCTGTCCGAAGAACACCAGACTGGTACACTCGGGTACCACCGACAGGAACATATATTTCATTGAGGAAGGTGTTACCCGCTCGATTTTCCACAAGGACGGCACCGACACAACTACATGGTTCAGCCTTGAAGGAGACACCACATTCGGCATGCACTCACTCTACCACAGCACCCCTTCGGTCGAGAGCATCGAGACCTTGACCGATTGCCTGATATACACAATGCCAATCGAGAAGCTGAATGCCCTTTATGAGAAATATATTGACATAGCCAATTGGGGAAGGGTAATTCATCAGGAGTGCAACATCCTGTTGAGCCACCTGTTTGTCGAGAGACTCCAGTTGCCCCCTAAAGAGCGTTACAGGAAATTCCTTGAACACTACCCCGGACTGCTGAACAGGGTAAAACTGAAGTATGTTGCAGAGTTCTTGGGAATAAGCATCTATACGCTTAGCAGAATAAGAAGCGGGAAATGATTTTTTGCCTAAAAGCAAAGAAATGCACATGCTGCATCCTTATCTTTGCAGCTAAAGAACATGAAGAGAATATATACAAATGCAAAAAAACACATTTTCATCGGCAAATTTCGCCGATACAAAGCCGCACTACGAACTGCTTGACGGGTTGCGCGGTGTAGCCGCCATACTGGTACTTTTCTACCACATCTTCGAGGGGTTCTCGTTTGCCGAAGTGACAAACGGCGCAGGAGACGGAATCATACGCACACTGAACCACGGGCACATTGCAGTGGACTTCTTCTTTATCCTTTCGGGATTCGTAATCAGTTATGCCTACGACGACCGTTGGAACAAGATGAATACATGGCAATTTTTCAAGCGCCGACTCATACGCCTTCATCCCATGCTCATTATGGGCGCAATCATCGGCTGCCTGGCATTCGCATCTGTAGGGTTCGAGCGTTGGGACGGAAGCACTGCACCCACAGGCTGGGTAATGACAGCACTGCTGCTTGCAATGTTCATGATACCCGCTGTGCCGGGCTTGCCTTATGAGGTACGCGGCAACGGCGAGATGTTCCCGCTCAACGGACCGGGCTGGTCGCTCTTTTTTGAGTACATAGGCAACATACTGTATGCACTGTTCATGCGTCGCATGTCTACAAGAATCCTTACAATATTTACCATTCTACTTGGTATTGCCCATGCATGGTTCTTCATAGGCAATGTATCGGGATATGACATGATTGGTGTAGGCTGGACAATTGATGAAGTGAATTTCTGGGGCGGTCTGGTGCGCATGCTCTTTCCTTTCAGTATGGGAATGCTGATTGCCCGCACATTCAAACCCCGAAAAGTGAAAGGAGCATTCTGGATATGCTCTGTCACACTTGTTGTACTGTTTTCAGTGCCATACATTGCATCATCGGGCGCGATAAGCCTCAACAGCCTGTACGAGTTCATATGCATTGCATTCATATTCCCGCTGATTGTATGGCTCGGCGCCTGTGGCACAGCGAGCGGAACAACAGGCAAGATGAACAGCCTGCTGGGAGAACTCTCGTACCCTCTTTACATCGTACACTACCCGATTATGTATATCTTCTACGCTTGGCTCATTAAGAATAATATTTACACGCTTGACAATTGCCTGGGAGTTGCCGCACTTGTCATCGTATCGAGCATCGCACTGGCATTCCTCTGTCTGAAGCTGTATGACGAACCTGTCCGCCGATGGCTTACAAGAAAGCTCATGAAGAATCGACAATAATAACCGACAACAGGAGAATAACAATGCAGGCGCCCGCTTGGGCGCCTGCATTGTTATTTATAATTAAATTGATTTATATTAGTAAAAAAATGAGTATCTTCGCGCCAAAATAGATAAGACCATGAAAATAGCACTTATAGGATACGGTAAAATGGGCAAGACCATTGAGAAGATTGCCCTTGAGAGAGGACACGAGATTGTGTCAATCATAGACATTGACAACCGCGAGGATTTCGGCAGCGAGGCCTTCAAAAGCGCCGATGTCGCAATTGAGTTCACAGCACCTGCAGTAGCCTTCGACAACTGCATGAAGGCAATGGATGCAGGCGTGAAGGTCGTGAGCGGCAGTACCGGCTGGTTCCAACAGCACGAGGCTGAGATGCGCCGCAGATGCGATGAAGAGGGAAAGACTCTCTTCTGGAGCAGTAACTTCAGCCTCGGTGTGGCAATATTCTCGGCTGTGAACCGCTATCTTGCAAAGATTATGAACGGCTTCGGCAACTACAGCGTGCAGATGGAGGAGACACACCACATACACAAGCTCGATGCTCCCAGCGGCACAGCCATCACACTGGCCGAAGGCATCATTGCCAACATAGACCGCAAGGAGCGCTGGATAATGGGCGACCTCACCAATCCAGACGGCAGCGTGACCAAAGGCAACACACCCCAGGCCAACGAACTGAAAATTGACGCCGTACGCCGCGACGAGGTTCCCGGCATACACAGCATCACCTACAATTCAGAGGCCGACACAATAACCATCACCCATGATGCACACAACCGCAGCGGCTTTGCCCTGGGTGCAGTGATTGCAGCAGAGTACGCCAAGGAGCACAGCGGCATGTTGGGAATGAAGGACCTCATCAATTTCTGATTGTAGTCAACAAGGCACTTCCAACGTCTAAAGAGTAAGTAACTGACAAATAACAAAACAATGGAATTCAAGATATTCGGACGCGAAGTAAAGATGACAAGAAAGTCACTCATTACCCTAATGACAGTACTTGTACTGTATATCCTGTTCCTCATTTGGGTAAGGAGCTGGCTGGGTGTAATAGCAATCCCTTTCATCATTGACAACTACACCACGCGTTTCATCCCTTGGGGCTGGTGGAAGAAGTCGGAGAACGTACTGCTGAGAAAGGTAATGAGTTGGGTCGACGCCATAGTGTTCGCACTCGTTGCAGTATACTTCGTGCACCTGTACCTGTTCCAGAACTATGTAATACCCACATCATCGCTCGAGAAGACTCTGCTCGTGGGCGACTATCTGTTTGTGAGCAAGGTCAACTACGGCCCACGCAAGCCACAGACACCGTTGAGCATGCCGCTGACACAGCACACGATGCCTGTCCTGGGTTGCAAGAGCTACATCGACGCAGTTCAGTGGGAATATGAGCGCGTGCCCGGACTTGAGGAGATTGAGCTTGGTGACATCGTTGTATTCAACTACCCCGCAGGAGACCTTGCGACAACACGTCCCGAAGTGATTGACCTTCACTCGATATGTTATGCCGAAGGCTTCAACAAGGATGTTATCGAGAAGTACAGACCCGCAGATGACAGCGAGTTCTACCAGGCAAGTGCAGAATACCGCAGACTCATAAACGACATGCCTGCCGAAGAGGCATATGCGCTGTATAAGAAACATTATGCCGACGGTCTTGAGATTGCAAGGAAACACCCCGATGCATTGGGCGAGATAGTGTACCGCCCTGTCGACCGCCGCGAGAACTATGTGAAACGCTGCGTGGGACTCCCCGGCAACACGCTTGAAATAAAAGACAAGGTAGTATATATCGACGGCAAGCCCATGGAGCGCCCCGAGAACCTGCAGTTCAACTATAACGTGAAGTTCCGCCAGACTATGCCCGAGAAGCTGCGCCGTGAACTCGGAATAAGCAAGGAGGACCTTGCGAACTTCCAGTTCTACAAGCAAGCGAATGGCGACGGCTTCGGAGAACTTCCGCTGACACAAAAGAGCTATGAGAGACTCAAAGGGCTGAGCGCACTTGTAGAGAGCATATCCATTGCCGAGAAGAACAGCACCGACGGCATCTACCCGCTGAACGGCAACACAGGCTGGACACTCGACAACTATGGCCCCATATGGATTCCCAAGAGAGGCGAGAGCGTAAGGCTCACAATGGACAACATTGCCATATATGAACGCCCCATCGTTGCATACGAGGGCAACACGCTTGAGGTAAAGGACGGCAAGATATACATCAACGGCCAGGAGAGCGACAGCTACACCTTCAAGATGGACTACTACTGGATGATGGGCGACAACCGCCACAACAGTGCCGACTCACGCTGCTGGGGATTCGTGCCCGAGGACCACATTGTGGGCAAGGCACTCTTCATTTGGCTCTCACTTGACAAGGACCTGGGTCTGTTCGACGGCAAGATACGTTGGAACCGCCTGTTCCGTGGCGTAAACAGTTTCGACTGATGGAACTGCTTTCACACCCCTTATACATGGCACCCGTAGCGCTGTATGCAAAGCTGTACAGCGCTACGGGGCTTCTCATTGACGGCGATACCCCTTTCGTGAAGCAGACATTCCGCAACCGCTGCATGATAGCAGCAGAGAACGGACCATTGAGCCTGAACATACCCGTTGTACACGACGGCGGACGCACTGCCATGCGCAACGTGCGAATAAGCGAACATGGCAACTGGCGCCGCCAGCATTGGAACGCCATTGTCAGCGCCTACCGCAACAGCCCTTTCTTCGACTATTACGCCGATGACTTCGCGCACTTCTACGAGGAGCATGACGGGTTCCTAATGGATTTCAATCTGCGCCTGCACAGCACAGTGTGCGAACTTTTAGGACTTGACAGGGAGATAAGAATATTGACCGCTGAGGAGATAAAAGAACACACAACAGCAGACGTGTGCGACATGCGCCACATTGCAGAGCCCAAGACCCTTGCAGCATGCACAGTGAACACACAGCCATACTACCAGGTATTTGCCCAACGGCACGGTTTCCTGCCCAACCTGAGCATTGCCGACCTGCTGTTCAACATGGGTCCCGAAGGACTGATAACATTAAGGGGAAGTTGTTTGTAACAGACATTATTTGGGTAATAATATTGATATTGGCCCGCAACAACTTTTCTTCGTGAATATGTCATCCCGACAGAGCGAAGCGACGAGGGATCTCAAGAACAACGCAGAGATATCTCAGTCGCTATACTCCTTCGATATGACATTAACCAAACGATTTTTAGGGTCAATGCTATATTATCTTTTCCTTACTTTTTCTTACTGACCTTCAGTTCAACAATAAAGGCAATCAAGAGTCCGAGGCCACCGAACATAAGCACACACGAACCGTAGACAGCACTTCTCAGATAATACGTGTTCTCCACAAAGTCCGCGAAATTATAGTGAACGGCAAAGGCAACCAGCATACCTATTCCAAGCCCCATAAACAGACAACCGAACTTCAATGCCGAGGAAGAGAACTTAGGGATATATGTTGAGAAATCTATTTGCCCACTCAAAATATCAGGGGTAAGTTTATCCCCAATCTTGTCAATGATTATCAGGCGTTCCTTTTTACGCACAAAGAGTTCAAACAACTTGTAAATACCCAGAGTAATAATGCCGACAACGGCAGGAACCATAATAAAATCCAGCATAATTATTTAAATTTAAAGGTTAGCAATTCATTCCTTACACCCTTTAGACGCAACAACTCCCGAACGGTTACATTTTTCTTCTATTTTTTTGAAAATATTGTAACCGGAACGCTTTTTCAGCGTCTATTAGATAGATGAAGCACGACGACATACATATAATAAAAGAGGTTCTCTGCGGAAAAAGCGAACAGTTCGAGCATATCCTCAACAGATACGGTGGGCAGGTATTCAACCTCATTGCCCATATTGTCCCGTGCAAGGAAGACGCAGAGGAACTGACACAGGATGTATTCATTAAGGTGTTCCGGCAGTTGTCCTCTTTTAAAGAAGAGAGCAGTTTCTCGACCTGGCTCTATCGCATAGCAACCAACACCGCACTCTCGGCCGCACGCAAGAAGAAACACGACACTATCAATATAGAAGACAATGCATACGGCGACATCCCCGATGAACAGCTGGATGAAGCACTGGACAACGACAGCGAAGAGCAACTGCAAAGACTTTCCGAGGCCATAGACAGACTGGATGCCGAAGAGCGGGCTCTCATAACCCTCTATTACATGAATGAACGGCCTATTGAAGAAGTAGCCACAATCATGGGACTGACCCAGAGCAACGTAAAGACAAAGCTGTACCGCACAAGAAAAAAGTTATACCTCTTACTTAATGACAGGAAATTATGAAACAGGATAGAAAAGACAGCGGATTAAGAAAGGCACTGCACTCAAAGCACAGTGTCCTACCCTCGAATTTCACATTCCGTACAATGCAGAAGATTGAGGAAGATATACGCGCAAGAGAAAAGAGAGCAGAGAAACAGATGTTCTACTCCATTGTTGCCGTATCGGCAGCCCTGTCTGCCGTTCTTGGGATTATTGTGGATAATTTCTACGGAGAAGAGCTGAAAAGGATGTTCTCAAGCGTTGCAGACACATTCCTGAAACTTGATATATTTGCATCACCCTACATACTCTTTGCAATAATACTTATTCTCCTCATCCTGTTCGACCATTGGATGAGAAGCAGCTATTACAAACGACAGAAAGGTCAGGAGGATTCATCACACTAAAAGGGCTGTCAAAAGGAAAAATAGAGCAAACAGCAGCAAGTTGACAGCAGTGCGACCAAAGAGGGCATTCAGCCCTGAGCCTTTTGCACGCAGCAGAAACCGCCACGCTCACAGGCAATGTCCTCAGGCGCATAGCCTCTACCCAATGCCTTATCATACCGACGCCTTATTGCATATATACATTCTGCATATGCCCAACGTGAATGCCTTATGCTCCACTGATGCAAAACCCGCCGTTTTCATCATCGCGACAAACTTGTCAGGGGCAGGGAAACGCAGTACCGACGCAGGCAGATACTCATACGCTCCACGCTCGCCCGAGATGAGACCGCCGATGGCAGGCAGAATCTTCAGGAAGTACAGTTTATAGCACCAGCGCACAAAAGAGTTCGATGGCACAGAAAGTTCCAGGATAACAAGTTTCCCGCCGGGAGTCAGCACACGATGCATCTCGCTGAGACCAAGTTCAAGATGCTCAAAGTTACGTACGCCAAATCCTACCGACACACGCTCAAATGAGCCATCCTCATATGGTAGAGCCTCGCAATCGCCCACAAGCAGCTCGGCATCAAGACCGGCAGCACAGACCTTCTCACGCCCTATCGCAAGCATGCCCTCGGATATATCGACACCCGTAACCATGCTGCCCGCAGGGAGCTTGCGTGCAATCTCTATTGTAAAATCGGCCGTTCCGCATGCCACATCAAGCACCCTGAGCGGGGTATCAGTGTCGGCAATCCTGCGCACTGCCTTCTTCCTCCACCCTTTGTCGATGTTGAGCGATAGGATATGATTGAGCCTGTCATAATCGGGAGCAATCCTGTCGAAGAGTTTCCTTATACCATCTTTCTTTGCCATAGTCATTTCTGTTTTTTCCTTATACAATAGACATAGGTAAGCAGTATCACATTCATCAGCAACGCGTAAATGATAGCAGGCAATGCCATCTCTCCGCTATTGAAAATGAACGGCGAAGAGGCAATGGCAATCGCCTGTGCCGCATTCTGCATACCAAGCTCAATTACGATAGTGCGCCTTACCGCACTCCCAAAACCACCCAGACGCGACAGAGCCGAGCTGCATGCCATAGCCAACAGGATGAGCAGCGCAGCCGCCAGGACAGCATGCCACCAGCACAAGACCCATAAAATAAACAGGCGGGAGATTCAGTGCCCATGCCACACCGAATGCTATAATCGGAAGCAGGAGAAGCTGCCCTAATATTCCAAGCATAACAGCCTTAGGCTGCCTTCTCACGCCAGCAAAAGCCCCCTTGTCAAGGTCGATGCCCAACAGAAACATCTGCACAATGAGGATAGGCATTACAATCCATATAGCATTCATCAGAGACCCGCTTTGAACACAAAAGTAATCATTTCGCTGCAGAAAACATAGACTTTTTCAAGCGGGCTATAAAATATCGGGTAAGAAAAGGACTATCATAAAAACAAAAAAGAGTCCCAAATTTCGGCTCAACGTAAAAAGTTGAGGGATGCTTCTTATGATGACATTAGGAATGGGAATAAATATAAGTCTTTATTCTTCAATACAACTTACCCTTAATCTGTTGTTGTATATTCTTTTTGTTGTCGTTCTGTCACATACTTTT
>JAGBFX010000026.1 GCA_017936265.1 Bacteroidaceae bacterium | reverse complement strand
GGTTGTGAATTGCTTTCAAAATTGTATCTTTGAAATATCGGAAACATCTCCACGCAAGAGTATGAGCAAGCCCCTTTGGTTGTGAATTGCTTTCAAAATTGTATCTTTGAAATATCGGAAACATCGCAGGACGAGCAGAGCCAAACAGCGATAAGTTGTGAATTGCTTTCAAAATTGTATCTTTGAAATATCGGAAACATCATACATATCGGCAACCCAACGATTGAACAAGTTGTGAATTGCTTTCAAAATTGTATCTTTGAAATATCGGAAACATCTCAATGTTTGTATCTTATTGTATTATAATACGATATGAGGTGTCTACGCGAAATAAAAAATGATGTTGTCCGAATAAAAAACCCAGCGGTTGGCTGGGTTTTTTGTTTTTAGAAAAGTTCAAGTTGTTGACCTCCTGCAATAATTTCTTTCGGCTTTTTGCCGTAGAATAGTTCTATATCACCGAACTGCTTGTCTGTCAGGCAGATGATTCCTACATGTCCATGTTCCGGCAAGATTCTTTTTACTCGGTTAATATGTACATGGGCATTTTCTGCGCTTGCGCAATGACGTACATAAATCGAGAATTGGAACATTGTAAAACCATCTTGCATAAGGCTCTTACGGAATTCCGCATAGCTTTTTCGTTCTTTCTTGGTCTCGGTAGGTAAATCAAAAAGAACTAAAATCCACATGACTCTGTATTTGCTTATTCGGTCCATTACATTTCAGGGTAATGCATTCGGCGATGCTCGCCAGCAAAGCATTTATGCAATGATGCTGTTGTTTGGGTAGCTGCAATCATCAATGGGCTACGTTTACCTTGTATTGTTACGTCTATTGTTGGTATAGTCAGTAGCTCTGCTTTAATGTCTCTTGTCAATTCTACATTTTCACCATATCGGTTCACTATTTCAAGAACAAGTTTGTCTACATAAGGCCTATATGGTTCCATTATATCATCGGCAAGGCAATATGCGTTGTAACGATTGTGATGGTGTATTCCTAATGTTGGCAATAATCCTGAAGATACCAATGCTCTTGCAATGACAGCACGGAGTATTGCATAACCATAGTTAAGCAGGTTGTTTGGTGGTACGCCAGTACGTTCACGGTTGAAGCCTGGGATGTGTCCGAACAGGTTTTTCCAATAATATGCGGCAGCTCTTCCTTCAAGGTTGTCGGGGTCACCGCTTCGTACCTCTCTGACCCATGTGTGCATACACCCAGTTTCTACATTTACGATATCCTTGAGTACAGTTGCCTGATTGGCTATCTTATGTTGGATAGTTTGCTGCCACAGTTGCTTCTTCAGTGGTAGGGAGGCTTCTATCTGTGCCCTGAATCTTTCATTTTGCGTTGTGTTGCCGTATAATGGAAGCATTAGTCCTGTAGGCATTCCTTTGCTGTCACAGGTAATGACCGCGCTGTTGTTCTCTAAAAGCGCTTCCAATAAGCCCGATGTAATGGTTATCTGCTTGTTGTCAAGTACAACAATTCCAATGTCTTCAATTGGTTTTGTTATTGTATTCTTTGCCTTGAATGAATCGGGTAGTGTGTCATTGTTTTCAACCTCGGGCAGTTTGATAACCATCTGTGCATTTTTAAGCGACAGATATGCTGGGTTCCCAAAATATAGGGTTTTCTTTATCATAGGCTATTCTCCAATCTGCACTATTTGTCCAATATGGTTAATCCTTACTTTTATTGCGCCTTTGAGTTCTTGTAGTGTCCTGATACGTTTCCAGGTTATTCCTTTAAGAACTTTATTGTCTTCTACAGTGGTCTCCAAATGATGCCTGAACCAGTAGTCCTTTGAAGATAACTTCTGTACCCTAAACAGATTCGGGGATATCAAATGGTAATTCTTGGGGTTTGTCAGGTCTATATCTTCGGGATTGAAGCCTGTCTTTTCGTTAGGGAATACAAAGTATTCGTTCTGCTTTAGTGTGAAACAGAACTTCCATCCCATTTCAGAGTTGTATTCGTAGTCTATTATCGGTTGCTCATTAATGGCGCGCGCTGTAGCGTCAAAGAATGATACGATGTTCTCCTGGTAATTACCATCTTCATCAATGTATATCGCAACATGGTGGTTGTTACCGGGGTTTACAAAATCAACAGGCTGCCTCTTGCCGTGGTCATCCAAAATGTAGTCTCCGTTATGGTTCTTTTTCTCACGGAGTGAAACGGCATTGGCTATTCCGCTAATTGTGACATGCTTGATGCAGATACCTTTTTCTTTGTTTAGCCATATTGGGTTATCATCAAGATTGGAGAATGCTGCCTTAGAGTCATTGCCATACTCTTTCAGACGTGACTCAAGTATCTTTCTTATTCGTTTGTCTATTACTTTTTCTATATTCAGGTCTTTGTCAATGCTTTTTCGTATTGTATATACTGTTTCCAATTCTACGAGCTTTACTTTTATTGGTACGGCTGCTGTTCTTGCAGCATCAAGGTAAACGGGATTCTTTTCAAGGCTGTTCTTGCCTGTAAAGGCTTTCTTCGCATCTCCACAGAATTCATTCAATCTCGCCAACAGTGCCTCGCGTTCGCGTTTGTTTGCAACCTTGGCAATCTTTTCTGCATTGAATGATGAACCAACCTTTTCTTCATATGTCGCATATCTCTGGATACTACCATGGATTGTTTCCAGATGTAGTTGTCCGCGTGGCGTCAATTGTGTCCTTTTGTTTGTTCCGCCGTTTTTGCTCTTTGTCTTGTTTGTGTTTTTTGTTACAACCTTGTTCTTGGATTTTATAGATATGAGTATGCTTTCAAGCGCAATTTTTGCTTCTTCGCGGAATTTTTTGAACGGCAATTTAAAGCGCAGCTTACCATGAGCGTCTCTTTCCAATTCTTTTCGTTCTATTCCATAGATTTCCCCGTTTTTATCATCTCTTGCATTCAGGTTATTCAAATACTGTATGATGCTGCGTTTTGTATATGCAATTGTTAACGCGTCCATGGCATGGTGGCGGTGGTCATTACGCTTGCTCCACTCTTTTATCCTGCGTATCTCTTTGTTCTCGCGGTTAACAATGGTTTCGGTCAGTCCAAGCTCATGATATTTGTGCCAATTGAGTTCCTGCATCACATCAATAAGATGCCAGTCTTCTCGCTGACGCTCCGTAATCTGTCCTGTCGTGGATATTACATGCGGAACAAGACGCTCAAGTATCTCATGCGCCTTGCGTGCAATGTACTGTGTGTCCCGCAGGTCACGTTCTATGAAACCATTAGGGATATCTTTGCCCTGCATCAACAGCTTGTCACGCTTACTTTTCCTTATTGCACCTGCATTATACAGATAATCTATGCGTGCTTTATATTGAGCCATTCCCTCATTGCCATATTTGGCAAGTACGTAGTCGTATGCTGTCTCCTTGCCCTTTTCTATGTTTATATCCATGGCTTCCAGTGTCTTGTTGGAGAATGAGTCATCAAACATGCATGCTTGCGGAATTATATGTTCTACATTGAACCTGTTGGTAAATAGCTCTTCCTGTGGTATGTATGTGTTAGAATAGAGCGTGTGATATCCGTTTTTCTCAAGTTCCTCATATAGTCTGTATCTTATTATATCGTTTCTGCTTGGATTCTTTATGCCGAACTTCTCTATGAGAATCTTTCTTACAGTTTCATTCTTCTTGTTGGCCTCGCTTATTGCTTCCGTAGCTCTTTTGCGCTCTTTTGCATTGCTTTTTAGCTCACGTGCAAGTTCTATGCGTATTTCATCAGGTTTGCCATACTCTTTGACTATGGCATTTACCACGTTAATCATTTGATTGAGAATCTTCTCGACTACAGGATTCCGTAGACTGTTGCGTGGTAACAATTCAATAGTATCAACATATACCTTGTTAAGCAGTTCTTCCTTTGTCAACGAGTGTGAGTGATTATAGCCGGCGTACATGCATGCAACGCTATATTCATTGCCTTCCTGCATGTGTGGCAGTATCTTCCTGATGGCTTTGCTGGAGAGACTGCCGTAATCATCCATGAAGGATATGTTGGCAAGAATGCGCGCACATTCCTCATCCATGTTTGTCAATTCACGGATTTTATTTATTAAACTCTCGTTTCCTGTCTTTGATTTATCATCAGTGTATGAGTATAATAGATGCCAAAGCTTGAACATCGGCTCATCTTCAAGATTCTTGCAATTTGAGTCAAAATGCAAGAAATCTGTGTTGAAACCGACTGCACCGAATATTCTATGGATGATTTCGTAGATTTCGGATGCTCTCATCTTGGAGAACGGATATTCATCGTGTCCTGTTGCAACGATAATAGACTGGCAGGCATTGACTAATGCAAATAATGTTCTATTGCCTTCAATCTCTTTGTAGTTCAGGTCAAGATGCTTGCTGTTGCGGTATAATATCTTCAGAATCTCATTCTTGCTGAGCTTTTGCTTTATATTCAGCTCTTTGAACAATACATCTTTTTCCTCAATGTCGAGAGGCCATGTTTCATTGGTCTCTGTATCGCAGACACGTATGTTGTTCAGCATTTGCCAAATCTTGAATTCCTGGAAAAGTGGCGAGGATTTAGGGCAAACTCTGCATCCGGTAATCTTTTTTCTTGTGGTTCCGTCAATGCTTACCTCTACTTCTCTTTTTTCAAATTCACATAGGCTAATGGAACTTTTCTTGCTCTTGAGTTCCCTTTGGTAGAAAATAATGATGTCGCGTATTTCCTTTTTGAGTTCTTGGGTCAATTCATTGTGGTATTTTCTTTGTGTCTCCCAAATGCACTCAAACTCATCAAGATAGTCTTGACGGTAATAAACAATATTCTTGAGGCTTGCATTCGGGTTCTCCGCTAACCGCTTCATAAGCATCTGCCCTACTGTCATCCGGTTGAAATATAGTTCTTTGCTACGGTCTCCTATTGCGCCAAGGTAATTGCTGCCGTTGCTTATTGCTGCATTCAGTTCCATTAATGCGTAAGCAACTGTTTCGATTGGTTGCTGTTTGATGACAGCATCGTTTCTCCAACCGTATGCAGTTCTATTCTTGTCTTTTCCTTTATTCTCGGCAACCGGTATATTGTTGCTGCTGAGGATTGCATATGTCGCTTTACCGCTCTTGCCTAGAATTGCCGTGTACAACTCCTGTGTAAGAATTGTCGGATAGAATGACTGCTGAAAAAAGAATATTCTGTCAAACTCTTTTTGAAGGTCCGATTTGTAGAACTCTGGGATATGTCTCTTATTTTCGTTTAAACGTTTTAATACATATTGTCCAGGTGTAATGTCATTCTCATATAAATCCTTGGCAATACTCATTCCGTCAATTATGGTGCCGTCTTCCTGCTTGTTCGCTTTTCTGTTGCTCTTATATCCGCGTTTCTTGTTAAGCATAAGCAGTATTCTTGCTAAAGCTTCAAGTGATACCATCTCTGTCGCTGCTTTTGCGCGCAGACGGTATGTCTCAAAAGTAGTATTATTGCCACTTTCGCTCAATATTGTCTCATTAGAGATTATTTTGTTCTTCAAAAGACAATCTATAAGGTTGTCGCGCCTGAGTTTATATCGTTGCAAATTGCGACGCATGCTTTTCTTTAGTGCTCTGTCTGCATTTGTAGTGATGCTCTTGCCTTTTTCAAAGTTCTGCTGCTCATCAACTGTCAGTGGAACTACTCGAACTCCCAATTTGACAATTGATGATTGTTCACTGCTGTTTTCTGCTTCGTGTACATATGCCCATCCTATACTGCCTACGCCCAAGTCTAAACCAAGTATTTTTTTCATAGTTGCATTTTTTTTGCGAATCTTCTTTTTCAAAGGTAAATATTTTCTAATAATATTTCAAGTTCTGATTTTTATTTCTACATTTGCTGAACAATTTTGAGCAATTCACAATAAGGATTATTCCGTTGTGAGAACATTCAAGGCGGGGTGCAGACTTCGCCTTTTTGTGTCGTCTTTTCTGCCGGAACTCCTTTCTGCAAGCTCTTTCTTTGCCACATCCGTGCAAGTTCTCCTGTTTTTAACATAAGTTTTAATGTTTTTGAAGTTTTTATTTGTCGCTTGTTTGTTTTTATATGCTTTTATGATATTTTTGCCACAGTTAAATAGTGTGTAGACCAAGGAGTGTCTTACATGCTTTTTTGTATCTATTAAAACCGGAACGTTATAAAATTGAAAATACTTTACAGCTATGAAAACAAGACTGATGTTTTTATTGATTTCGCTATTGGCTGTTGTCAATATGTCGACAGCGCAGCAGAGAACAACGTTGAGTGCTCAGGTTTATGGTTACCAGAATGATATGGTCTATTTCGACTGTATTCAGACTCCTCTCATAGCAAAGGAGTTCCATACAAATCCTGGCGAGGAGCATCTCTACAACTTCGACTGTGACCGCCTTGTGTGTATTACCATCAATGGCCGTACAAATGTGATGCTGCAGCCTGGCGACAGCCTGCATGTGGATGTGAACTATGACGGCAAGAATGTGAAGGTTGAATACAGTGGCTCGGAGCGTGCTGTCAACAATAATCGCCTTCTAAGGAGTATTGAGACTCTCAAGCGTACTCTTCGCTACAAGAGCCAGCTTCTTGGATGCGTGGCACTTGACATTAAACCGAAGGACCGTATCGCCGATTCACGCACTCTGCTCGAGAAGGCCGATGCAATAATTGCACGAAGCAAGGCGAGTGATGAGGCCAAGAACTATGTTAAGGCGATGATTGACAATCTTGTCTATATGTCGTTCATTGAGTATCCTGTCATGTATGAGAGTGTCAGGGGACTTGCCATCGGTGAACAGGAAATCGGTGACTATTGGAGCATTATGGACGGTTATGTGACCAGGAGTGACGCTGAGTCGCTGAGCTGCCCTGAGTATGCCAGTCTGCTCATGCGCTACTGTTTCTACATGAACGAGAAGGATGCAAAGGAGAAGGGTGGTTCGTACAGCATGCCTAAGGTAATGGAGGAGATGTACCAGCAGATTGCCGCGTTCTACAGTGGCGAGCAGAGGGATTTCCTCCTTTATATATTGCTGCGCAATTTCATAATGAATGGCCAGGAAATTGAGAGAGCCGACGTGCTATACAAGGACTATGTCGAGAAGTACAACTGCAGCGCATTCCATAAGGGTATCCTTGACATGCTCCTGCAATAACCATGAATACATATAACTCTTAATATTTATGAGGAAAGCTGTCTTTAATTTGAGGTTTTTCTGCAAGATATCCCTGGTCGCGATAATGCTTTTGTGCAGCATGACAGCTGCGCATGCGCAGTCGTCAGGTGAGTTGAAGAACAAGCCTGTGACTCTCAGGGTCAGCAACCAGCCTTTGGGTAAAGTGCTGGAGATGGTTGCCGAGGCTGCCGATGCCAAGATAACCTTGCAGAATGTGTCGCTATGGAATATCAACAAGCCTACAACGCTTGCTGTCAAGGATAAGCCGCTGGATAAGGTGCTCGGTGAACTTGTGGGCGACCAGAATGTGATAATCCGCTACGAGGATAACAACCGGATAATCCTTGAGCCTGATACTTTCACCGAGTCTGACAATACACTGCTGGCAGTATCGGGCCTTGTGCTTGATGATGATACGCAGGAGCCCCTCATCGGTGCTACTGTGCTCATAACGGATGGTACGGGCAAGAGTAACGGAGCACGCGGCGGCATGACTGACCTTGACGGAAAATTCAGCCTGCGCCTGCACAAGAACGAGTCTATCAGTGTCTCCTATGTCGGTTACAATCCTGTTTCCAAGCAGATTGTAAAGAACGAGAACAATCTTGTAGTGAAACTCAAGCCAAGCATCGAACTTGATGATGTCGTGGTTACGGGTATCAGTCGTCGCAGCAAGAACAGTTTTACGGGTAACTATGTCGAGGTAAAGGGCGATGACCTTAGAAAGATGAACCCTACCAATATCCTAAAGGGTCTGCAGTTCTTCGATCCCAGCTTCAAGATTATCGAGAACAACAATGCAGGTTCTGACCCTAATGCGGAGCCTGATTTCCAGATACGCGGTGACCAGTCATTGGGCTCGAAGTCCCTGAACAGCATGGACCTTATGCTCGACAATGTGTCAAGCCGTCCGAACACTCCGCTCTTCGTGCTTGACGGTTTCACTGTCCCTTTGAGCAGAATCCTTGACCTTGACCCTGAGCGTGTCGAGAACATTACAATACTGAAGGATGCCGCAGCTACATCGGTCTATGGCTCACGTGCGGCAAACGGTGTTGTTGTCGTTGAGACCAAGGTTGCTCCCGACGGTGCATTGTCTGTGTCTTATAATGGTACGACAACCGTTCAGACGCCTGACCTCACCGATTACAACATGATGGATGCGGCTACAAAGCTCAATACTGAGTGGAGGGCCGGTCTCTACGACCCACATAACGCTGCTCACATGAACCTGTACAACAAGTACAGACGTAACGTGCTTGGTGGTGTCAACACTTACTGGCTGTCGAAACCTCTGCGCACAGCCATACAGCACCGTCACTCGGTGAGCGTCGCAGGTGGTACCGAGGCATTCCGCTACAGTCTTGACGTCAATGCCTCTATACAGCCTGGTGTGATGAAGGAGTCGGAGAACCAGACCAAGGGTGTTAACTTCAACATGACATATCTGAAGGAGAAGTTTACTATGCGTGCAAATGTGGGCATCTCCGAGTCGGACAGCAAGAACTCGCCCTATGGCTCATTCTCGCAGTATACAAGGCTGAACCCGTATTATATACCTCTTGATGCCAATGGCCGGCAGATGAAGGTGCTTGACAACAATACCGTGAGCGGTCAGAGCAAGGTAATAACCAATCCGCTCTACGATGCTACCGTAGGTATAAAGGATATGAGCAACAGCCTCAGTGTGACAACCAGCCTCAGTCTGGAGTATATGCTGCTGAAGAACCTGAGAATCACTGAACAGTTTTCCTATACAAGAGGTATGGCCGGAACCGACCAGTTCTATCCTGCCGACCACACGCGCTTTGAACTTGAGGATGACCTCACACGCAAGGGAAGCTATAACAAGAGTACCGGTAACATGTCTTCCTGGTCAAGCAACCTCGGTGTGAACTATAATCTTGTCCTCAAGAAGCATTTGTTCAGTGTCTTTGCCAATTGGACAATAAGCGAGGACAAGAACAACTATGTGAATCTTTCGGCAACGGGGTATCCCGATAAGCACATGGATGACTTTATCTTCGGTAACAAGATGGAGACAAACATGAGCAATATCGGTACCGAGAACATCTCGCGTTCAATAGGTCTGATAGGCCAGTTCTCTTACAGCTATGACAACCGTTACTCTGTTGACTTCAACATAAGTGGCGAGGCGTCATCACGATATGCAAAGCACGACCTTGTTCCTTTCTGGTCGGTGGGCGGACGTTGGAATGCTCACAACGAGAAATGGTTGCAGGGTTATCTCTCGAACCTCGTGTTCCGTGCGAGCTATGGTGTCACCGGAGAACAGAACTTCAGCCCTTCCGATGCCATTGAATACTATACATTCTCGGGCACTATGCGCCCTTATAGCTCATTCCCTGTCCTGGGTGCTCTGTTGAGCGGTCTCAACAATACCGAGCTCGGATGGGCAAAGACACACAATACAAGTTTGTCGGTTGACTTCGGATTCTGGAAGAACCGCGTCAATGTGACGTTCAACTACTACAACAACATAACCAAGGAGCTGCTGACAAGCTATGACCTGGCTCCGTCGACAGGTTTCCCGACAATGGTAATGAATGCCGGAGAACTGCAGAACCGTGGTTTCGATGTGTCGTTGAATGTCATCGCTGTGCAGAACCTGCGCAAGCAGTTCTTCTGGACAATCACTGCGAACGCCAACAGTAACCGGAACAAGATACGCAAACTCTCTGATTACCTCAAGAAGGTCAACGAGGAACAGATGAAGTCTGCTGCTGCCCCATTGCCGCAGTACCGTGAGGGCGAGTCTACTACAACGCTTTATGTAGTGCGCTCACTCGGTGTCGACCCGGTGACGGGTAAGGAGGTCTACCTGAAACGTGACGGCACGAAGACGTTTGTATGGAGTGCCAACGATAAGGTGCCTGTTGGAGACGCTAACCCTAAGATAAGCGGTACGGTATCTACAAACATCAACTGGAAGGATTTCTCTTGTTCGCTCGGATTTACGTACAAGTATGGTGGAGTGGTATATAACCAGACTCTTGTGGACAAGATTGAGAATCAGAACGTGGCCTACAACCTTGACCGTCGTGCGGGGCAGGGACGCTGGGAGAAACCCGGTGACGTGAAACCTTATGTCGGTTTCAGCCCGACAGGAGCGAACACACCTGCAAGCACACGCTTCATCATGGATGACAACGAGATTAGGTTCGCCACGCTGAACGTTGGCTACAGGCTAACAGGAGAGAACTTCAAGTTCTTGCGCAAAGCGAACATTGATGTGCTTGCACTGAACTTCACAACGAACGATATCGCGCGCATATCGCCAATCAGAATGGAACGAGGTCTTGACTATCCGTTCGCACGTTCATACACATTCTCTTTGTCGTTCATGTTCCGATAATCAATGCACCAAAAAGAAAACAAAAATGAAAAAGACAATATATACGTTAATAGCCGGCCTGACTGGTCTCTTCTCTCTTGCCTCATGCTCCGATTGGCTTGATGTGGCTCCGAATACCGATCTCCCGGCGAAGGAACTGTTCACGACAGAGAACGGTTTCAAGAATGCCCTTGCCGGTCTTTATATATCAATGACCGATGAGAATACATATGGCAAGAACCTTACCTTCGGCCTTATGGACCAGCTTGCGCAGATGTATGACAAGCTGCCCGAGGGAACTACCGACCGTAATAGTGTATACATATATGACAGGGAGACAAGTGGCGCATATAATACCAAAGGTACCCTTGCCAGCATATGGGGCTCGCAGTACAATACGATAGCCAATGCCAATAATCTTCTCAAATGGTGGAATCTTAATGGAGAGGCTGTCATTGCCGATTCAATAACCCGTCGCATGATACGCGGAGAGGCTCTTGCCATACGCGCGTTTCTGCATTTTGACCTTTTGCGTGGTTGGGGACCTGCTAATTATGCCGGGAATGAGAGCGTGAGAGAGATGAAGTGTATCCCTTATCGTACTGTTGCTGACCATTCTAAGCAGCCGCAGCTGCCTGCAAGTGAGGTGCTGGCAAATATCATAATCGACCTAAAGGAGGCAAGGGAATGCCTGGATTATGAGAAGGAACTTGACCTGAGTGACCGCATTGAAGGCAGGCATATGCGTTTCAACTATCATGCAATCAACGCTCTTTTGGCGCGTGTATACAACTATGCCGGCGAGAAGGATAGCGCTGCGTTGCATGCCCTCAAGGTCATTGAGGAGTGTGGACTTGCGCTCGAGAGCGGGAACGACAACGACCCCATACTGTCTAAGGAGGTCATCGTAGGTCTTAACATGCATGAACTGGAGGATAACCTTTCCGACTATTTTGCAGTAAGTGATAAACTGGCGACAAAATACTATCTCAATATCTCCACTCTCAACATAATTTTCGAGAGTGTGGGTAGCGAGAGCGAGGATATACGGGCCAAAGGAACCGCTTTCTACAGGAATAACGAACAGCAGAATGCCATTTCGCTTAAATATGTCGATAATGACAATGAGATTATTCCTTTGATACGCTTGTCCGAGATGTATTATATCGCTTGCGAGGCTGTAGAGGATGGCGTTGATGCAGCCCGATATGTGAACCTTGTACGCAACAAAAGAGGTATCTCAAAGGCGAAGAATGTCTCATGTGACACCGATGAACTACGTGTTGCGGCTCTGAACAAGGAGTATCGCAAGGAGTTCTACGGCGAGGGGCAATATTTCTGGTTCCTCAAGACTCATGGCATTACGGGCGCATTGGCACATTGTGCCGAGAGTGTGCTTGCCGAGGAGAATTTCCTCTTCCCGCTGCCTGACGCAGAGATTGAGTTCGGCTGGGCCGAGGAGGAGAATCCAGTGGAGTAAGTTAAGAAGCTGTTTAAACAAGAATACTTGATATATGAAGAAAAGATTTCACTATATAGTATGGCTGTTCAGCCTGACATTCGCATTTACAGCCTGTGAGAAGATTGAGCCAGAGCTCTTTGACAAAGATGCCAACGGTGCATATTTCGACTACCAGCATGCGTCGGACTTTGAGAGGATGCTCAACTTCAGCGACCATATTGTGGGCAAGCCCGACACTGTCCCGGTTACATTGAAGGTAAAGCTGCTTGGCTACCTCACTGATAAAGCCCGTACGCTTGCGGTAAAGACAAAGGAGATTGACGGCTACGAGTTGGCGGATGTGACAATAGATGAGGTGGTATTCTCCAACAATGAGTATGAGAAGGAGATTGAGGTAAAAGTAAGACGCCCCGAGGTCGAGGATGCGATATATGGCGTGTGCATATACCTTGACGGAAGTGGGGATATCGGTACCGGTATCAATGGCTTCAATGAGGTGAATCTCTATGTGACAGAGTCGTATGAGAAACCGATGGAGTGGTTCAGCCATGTCGAGACATATCTTGGCGGGTGGAGCAAGGAAAAACAGATATTCCTTGCCAACCATACAGGAAACAACCGTTTCTGCCAGGACCTCTACGACAGTGGGACGGGAATGCACCTGTTCAACTCTATCATAGACCTGAATGTCAGTGCCGTGAATGCGATACTCGCCAATGAACCCGAGGAGCCGGTTGCAGTTGATTTGCCTATTCTCAAGGAGACTGATTACCCGGCATATACGGTGCCATACTTCTGGAGTGGTTATGAACAGAATCTTGGCATCTTCAGGGCAAACAAGTTCTGCAGGTTCGTCACAATGCTTGGTGGTGCCACCACAAAGGATGTGGCAGAGTTGTTTGCAAGCGAGGATGCGAAACAGAAAATGGAGGAAGAAGGCACGACCTTCCACAAGGACGATGTACTGTACATGCTGAACGAGTATTACAACTATGCGCAGTCGGGTCTTCCAATCTCGGAGTTCAAGGCTCTTTGCTGGGTTGAGATAAGGAACAATGTGAACTATAACCTGAGAATCCCTTATTGGTGGGAGGACCCGAGAGGTCTTGGAACTGCCGATATCGTAAAGAGATATTTCGGCGAGTACAGTGCCGACAAGTATCAGTTCATATTGAAGACAATGCTCAAGAATGACGGTGCCGAGGATTTTGTTGCAGCATCGGTGTTGCCGTTCGTGTATGACAAGGAGAATGACACATATATGTGGGACAGCACACCGCTGGGCGTGGAACAGCTCGCTGGCGAGGAACGTCTCAAGGAGTGTTACCGCGTAGTCAAGGCAGCAAACGACAAGCGTCCGCCTTCAAGACAATATGATATCCCGGTTGTGGAACTTGACTGATAAAATCAGGTACTTGTTGAATACAAATAACTATCGTAAGGCTATAATATGGAAAATATGATGAAGCGAATATACAGCAATAGTAGGGTGTTCATGTTCCTTGTGTCGGCGCTGATGCTTGTTGGCTGTTACAAGGATAAAGGTAACTATGACTACACTCTGAATACGATGAATGAGATAAAGTCCGTCACATTTTCTCCTTCTGTGGTCATGTCGGCCGGAGGCGACATCATTGAGGTACAGCAGGCATTGGATGAGGAGGACAGGACACGTCGCATTGAGGCAGTTGTTGAGCAGACGCTTGAGAAAACCCTCGACAATCTTGATTTCTACTGGTTCAGGTCGTATGTTGATGAGCATGGCAAAGGTGTCAAGGATACTATCCTGTCCAAAGGATTCCTTGAATTTGATCTTCCTGTAGGAAAAGCAATGTCCTATAACATCTTCCTGCAGATATATGACCGGACAACCGATTTGTCGCACTACTCTTCGTTCATGATAACCACTCGTCCCGTATTCAAGAACAGTCTCTTTGTCATGCATGGCGAAGAGGGAGACCGCAAGATTGGCAACATAGAGGTTGTCGGTAACGAGACAAAAATATATACCGATGTCAAGGCTGTTACCGGGGATGAGAATCATTATGAGAATGCCACAGGTTTCGGTTATACCACATTTATTGATATCCCTGATAACCTTGCCAACATAGGTGTGACAAGTTCTCTCATTGTGTATGGCAGTGACGGCGAGACAAAGGCGTACAATCCTCATGGAATGGATGTCAAGTATACTGCACAACAGATATTCAAGCCCGAGAACGTTGAGTTCTCTTACAGCAGGAGTGTACAGACCGGAGACCCATCGAACTATACAATGTGCAAGGTAGTTCTTACCGAGGATGGCAGCGTGTATGTGGGCAATCATCTACATACCCTCTACAAGCCCGGTTTTGCATGCGAGGGTAGCACAGACCTGCCGCACCAGACCGATTATGAGATTACGGCAGCTACAATTACAAATAACCGTTTCTTGATGTGGGATGCCAAGAACGGACGTTTCCTTTACTCGTCTAAGGAGGACAGCGGCTTTGCGACGAATGAGGGCGCCTCAATAAGTCCTTCTTCTGTGTCAAGAAACCCATTGCTTGATGCGAATGTTAAATTCACTGCTTTGCAGAAGTCTCCGGCAGACATGACTGCGGTTATGGGTTATATGAATTATCGTGATAACTACAGCCAGCAGAATGCATACTTCATCTTCAAGGATGATGCGAGCGGCGACTATTATCGTTATGAGTTGCTCATGCAGGACATTGGCGATGGCAGCAAGGCTAAAAGGAGGCTTGCTGCAGGTGAGGATGGTGAAGAGGAGAAATTGTCGGCATACACCATCGTGAGCGAGAAGAAACTCGTGGGCTTGACTCCTACCGACATGTATACGATAACATATAATTCATGGTTTACGACAACGAACCTCTTCTTTGCTGAGGGGAATACTGTTTACCGATACAATGTCTCCAATGGTGACAGGTTTGTCGTCTATGAGGCTCCGCAGGGCTACGATGTTACTAAAATCAAGTTCCGTACCGAGGAGAGTTCCGCTTTCAGCGCCGACCTTGGTCTTTACCTGAACATCGTGCTGTTCAATGGTGTCAACGGCGCAGTTGCCGAGGTCAAGCTGAATACGGCTGCCGATTTGGATGAGGATTATGCGCCTCTCTTCTATGATAAGGACAATGAGGGTAACCTTTGGGGCGAGATTAAGGACATACAGTTTGTGAACGATTATATATATAAGATGATGTACTGATGGCTATGAAAAAGATTGCATTTATGATGTTATTCCTCATGTGCTGCTCGGCTGTGGTTGTCGCGCAAGAGGATAATGTAAGAATAAAGGGAAAGATTGTGGGCATAAAGAAGGGACGTCTCTACCTGATAGCCCGCTCAACCGAGGAGAGTTCCGACACTCTGGGTTTTTGTGACTTCAAGAAGGGCAAGTTTGACCTGAAGGCAGCAGTTGATGAGCCATTGGTGACACAACTCGTTGTCGAGGGGTTCTCGGGCGGTTTTATGCTGCTTGCCGAGCCTGGCACGACATATAGTGCTTGCTTGAGCGAAGGGGAGGACTTTTACATAAAAGGCGGTGTGCTTAATGAGAGATATACGGAACATATAAAAGCCTCGGACTCCCTGCGCGCTGTAGCAGACGGCTTGCAGGAACGTTACGATGCATTGCGTACCGAAAGGAAATTCCGTAGCGCAAGCCTTGTGAACGATACCCTTAAGGATGAAAAGGATAAGTTGAGGAAACTGACAGATGACTTCCTTGCAGCTAATGACAATGTCATTACGGCATATACGTTCTATTCGAACATTGTCATGCGTGAGTTGCCGTTGAGAGAGACAAGGAAAATGTACAGTTCACTGGGTCCTGGTGCCAAGTCAAGCCAGTTCGGCCGCATTATCAAGGAGCGTATCGCACGTCTGGCAAAGACTGAAGGTGGAGCGAAGGCTCCTGACTTTACATTGAATGATGCCGAAGGCAATGCCGTTACAATGAGCAGTGTCAAGGGAAAGATTAAGATTATTGATTTCTGGGCAAGCTGGTGTGGCCCATGCCGTCTGAACAATCCGGCGCTTAGGAAACTGTATGATGAGTTCCATGAGAAAGGTCTGGAGATTATCGGTGTGTCGCTCGATACCGACAAGGCAGCATGGGAGAAAGCTGTGGAAAAAGACGGCTTGAGTTGGGTTAATGTTTCATCGCTCAAGGGCTGGGACTGCGAAATTGTGCGCTTGTACAATGTTACAGGTGTTCCTGCACTCTTCATCCTTGATGAGTACAATAACATTGTGGCGACAGGGCTCCGTGGCGAGCAGTTGAGGGCTTTCCTCGAGGAGAACCTATGAAACTGCAATCGGAAACTCCTCCACCGCAAGCGCTCCTTCGGGCTCTCCCTCTTTGAAAAGAGGGAGAGCCCGAAGGAGCCGGGAGGGAGTTCGTACAGAGGAGGACTGAGGATATGAATTAAAGGGCATGCCCACTATTGGGAATTTCAAACAATATAACATATGAGAAAGTTATTGCTATTTGCTCTGTTGTCCGTGGCAACGTTTGCTTCGGCGCAGGAGGAAAAATTTGTCATAAGGGGCACTATGACAAGCACAAGGCTGTGTTACAGCGATGAGACGGTAAAAGAGGTAAAACTCGAGCACATGGTAGACGGACAGCCAGTTGTCATAGCCACAGCTCCGGTAGAGGACAATAAGTTCATTCTGGAGGGAACGGCACCCGAGTCTGTCGGACTATGCAGTATAACAGGCTTTGACAATGGTAGTCTGCATATTTTCCTTGAGGAAGGCGAGATAAAGGTCGGCCCGTTCGATGCGGCATATCCCGTCGCGGCAAGGATTGGAGGTACACCATGCAATGATATCTATCAGAGCTACCTTGACCTGTACAACAACTGCATCCAGGAGAGTAAGGACCGTATGAAGGAGACTTTGGAGAACCTCCCCGAAGGGGTAAAGGGTAACCCTGAGGCCGAGTCAAGGTATTCTTCTCCTACATTCTATGTGAACAATATGCATTTTAAGGTGGCTATCATGGATTTTATATACCAGAACATTGATTCGCCTGTTGCATTATATGTCATCAAGTTTGCAATGGTTCCCACATTCACTACTGACGTGATAAAGGGGTTCTTGAATGCCGTCCCCGTAGAACTGCGTCGACAGGCGATGTACAAGGAACTAATGAATGATATCCGTGCGGCAAACCTCAAGGAAGGTTCCGAGGCTCCCGATATCAGTGGACGTACTCCCGACGGCAAGGAGGTGTCGCTATCAGACTTCCGTGGCAAGTATGTCTTCATAGACTTTTGGGCAAGCTGGTGTGCTCCTTGCCGTCGTGAGATTCCTTTCCTTAAGGAGGCTCTGGCATATTCCGAGAAGAGTGACAATCTTGTTGTCTTCAGCTATTCGATAGACAATAATATGGAGGATTGGGTCAATTGTATCGAGAAAAATCAACTTGTACACAAGAACTGGATGCATGTGTCGGTGCTTAAAGGGTGGAACAGTGATGGTATAAGACTGTTCGGTGTAAAAGGTGTTCCTCACACTGTACTCATTGACCCGGACGGTAATGTCGTGCAGTTCGGTCTCAGAGGCGAGGAGATGGTAAAGAAATTGAAAGGCATCGTTGATGGTGCAAACAAATAAAAGTAGAAAGCTATGCTAAGAAGATTATTATCTGCTATGGTGGCGGTTGTTGCCTGTATGGTAGCAACAGCACAGGGAATATGTGTCATTAACGGCACAATAGCCGACTGTAAGTTGAATGACGGGAAGAAGGTAAAGTCTGTCACTCTGACCCGGACAGATGAGTCGGGGCGCGAGATAGAGGTGGCAACAGCCAAGGTAAAGAAGGGCAAGTATACTTTCAAGTGCGAGATATCCAAGGATGAGCCGGTTCTGATGTATGAGATAAGGGGCTTTGACGAAGGAGCTGGCATAGAACTTTTTGTTGAAGAAGGTACAGTTGAGGTAACCACAGCATCGGCAGCTCAGGTTTGTGAGAGCCGTGTCGGCGGTACTCCTACAAATGATGTGTACTCCGGGTTCAAGGCAATCCTGAATAACGGAAATCTTGAGGCTGAGAAATATTCTGATGAGAGCCTCAAATCAAAGGAGAATGTCAAGACTATGTCACAGGCGATAAGGTATCTCATTGACCACAATGCTTCACCGATGACTCCGCTGATGATTGAACGTTGGCTGTTGCATCTATTGACCCCGACATATGCCGACCAGATGTTGAAGACTATAGCGCTTCCTTTACATAGCCATCCTTATTACCTCTCCATGCGCAACAAAGTGCTTGCAGGTAATCTGAAAGTGGGTAGCGAGGTTCCGGATATCCGTTTGTCTCTCATCGGTGGCGAGACAAAACATCTGTCCGATTTCCGCGGCAAGTATGTGGTGCTGAACTTCTGGACTGACGGTTGCGAGAAGTCGACTGCGATGATTGAAGAGGTTGGCAACCTCTATGATATTGTCAAGGAGAACCAGGAGCAGATAGTTATTGTAAGCGTTGCCATTGAGAGCGACATCGCAGCATGGAAAGCGGCTGTAAGCAGCAACGGCATGGAGCGCGACGGATGGCTGAATGCGTGTGACGGTCTGGGTGCGGATTCGCCTGCAGCTAAGCTCCTTGGCGTAGAGAACGCTCCGAGAATAATCGTTGTAGAACCCGAGGGGCTTGCGGTTACTCTTGATATGGATGTGGATGAACTGATAATGCGTATCGAACAGATTCTCTCTGGCGACCTTTACTATCTTGACCAGAAGGATTAGTATCTATAGTATAAATATTAAAATAGGCTGCTGAAAGATTTCAGCAGCCTATTTTTTCTCTCTATGATATGTATGTACCTACAGTGATGTGTATTCTGAAACTCTCTTTCGCGGTTTTATGGTACGTGAGTTAGATATAAGCATGCAGGTGTTATCTAAAGCATTTTTGTCATGCTGAACGTAGTGGAGCATCTCTTGAGAAAGGGTGCTGAGCTTCTTCCGCCGCTTCGCTGTGTCAGGATGGCACAATAATGAATGTATAATGTATCCCTAATACATTTCTGTATCGTTATATCTTTTTCACGTCATGGTAATATTGTAGCGATACTGCTGCTCACAGCTTGTCCTGAATAAAAACAGCGGGCAAGGGAAGGCCCTGCCCGCTGATGCTGTCGGATTGCCTGTTATTACTTCACAAGCACCTTCTTGCCGTTTACAATGTAAATACCTGCCTTGGTAATGTTCTCGATGCGGCGGCCTGTGAGGTCGTAGATAACCTTTTCGCCATTCTCAACAATAACATCGTCAACTGATGATTCGCCGGCTACAATGGTCCATGTCTTTGTGCCCTTGCATGCCTGATTCTTGCTGTGCCACATTATATTATTGTAGCCCCATTCATCAATGTAACTTTCGCCGGCATGGTCAACAATAATCTGTGAAAGGTCGAGTGTATATTTGCCAGCATCAGTAATTGGTGTTACTGCATACTCATAACCTGTCCATTCAGCATTTACAAGATACTCGAGAGTCTTGCCGAGGTTTGACATTGAGTTGTAGGTCAAGGTGTAATCCTTGTCCTCGCCCTTCAATACAATCTCCTGTGAAATCTGTTGCCAGTTTTCGTCCATTGAGAGTGTTACATTCTGGTTGAATTCGATAATGATCTTGCCGAGTTCTGCAACATCGCCCTCTACAGGAGTGACTGATACCACTTCAAGCGGAGTAATCTCAAATGTGTAGAGCTCGACGCTGACTGATGTGTATTCATTTGCAACACCGTCCATCGTAAAGAAGCCCTCAGGAATAGCGTATGTATATATACCCTCCTCGGTCAGCTTACCGAATGATACGGTAATTTTGTTGTCGGCAAGAGTAGCTGTACCCTCTATCTCGCTATCGCCGGGGATGTAAACAATAATTGGTTCTGCACCTTCAACAAGCTTCACCTCGTTCACGTTCTTGAATGTGATTTCAAGATTGCCAAGCTCTTTGACCTTCTCGCCCTCCTTATAGTTGAGAGAGAAAGATGGAGCAGTGTCAATAATCTGGAATGATACATATCTGTAGTTGTTCAGCGCACCATCCTCGCTAAGAAATACTCCTTGGTATATGTCAAGGTTGTATGTGCCGGGAGTTGTGATAGGTGTCTCAAGTTCCAGTGTCACAGTCTTGCGGTCATCGCTGTATGTAACCTCGCTCTTGAAGTTTGAAACTGGCATCCAAGAGTTGTCAAGAAGTGTCATTTTACTTGTTGCAACACTTGCAATTGATTTGGGGAATGTAACCTCAATCTTATCGAGTTTTGTTACACCTTCGCTTGGCGATACGCTCTCGATATCCATTGCTGATGCAATGTTAAATGTAAATGTCTGCTCGGCAAACTCCTCTCCGTCAACACTCTTGATGCAACCAGCAGGCACTGTATAGCTCCACTGGCCCGGGGTCTCAATATACTGATCCTGCAACTGCTCCTTGCCTTCTTTCTCATCATAAACGCTCTTCTGCTCAAACAAGAATACAACAGTTGACTTCTCCAGCCACTCGTTGTTGTCAAGGCGTGTAATCTTTACAACCTCGCCAGTAGTGTTGTTCTTTACATCAATACCACCATCGGGCAGTGTGGTAACAACATCCTTGTTGAACTGCAGGCGTATGTTGTACACCGTGAAAACATTTTCGCCGTCTGCCGGGCTAGAATACTCCAAAGCAAAAGCAGCATTGCCATCGTCCTTGCCCTCGTCCTTGCCATCACCATTGTCCTGTGCCACGGCTGTGCCCAGCATGCAGAACATTGATAAAAATAAAAGTGTAAATTTTTTCATAAATAAAAAAGTTTAGTTAATTATTCTATTTTTTGCTGTATCAAATACATTTATACGTTTTACTTCGCGAATATAATTAAAAAATGGCTCTGTTGCTATGTCTGCATGATAAAATGTCGCATATATTTTGTTTTTTTATAAAAAATGACGTTGGATGTGGCTGATTGCTCTCGGAAAGGCGGATAGAAACTTTTGTGATTCGGGCTTCTGTTATACGTTGCTTGCGGTTCAGGTATTCTTGGGATATCTTCTCGGTTTTCGTGAGGAATAATATTGTATTAAATGCAGTGTATTAATAAATATAAACAAAAAATATAGTGATTGTTAAATAAAAAGTTATATTTTTGAAACCGATTAAATTAGGCTTACTTTGTGGCCTGATAATCGTGTACAGTTTGGACTTTATTAACTTTTAACTATTACATTTTATGAAGAAAACTTTTACCTTTCTGCTTTCACTCTTCGCTGTGGCAAGTGTGTGGGCTCAGGTTCCTTTCAAGGTAACCACCATTGAGAATGGCGAGTTTGCCGAGGGTACAACCTGGTACACCATGGGCATCGGCGATGGTGCAAAGCTAATCAAAGACAATGCAGGTGCCGAGTTCATTACATTAGGTTCTGCTCTTGTAACAGGTGCCGATGAGGAGCTTTGGTGCTTTGTCGGCAATGATACTGACGGCTATGCCGTATATAACAAGCAGGCCGGTGCAACAAAGGTGCTTGCATCAAAGAAGACCATGAGTACTCTTGCCGGTTATGGTGGTACAGGTGGTTCAACCTATCCTACAATGCAGGTTGCCGATGCTCTCCCCGATGGTTATGTAGGCCGTTGGGATTTCTCTACATCGGACAAGATTGCCGATGTTGACGGTTATTTCATGAAGATTCATGGAACAGACTATGCAGTGAACAACTTCGGCGGTATCGGCAAACTCGCTTTCTGGGCAGAGGGTGCAGACGCAGGCTCAACAATCGTATTCACTGCAGCCGAAACATCTACAGAAATTCTTGCGTCAAACGGTAACTTTACCGCAAGCAACGCAAACGGAACATGGCACTCAAAATGGGAGAGCAGCGTGCTCGCAGGTTTCTCTCTTGGCGCAAATGCCAACAACATGACTACATCGGGCAATTACATTGCCGGTTATTCAGGCCAGTCAGGCACATGTACATATACACTTACTGCTCCCGAGGGTATGGTCGTGGTAGGCTATAGCTTTGATTTCGTCAATACAAACAACGACGGCAGCTATGTGCTGACACTCAATGTGGATGGCAAGAGCTACACATCATCTGCTACATCACAGCATCTTGATGTTGAGGTTGCAGAGCCAGCACGCATGGTCTCTTTCTCGCAGACCGGTGCCAACAAGGGTATCACATACTCCAACTTCATTGTTCATATGAAACTTGATGTGCGTACACCTGAGCCTTCTGTTGATGTATTTACAACCACTCCCTCAACAATCCCTTACCGTATTCCGGCCATTACAACAGCAAGCAACGGTAATATCATTGCTGTTGCAGACTACCGTCATAGCCGTGCCGATATCGGTATGGCTAAAAACGGCCGCATCGACATCCGTGCCCGTATAAGCAAGGACAACGGTGAGACTTGGGGTGATATATTCAACGTTATTGAGGGTAAGGGTGCTGCAGGTGTCGACCCCTCGAACAACGATATGTATGTAGGCTTTGGCGACCCGGCTATCGTTGCCGACCGTGAGAGCAACCGTGTACTCTTGATTACATGTTCGGGTAATGTTTCATTCCCCAACGGTACACGCAACAACCACCAGGGTATCGCTCACTTCTACAGTGAGGACAACGGCGAGACATGGAGCACACCTGTTGACCGTGAAGCACACATCTATGCCCAGTTCGACAATACATCGCATGGCCCCGTGCGTGCAATGTTCGTGGGTTCGGGCAAGATTTCACAGAGCCAGTACATAAAGGTGGGTGACTACTACCGTATCTACTGCGCAGTGCTTGTGAAGAACGTGAACAGCACACACGTAAACTTTGTACTTTACAGCGACAACTTCGGCGAGAGCTGGACTGTGCTTGGCGGTGCCGAGGTTTCTCCAATCCCGAGCGGCGGTGACGAGCCCAAGGCCGAGGAGCTACCCGACGGTTCTGTAATCATCAGTTCACGTACAAGCGGCGGACGCATCTACAACATCTTCTCATACACCGACAGCAAGAAGGCCGAGGGTACATGGGGCACGGCACAGTATTCAAATGCCAGCAACAATGGTACAATAGCTGTGAACAACTCTACCAATGGCGAAATCCTCTTTGTTCCTGCAAAGCGTACAGCCGATGACAAGAAGGTGTACCTTGCATTCCAATCAGTGCCTCTGGGTTCCGGCCGTGCGAATGTAGGTATATATTATAAGGAGCTTGAGACACTTGCCGACTTTGTTACCCCACAGGCGATTGCTGCCGATTGGGACGGCCGTCATCAGGCAAGTTATCTCTCGGGTGCATATTCTACAATGTGCCTGCAGAAGGATAATAACATCGGTTTCCTCTATGAGGAGGATACTTATGGCGGAAACGGCGGTTACACTATCGTATACAAGAACTACAGCGTAGAGTACCTCACCGACAGTGCATATGTATATGATGCTGATGTCGACAAGACAGCCATCGTTGCTGCCGGTCTTGACTCAAAGCTCGATGCATTCGATGCAGATGCCCCTGCTTATGTAGGCGCTCCCGACAAGAACTCTGTTGATGCTCTTGGGGCGCTCATCGAGGCATACAAGACTGCTCCTTCATATGAGGCATATGAGGCTATCAACGCAGCCATTGCCAACCTGCCTAAGCTTGAGGTCGAGGCGGGCAAGTGGTACCGTATCCGCAACACCGAGCGCAGCGGCGCGACTCTCTACCTCAACCCCGAGGCAAGCCGTGTATCAACAGCAACATCAAATGTAAGCAACGCAAACCAGTTGTTCTCATTTGTGCCCACAGGCAACGAGAAAGAGTATTACCTGTACAACGGCAACTTCGAGTACTACCTTGGCCCTCTTGGCGCAAACGAGACACAGCCGGCCGTACTTACAGAAACAACCTCTGCCGGAAAGTGGAAGATAAGCAGTACTGTTGACGGAAAGAGTTCAATCATCTGCCAGAACAAGACCGGCAGCAACACAGGTCTTCACCTTGCAGGTGACAATGTGCGTCTTGTGCCTTGGACAAACAATGCTCCTGCGTCGCTATGGTATATTGAGCCGGTCGATGAGTTTGAACTCACAATTGACGGCTTTGCAGCAGTCTGCATGCCTTTTGCAATGACTCTCCCCGAGGGTGTTGTGGCTTATACTGCAGGAACCTCGGTTGAGGTTGAAGGAACAGTTGTCGCTCCTTTGACCGAGTACAGTGGTGCAGTTGTAGCAGCCGGTGTTCCGGTAATCCTTGCTGCAGAGAATGGTACATACGCTATCGGCGTCGGCGGCGAGGCTGCTGTTTTCGAGGGCGAGAACCGCCTTGCAGGTGTGCTCAAGAGCAAGAACGTGAGTGGTTCCAATGTGTACACATTGAACAATGGCGAGTTTGTAAAACGCGCTGCATCTTCAGGTACAGTTGCTGCCAACACAGCATACTACACATCCGACAGCGAGGCTGCGTCAATTATTTTGCAGAAGGGCGAGGTTACCTCTATCGGAAGCATTGTGGCCGGGGACGGTCAGCTCAAGTTCTACGACCTCAAGGGTAATCGTGTAGAGAAGCCTGTACACGGTATCTACGTGACCTCGGAAGGTCAGAAGGTACTTGTCAAGTAACAGACAATACCCATGATAAATAAAAGCCGATGTGCACATCGGCTTTTATTTATCCCATTTTCCTTATTATGCGGTCAATCGAGAACTCGCCCGGGCCGGTAAAGAACATCAGCACGAAGATGGTAAGGTACATCAGTGCCAACTCCACAACGTTCAGCGGTGCAGTACCGTGGACCACGAATACGGCTATGCACATGTTGAATATTATCGGTATAAGGCTCAGACGGAACAGGGCGCCCAGAATGACTCCGAATGAACATACAATCTCGGCAAAGAGTACAAGCCAGAACGAAAGTGTCGCTCCCAGGCCTATGGGGTCATAGAACGCCTCGGTAAAATCCTTGAACATTATCCATTTGGCGATTCCATGGCTCATGAACAGGAACCCGAAAATGACACGTGCGGTAAGCAGTACGAGCGACTCGGTGGTTGAACACTTCGGTGCCAGCAGCAGATAATCTTTTATTCTTCTTAAATACATGATGTGCGGTATTTCTTGTTTAGGAAACACCGCACATCATAAGTTTGTTCGTGTCTGTTATTTCAGTTCAAAGCGTACATTGACGGTAAAGTTGTATGTAATCTTTCCTATGCTGATAATGGCGGGCGCGTAGGAAACCTCTTCAGCGACAGCATCTTCGAGCATTGCATTTGCACGCGACTTGTAGAGGCGTGGCTGAGTCTGTCCACCATTCATCCATGAACTGATGCTCGTAGCCTTACCAATCTCCTGTCCTATAGCACCAGCAAGCACCCTTGCTTCGGCCTGTGCCTGTTGCATTGCCTCTACGGCCATCTCATCCTTCAGCTCCTTTTCCTTTGTGAACTTTACCTGTGCCAGTTCAATATTTGAAATCTGACGCTTTTCGAGCGAGGCTATAACCTGCTGCATTATTGTTGCGTCGTAGAGCTTGAGCATATATGTGGCTTCGGTCTTCGGCTTTATCTTCTTCGAGAAGGTTGTATAGCTTACCTCGCTGCCCATGTAGTTGAGGGTAAGGCATTCCTGGATGTCGATACGGTTCTCCTTCAATGCTCCCAACATGGCCTCCTGCATCTCTTCGAGGCTTTTCTTGCCTTTATACTCGCTCTCGCTGATTATAATCTTCAGGAACAGCTCATTCGGTGTTACCTCGCGCTTGACGGTGGTGTTTATGTCAATGTACGGTTGGGTGTTCTGTTGGGCATGGCATGGTACTGCAAGAAACAGTGCTGCGATGAGTGCTGTAATTGATAAAATCTTTTTCATGGTTCTCTTTCCTTTTTTTGTTTTCCAAATATGCGCATTGTTTCAATGTCAAACAAATATATTAGCGATAGTTAACGCCATTTAGAGATTTTTTGTGCCTCTTTTGCGGAACTCAAGCGGCGGGACACCGACTTTCTTCTTGAAGAACGTGGAGAATTGTCCTATGCATTCGAAGTTCAGCTTTGATGAAATCTCGGCAATGCTCATATTGGTGGAGTAGAGCAGTTCCTTTGCTTTGGCAAGCTTCAGCTCCTGGCGGTACTGTCCCGGCGATATCCCGCACTTGTTCTTGAACTCCCTGCGGAAGAGCGAATAGCTTACATTAAGTGCTTTAGCAATGCTCTCAAGGTCCATGTCTCCGCTCATATCCTCCTTCATTATTACCTTCGCCTGATTTATGATGCGCATTATGTAGCTGTCATCCGAAGCATGGTTCAGGTCCTTGTAGTATATGCGTCCTATTAGCGACATCGTGAGCCCTGCTGCAATCTGCTGGAATCCCTTCTTCTCATTGGCGATGATATCGAGAATCTCATGGTAGGTGTTCGTTATGCGGTCATCGATGCCTGTGCGGAAGACGCAGTTCTTGAATGTGAAGAACCCCGATGTTATCTTTTCATCCATGAACGAGCCGTTGAATCCCACCCAATGGTCATCCCATCCGGTCTCGGGGTCGGGAGCGAACGTGTGCCACTCTCCCGGGAAGAGCATGAACATCATGCCGGCCTCAATTCTTGTCCTTGAACATGATGCGCTCTCGAAGTAGCCCGAACCTCGTGTGATGTATACAAGCTGATACTCGTTCAGTACCCTGCGCTTGTTCTCGGGGAAATTATATCCGTCGGGGTGTGAGGATAGCGGGTAGGTCTCGCCCGGGTGGACATGCTGGAACCCCACAGTGGTTACAGCAAGCCCCCATGTCTTGTCGCGTGGAGAGACCTGAAGATATTTGAAGTTCTCTACCTTCTTGTTCTTGGCAATAGTGTTTCCTGTCATTGTATAGTATATGTGTGCATACAGCAGTGTTTATATGTAGTAAATCCTCATCGGGTACTGTTATTTGCTGCCTGTTTTGCAATTTGGTGCAAAGATAGTAAAAATGTTGACATTTTTCACGTTTGAAGTCTGTTTCTCTGTCATTTTTTATAAGAACGGGGAGTATGCTTGCTTTTTTGTACCTTTTTAAGGGTTTTTCTTTCCAAACAAACAAAATTCCCTCCTTCATGTTTATATACTGTAACAATTTCCAAAACAGTTGTATTATGGAGAGAATTTTTAGAAGAATCGCAATGTCGGCACTGCTGTTGCCGTCCTTTGCTGTTACCAGTGCGCAGCGCTGGGTTGAGATTACTGATGATGTGGTGCCGATGATATGCATCAGCGAGACTGTCAATGAGGCGCCCGATGTGGTGGAAATCTTCCAGAACTCTCAGAGTGTCTATCATCACGACCCCCGAGCACCACGTTTTGTGCTTGTTGACCAGAAAGGGCGTTGGGGACTTGGCATAGGTGGCTATCTGCAGACAAAAATCGAGTATGACTTTGACAAGGCTGTCGCTAATGTCGATTTCCTCCCTTCGGCAATACAGCGCAATGATGCGCCTTCGAGCCAGTATAGGATGGACATGAGTAACTCAACACTCTTCCTCAAGCTTGTAGGCTCAAGCAGAATCCTCGGCGATTTTATTGTCTATACCTCGGCCGATTGGCGTGGCGCTGGCCTCGGTTTCCAATTGCAGAATGCCTACATGAGCACAAAATATTTTACATTCGGTTATACGATTGGTACTTTTATGGATATCAATGCTATACCGACAACAATCGATTATGGCGGTCCTTGTGGTATGACCTTCTATCGTGCGACGCAACTGCAGTTCAGGTATGGCTTCGATTTCGGACTATCTATGGGTATCGCTGTTGAGGCTCCTAATGTAAATGCTACAGGTGGCGAATATATCGATGTCGGTGCGCAGCGTTGCCCTAATATCCCTCTTTTTGTACAGTATAACCTGCATAATAACCCCAATAACCACATACGTCTGGGTGCAGTAATGCGTGATATATCATATACGGATAAGGTAAAAGGCGTCGATACTGACAAGGTCGGTTGGGGTGTACAGGCCAGTATGCTGGCTACGATAGGGAAGTTGCAGTTGAAAGGACAGCTTACTGTCGGCGAGGGTATCGGTTCGCTTGTGAACAACATATCAAATATTGGAGTCGATGTCGTTCCTAACCCGGACTCTCCCGGCAAGGCAATGATGCTTAGCAGCGAGTCGTGGTATGCCGGTGTGCAGTATAACTTCAACCCTAAGTGGTTCGCGTCGGCTGCATACAGCCAGACTGCGCTCCATTCACGCAACGGCTATGCCGAGGCACATCCCGATGGTTTCCGTAAAGGGCAATATGCTGTTGCGAACGTCTTCTACAATGTGAGTGACAATCTGCAGGTCGGTATCGAGTATCTGCATGGATGGCGTGTCGATTTTGACAAGCGCACATTCAATGCCAACCGTGTGAATCTTTCTGCAAGGTATGACTTCTGATAGAAAGTGTCCATTATAATTACAGCCGACAGAGTACTGTCGGCTGTAATTATAATGTTTTTTGCTTATTTCTGGTAGAGGAGTAGTTAACGTCTCAATATGGTCTTCCCGTTGATTATGTATACCCCTTCTTTTTCAATGTTCTCCACCTTGCGACCCGAGAGGTCAAATATGGCATTCTCTTTCACTGTCTCGACATCCTTTATGCCTGTGTTGCCAAGTGATTCGAAGTTTGCTGTTGCTGTCATTGCCTCCCGGGCAATGGTGGCGTATATGGGCTCAGTGCTCACGGCCTCTCCGTCTATTGTCCAGCATGTGAAACGGTATCCTTCATCAGCTTTGGCCTCGAATATGAGCTTGCTGCCAAGTGCAATAGTCTGTTTCTGCTCTCCATAGATAGTTGCTGTTCCGCCGGCAGTTGCCGCAGCCTCTATCGTCACGTTAAGGTCGGTCTCTTCAGGTACAAAATTCACATAGAACACCGCATCGGCATTCGCCACGAACCGGTATGGGTTTTCGTTGCTGAAAATCACTCCCTTGCCGCTTGCTACAGTATTTTCTGTTGACCAGTATGCGAACTTCTTTCCCGAGCCTTCGGCGGGAGTCGCCTTAATGAAGACCGTGCTTCCTTTGGCTACGGTCTGTTTCCTGTCTGTCCCGTCGCCCACATAGGCATATCCGCCACTGCCTTTGACCTCGACTGTTACAGTTCCGGCAAGCTCTTCAAAAACCGCGGTGTATGTCCTGTCGCATTGTGCTGTGGTGTTGAAAAATTGTTCGGTGCTGACAACTTCAGTTCCAACTCTCCATTCTATGAAGATGTATCCCTCTTCGGCTGTCGCAAGGAGAGACAGCTGCTTCCCTTCCTTTGCAACCACCTCGCTTTTGCCGTTAACTGTTGCTGTTCCGCCTATTGTCGATTCGGCTTTGATTGTGAATTCCGCAATGGTCCCGGTCTCTTCTTGTTCCTTGAAATTGGCAATGTATTCTGCATCGGCCGATACGGTTGTTGTGTATGTCCTGTTGGTGCTGACTGTTTGCCCGTTCAGTGTCCATGCCGAGAAGGTGTAGCCCTCGTTCGGTGTTGCCGAGAGAGTAACCGCAGTGCCCTCGCCGACGGTTGTGCTGCTTTTGCCATTTACGGTCGCTGTACCGGCATTGTTGTCATTGACGCTGACACTCACAGTGTATGTGACAGCCTCTGCAATGTCGGGTTTGAGCATGAAGTATGCCCTGTGCGATTTTGAGTAGTCGCTGTATGCATCCGGCTTCATATCATCGAGTTTGAACCAGCCGTTGCCCTGACCGCCCCAGCCCCAGTTGAAGTGGAAGTAACCGTTGTCGGTGTAACCGTCGAGGATGAAGATGTGTCGTCCGCCGCTTGTGGTTGTTGATGAGTAGGGTATGGGGCAACCGGCGTTAAGGCTCTCTTTTATGTATTGTATCCAAAGTTTATCGTTGGCTAGTATATCCCTGCTGGTAGCCATTGTTGCCGATGATGTGTTGGGTGACTCGCTTTTGTATTTGAAAATCTCTATGAGTTTGCCTGCTCCTTCGCCTCCTGCACCCGATGCTGTGTTGCTTGTGCCATACTCAACACCATAGGCCCAGCCAAGGTCGCGCATAAGTGTAGCAACAGCTGTGGCCTGTTCCTCGGTATATCCATTCCTGTAGCTTGGCAACATATTATCCCATTCATAGTTGTGCCCTAACATGATGGTTTCTCCTGTACCGGAATGGTATACCTTCTTTTCATTTGCACAGTTGGGCCACTTGTGGTAATGCATGAGTATTGCGTATGCGGTGGGTACACAACCTGTTACGGCCTGACTTCCATTGCTTGTGAAACAGAATTTGTTGTATGGGGAATCCTGCCCCCATTCGGCTGTCTCAAGATATACGACAATGTTGCCATATTCAGTTTCGGTCGCGCCGGCTCTCTCCTGTGCCTGTGCGTTTGCAGACATGAGTAGCAGACTGGCTATTGCTGTGACTGTGTGTAAGAATCCTTTCATTTTTTCCGTTTTTGTTTATTCAGTGCAAAAATAGTCTTTTTTATGTGTGTGGCCCCTTTTTGTGCCATTATTCTTCCTTGAACAGCTGGCGGTAGTATTCCGCTTTATTCTCAAGAGGCAACGGATAGGCACGTGACGTTGAAGGCATACGCCACAAGTGCAGTACCCTGCCTTCAACCTCGAATGTACTTTTGCTCCCCACTACCGGTTCTTCGCATCCGAATGTTGCGACAATGACATCTGTGGCCTTTTGTCCTGTGGTTACAATAGCTGTACAGTGGGGCAGCGCAGCAAGCAGGGCCTTGATGTCTGTCGGGGTTACTACCTCCAGGAACTTGTCCGACGCGTTATCCTTCAGCCGTCTTACCTCGCATGCCGTATCGTAGAGTGCAATTCCTTTGTCTGTGCAGAACTCAACGATTCTTTCCTTGTCGAAACGTTTCTCGCCCTTGATTTCAAAATGATGCCTGTCGTTGTAGAAGATATGCCCTAAAATCCTCCACATGTCGTTTATCCAGTTCGGGTAAAAGAATTCCATTGACCACCGTGCCTTCGGTGGCGGGAAACTGCCGAGCATCAGTATCCTTGCATTCTCGGGCAGGAAGGGTTGCAGGGGATGTTTCTCGGTGTTCATGTCATGCTGCGTTATCGCTTGATGTATTTCTTGCCGTTCACAATATACACTCCCGGAGATGTGATTTCCTGCACTTCGCGGCCGGTAATGTCATATATAACTTTGTGTTGTGTGTTGTCTCTTATGTAGTCAATGCCTGAAACGGTACTGCTTGTGACGGAGATGCTCTTTGTGCTATTGTTGATGGTGACGGCTATCTCCTTGCCGCAACTTGCAATAATTTCCTCGGCTGCAATCTCTTCGCCTGCGTTAATGGCTATGAAACCACCGTCATAAATTTTGCTGTTTCCTGTATAACCGGACTTGAGGAAGGTAATGGCCTCAATGTCAATGAGAGTAACTGAGAATATTTCGTAGCCATAAACAGGCTCTATTGCCCAATGCGATGCGGCAGTCCATGGGCCCCATGTGGATACTCCCTCATTGTTGCCGTTGCATTTGAGGCAGCGCTGTACATCGGTAAAATCGGGCTTGCCGGGGGTGTAATATGTCTGTTCAAGGCAATAGTGTCCCTCGGGGTAGTCATATTCTTTTCCTTTGATGCTGTATGATGCCGGTATGGTGTCAAAGCGGTAGACTGATTGCTTTGTCTGCAGTCCACTGCGGTCCTGTATGTAGCGGCCATCATTGGCTTTCAGGTAGTAGGAGTTGGTTTCTGTAGCCTCTTCGAAGCAGAAGATGCTGCGCACTTCGCCTCCCTTATCGCCTGCAAAAAGTTCATCTCCGTTCTGGTACATATAGTGTGTCGCGTGTCCGTCGTCGGCACCGCGTATACGAAAGTAACCTGTTGTACTCTCTTCATATTCATATTCCGCAGGAGCTTCGGCTGCGGTGTCTACCTTTTCAACTATTTTTTGTACGTTGCTGTTTATGGCAAATGATGCGTGCGTAGCAAGTGAACGAGGGTCGTTGCAGTCACGGGTGTCGTTGCCCATATCCCAATAGAATATTCCGGCGCAGCCGTTGTTGTTCATATATTCGCTGCGCAGCCAAACCTGTTCCATGCCTGTGAAATAACGTGTAAGCCCGTCGCCTACTTCATAACTGTTCTGGGTGTATGTGAATGTCTCATATGGCATTGACCTCCAGCCTGTGGGGTAGAACTCGGGGTGTGTGTTTGCCGGTCGGCTGCCGTTGCTGTACATGGCTCCGCTTGTGGTGGTTGCGTATGAGAGCATTATCTTCTCTACGGGGTATCCGTGATTTTTCGCCTTGCCGAAGAAGTTCTTGTAGTTGTTGAAGTTGAATATGTTCTTGTTGGCAGGGCCGTAGTCCTGGAAATTGAAGTAATCGACATATTGCATCTTGTCGACGGGGAAGTTGTAGTATAGCTCATGTGGTGATACTGCCTGAATCTTTTCGTCGTGCAGCTTGGAACGTACCAACTGACACAATGTACCGATGCCGCTCCAGTTGTTGTTCCACTCGAAATCGTAGTCTACGCCATCGAGGAATGGTTCGTTGCCCATAGACGATATTGCATTGGCAAGTGTTTCGCGGTATTGTGCGTTGTTGTTTATCTTGGTGAAGAACTCATCGGACCACTTGTCGATGCTGATGGTTACGCGCGCTCCCTCATAGCCGTCGAATGTGGCTTTTATCATTCTGAACCACTCGGGGGTGGAGTAGCTGTCGCGGCCAAGGTCCTCGGGCAGGTCAAATTTCCAGAGGCCGTCGACGCTGCGGGAGTAGGCTCCTGTTATAGTCTTTCCAATGCCGGGCTCAACAGGTGTGATGCCTTGTGCCATGATGTCGGCAGCTCCGAATTTCTGTGACCATGTGATTGTCTCGTCGATCTTGCCGTCAATGCCTTTGCCAATGATGCAGTCTGTGGCTTTTAGATTGCCAAGTGATGTTGTGGCTGCAGCAGTATGGCTGTATGTGGGAGTGACTGTAGCATCGTCAACAACAAAGAGAAACTCGTTGCCAAGGGTGGCTGAATTGGTCGAGAAACCTATATGATGCCATTTGCCGGGCTCTACAGCTGTGGCATATTTGAATTCAACACCATTGCAACGCAGGATGAACTCGCCTTGAACATTGCCCAAACGCAACGAGATGCCATTGTTGCTGTTGCTCTCCTTTTGAATGAGGTATGCTCCCGGTGTCCAGCTGTCGAGAGACAACCAGGTCATGAATGTATAGGCTGATGTTCTCTCAAGGTATGTGCTGTTGTTGTAGGCTATGAGCGCCTCTTTGCCTACATTCATCTCTGCCTCTTCACCGGCCAGGTCAAGCACTCCGTAGCGTCCATTGTACTCGGAAAGATGGCTGCCGCCTGTGATGATGCCCCTGTTGTCGGGTTGCTTGTATTTTAGTGAACCGTCGGCTTGGGCTGTGGCGCCAATCATGCTTATGATGTTGCTCTTGAGATATTGCCCATGCTGCACGCCACGGTCAAAGAAACGGCTACAGTCGGCGTAGGCAAGGTTGCGGCGGTAAGTGAATTTGGGGTTGTCTGTAACTGCAACGCGCTTGACACCATTTGTGCTGAATGTGCCGTTGTGCCCCCTGCCGCTGTAGTCATATACATTGATGGCTAGGCGTGTCTGGTCGAACTTCCAGTATGCGGCAAGGTGTTCCCATTGCGGGTTGAAACTGTCAATCGTGTTGTTCCAGAAGCGGTTGTAGTCTGCCGGTAGGATGGTATTCCACACACGCACTTCGTCAATACGCCCAAGGAAGCCGCCACCAAGTATTAACGGCTCTGTAGTCGGGGGAGTGAATGCTTTTGCCAATGTGCTGCTTTGTTCATTGGTATTGTTGACAAGCAGGCTTATGTCTTTGCCGTTAAGCAACAGGGTAATATGCGCCCAATTTCCAGTGGTCAGGTTTGCATCGGTGAATGACAAGGTGTCGCCATTGCTTTTTATTACAATTTCACCAAGTGTACCCAGCTGCATGTTGAGGTCGCTGCCCCAGGATGCAATGTTCGCTCCCGGAATCCAATGATACGGGCTCATCCACAACTGTAAGGTTGTGCCCGATGTCGCAGTGTTGTTGTCTATGACGCCCAATGACAAGCGGCCGTTCCTGTCAAAATCGATGGCATTATTGGTTACTTGTGCGGTGATGCACAATGACGTAAGGAGTAGGACAAATGCAATGCTGTATCTTTTCATGAGTGTAATGTTTTCTTATATTGCAAATGTATGAAAAACTGTTGGAGATGCAGCTGTTTTGCCAAGAAAAATGGCGGCAGGCGGCTTCTGCTAAAAAGAAAAAGAGGAACAACAGCTGTGTGGTTCCTCTTTTCATGTGTTTGTAAGTATCACTTCTTCTCGGTATCTTCCATGTTATTTTGTGGCTCTTTCTTTGCAAGTGTGATAATCTTGTATACATACTCTGTCATCCACTCCTGTGAGTAGCCCAGTTTCTCTTTGTACTGGCGTACTGAATAGACGGTGCGGAATGTTGCCTCATCCTTCCAGTTGTTCTTGGTAAGTATGTCGTCAATGATTTTCTCGGTCATGCTGTGGAGCAGCTTGTGCATGAATCCCGGTACGCGGAACTTCCACTTCATGAGGTTTCCTACGAGCATCATCAGGTCATTGTTGAAGCCCTGGAATGCGAAGAGGAATGTCTGGGCATCCTGTATCTTCTTGCAGTTCTTCTTGACCGAGGCGTCAATCTCCTTGAAGAAACTCTCATTCATGCCGTAGAGCTCCTCAATCATCTTCTTGCAGCGTCCTTTCTCGCCCACACCGAGCTTGTTATTCTGTGTGGGGACCTTGAGCGTGCGCTTGAAGGTCGCAAGGTCGGGCAACATGCCGATGTTGGTGATGCCTACATTTGCTGCGATTGCAGCCTGGTAATATACGCGTATGAGTGTCATGAAGTCCTCCATGCCGCCAACGCGCTCAGTATCCTTCTTTTTCTTGAAAAAATCGAAAAATCCCATTTCTAAATATTATTATCTGTTCTTTCTTTCGTTTCTCATTCTTTCTCTCTCTTCGAGTTGCTTTTTCTGTAGTTCCTGCAGTGCTTCAAGACGTGACATCATGTTGGTCTGCTTTGCGGGCTTGTTCTTGTTGCTCTCGGCATATGCCTCCATCTTCTTCAGCAGCTCATCCTCCTTGATTGCCCTTCTCAAGTATATGAAGATGAATACACTCGCTAGGGTAGATACGAAGTAGTAGAAGTTCAAGCCCGATGAGTACTCGTTGAACATGAAGAAGAACATTACCGGCATGATGTACATCATCCAGCGCATCATCTTCTGCTGCTGCTCCATCTCGGGAGTGCTTCCCATGCTTGGCTGCATCTTGCTTGTGTAGTAGGTGTTGAGTATCTGTGTCAAGCAGAAAAGGAGACAGAAGAGGCTCAAGTGATTGCCTATGGGCCATATATTCGTGTCCCAACTGAGGATGGCGTCATATGAAGAGAGGTCGTTCGCCCAAAGGAAGCTCTGCTGGCGCAGCTCGATGGCATTCGGCACGAAGTTGAACAATGCAATGAAGATTGGCATCTGTATGAGCATCGGCAAGCATCCGCCCATGGGGCTTGCGCCGTACTTCTGGTACAGTGTCATTGTCTCCTGCTGCTTCTTGAGCGCATCTTCCTGCTTGGGATACTTTGCATTTATCTCATCAATGTATGGCTTGAGCGCACGCATCTTTGCAGATGATACATATGACTTCTTTGTGAATGGATATACTATCACTTTTACAATGAGTGTAAGAAGGATAAGTACAATGCCCATGTTGAGGCCGAATCCCGAGAGGATGTCGAACAGCGGCATTATGAAGTAGCGGTTGATCCAACGTACGATTGGCCATCCGAAGTATATGATTTCCTGCAGCTCGGGGTCCTCGTTGCTACCTGATACAAGCGCGTTGCTCTCCTTGAGAATGTCGAACTTGTTGGGGCCGAAGTAGAACTGCAGCGTTGTCGGCTCATTGCCTGTGGGGTCGAACGCTGTCTGCATTTTTGACGTACATCTTTTCAGCAGGCCCTTGTCCTTCTGTATGGTCTCGGAGTTTATGTCGACATTGCTGAACCTGTCGCCTGCAATCATTATCGAAGAGAAGAACTGGTTCTTGTAGGCAATCCAGCTTACATCCTCATCGAGTTTCTCGTTGTCATCGGTCATCTCGCTCAGGTAGTCCGAATCATCATCTGCAAGCTTGTAGGTAAGGCTAGAGAATCTCTGCTCGAAGTCATAGCCTGGCTCGAGCTGGCGCATGAACTGTTTCCATGTGATGCCTACCTCATCGTTGGCAATGATGTCGTTCATGTTGTGGGCGACAATCTCAAGGTCCATCATGTAACTGTTTTCCTTGAGTGAATAGTTGAAGTCAATGTATCGGTTGCCCTCCTCGAAGTTGAGTCGCATTGTTACTGAACTGTCGGTTGCATTTACAGGGATGAAGAACAGCTCGTTAGTGTTTATGTTCCTGTCAGCGAGGTTGCTCTTGAAGAAGAAGTTTACAGTGTTGCTTCCGTTAAGTTCCCTGTTGCTGTCGGTAACATTGATTTTGTCCTTGCTGTCGAAAAGTACAAGCGGGCCGCCGTCCTGGCTGTTGTAGTCCTTTATGGTGACAGATGCCACGCGGCCGCCGTAGGTCGAAATCTCGGCCTTGATTTTCCCGTTCTCGATGGCGACGTTCCTGTTCTCGCCTCTGAGGACGTTGTAGAAGAAATTGTTCCTGTCATTTACCATAGCCATTTTCATGGCCTCCTCGGCCATTGAGATGCTGTCTTTCTTCAGCGCCTCTCTCTTCTGGGCTGCGGCATATTCCTTCTGTGCCTGTATCTGCTCCTCTGATGGCTGGTTGTAGTAGAAATAGAAAACAAGAACCAGACCGATGAGGATATATCCAATTATGCTTCTTTTGTCCATAAGCTGTAAAATAGCGTTTATTCGGTTAATTTTGACAATTTCGCGCAAAGTTACAAAAAATAATGATTAGTGCAGTTAAAATATGCGTAAAATGTGCCGTCGGCTTTCATGCGCGTGCGCAAATATTCCATATCAATTTTTAAAAATGACTAAAAAGCATTATCTTCGCGTTTTAAAACAGATTGTGGTGTCGCTTGATGCCATATGCCAAATCTTATAAACAGCTTATTACTTATGAAAACCAGGTATTTGCTTTTATTGTTGTTCCTTTCGCCTCTGATGTCATTGCATGCCCAAAGAAGTGCCGTGTACAACTATTTTGATAAGGGTATCGATGGCCTTGTGGCTCAGGCGAACAATGTAGATACGGAGTATGAAGAGGAGAAGAGCAATCATGTCTATTCAAGGATGTTCTCTACACCGGTTCTTTATGACGCAGTTGTCAGCAGAGCATTCTCATGCAGTGAGGAGGGCGAAGTGGCCGAGAGCGAGATGGTTGCCATGGATGAGAAACGCGCGGCAGTTATTGACAAGCTGTTGCTCGATGTCTATGCTACACATCCCGACAGGATTATGATGACCGAGGAGGAACTTCGCAGCGAGAATGTCTATTCAGGTGTCGATGACAAGGGAAAACAGCCTTCCATAACTTTTGACAAGCCAATGATGAAGATTCCCGAGAATGTGGACGGTGGCATGAAAACGACTGTGGTAAAACCTAAATATTGGTCTACGGGAGGTCGTGTGGGCTTGAAATTCACTCAGAACTACATTTCAGGGAACTGGTTCCAAGGAGGCGAGAGCAACAATACCATGCTCGGTGAGTTTGACTTTGACCTCAATTACGACGACAAGAACCGCATCACATTCAAGACCCATTTTGATGTGGACCTCGGCTTCGCGACGACAAAGGCCGATACTCTCCACAGCTTCAAGACAAATACCGACCGTCTGCGCATAGAGTCTACGTTGGGTTATAAACTTGTGAAGAACCTTGACCTTTCCGCAAAGATGAAACTCGAGTCACAGTCCTTGCCCAACTATCCCACAAACAGTCATGATTTTGTCTCTAACTTCATGGCGCCTTTCGATGCCAACTTCTCGGTCGGTCTTAACTACAAACCTTCATGGGAGAAGTTCAGGTTCGAGATTTATGTAGCTCCGCTCTCGGCCTATAATTATCGTTTTGTCCGCTATGGCGACCTGACATCGCGCTATGGTATAAGGGCCGGACGTCATCACAAGGAGGACTTCGGTACGCAGGTGGTAGTGACTGTCCCGTCACAGAAGATATTCAAGATTGTCGACTGGTATTCACGTGCCGAGTATTATACCAACTATGCACGCGCTTTCTTCCAATGGGAGAACAAATTCGACATATCTCTTAACCGCTACCTTACAGCTTCACTCAGTCTCCATGCGCGTTTTGATGACAGTGCACGCGGCCTCTACGATGATGAGTATGGCTATTGGCAGATTAAGGAGTTTATGACTCTCGGTATTACATATTCTTGGTAAAAAGGTCTTTAGATGATGAATTTCTGTTCTCTTTTCCCGGTCTCTGAACCCACTTGGATATTCCTGGGTGTACTATGTATAGTACTCTTTGCCCCTCTTATATTCAACAAGTTGAGGATGCCCCATATCATCGGCATGATTCTGGCTGGTCTGCTCGTTGGCCCCAAGGGACTGAACATCATCGAACGTGATGACAGCTTCGAGCTCTTCGGCAATGTCGGGCTCTACTATATAATGTTCCTTGCCAGTCTTGAGATAAACATGCAGGAGATGAAACAGGCCCGTGGCGGTGCGTTGCTAATGGGACTGGCTGTGTTCCTTATACCCATTGCCTTGGGTATGCTCAGCAACATGTTCATTCTTGAGTACAGCCTCATGGCATCGCTGCTGCTTGCCAGCATGTATGCTTCGTATACGCTGATATCCTATCCCATCGTGGCGCGTTACGGTCTCTCGAGGCTTCGTTGTGTCAATTTCGTGGTTGGCGGAACGATAATCACTGACACGCTTACCCTTTTTGTGCTTGCCGTGGTGGCCGGAACATTCACCGGCGAGGCAAGCGTATGGTTCGTGATATGGATGCTTGTCAAACTGTTGGCTATTGTGGGGTTGATAATATTTGCTTTTCCACGTATCGCCCGTTACTTCTTCCGTACATACAACGACAGCGTCATACAATATATCTTTGTGTTGGCGATGCTCTTCCTTGGTGCGGGCCTCATGGAACTGGCGGGCATGGAGGGTATATTGGGCGCCTTCATTACAGGTCTTGTGCTCAACCGTCTTATTCCGCACTCCTCTCCGCTCATGCGACGCATCGATTTTGTAGGAAATGCCATATTTATTCCTTATTTCCTTATAGGTGTGGGTATGATGATTGACATAACGGTACTTTTCAATGGTGGTGGCTCACTGCTTGTGGCTGTTGTAATGGTTGCCACAGCCTTGCTGGGCAAGTGGTTGGCATCGTTCCTTGTAAGCAAGGCATACAAGATGTCCACAGGCGAACAGTATCTGATGTTCGGATTGAGCACATCGCAGGCGGCAGCCACTCTTGCCGCAGCCATTGTAGGTCATGAGATTGGCCTGTTGAATGAGGACGTGCTCAACGGAACGATTCTGCTTATTCTTGTGACATGTATTGTCAGTTCAATAGTATCGGACAGGGCGTCTCGCAGGCTTGTAGTGTCGAGCGACCTTTTGGCGCGTCCTGCCGCACTCGACTCCAAGAAGACTCTTCTTGCGCTTGCCAACCCCACGGCTGTTGACAAGCTTATGGACCTTGCGCTGCTTGTGCGCAAAGAGAACAGCCAGATACCTCTGTCGGCCATTACGGTCGTGCTCGATGAGGACAAGAAGCAGCGTCGCGAAAGGACTAAGGTCCTTGACCTTGCTGCGGAGATTGCAGCCTCGGTCAATATCCCTCTGCTCACGAAGATGCGTCTGACAACCAACCTCGCGCACGGTATCATTCACGAGGTCAAGGAGAACGATTACCGCGAGCTCATCGTAGGCTTCCACCAGAAGGAGACAGCCAATGACAGTTTCTTGGGCGGAGTACTGCCCGAAGTGCTTAATGCGCTTGATTGTCAGGTTGTTATGGCGCGCATGAATATTCCGTTGAATACAATACGTACCATACATATCACATTCCCTGCCAAGGCCGAGTATGAGGCGGGCTTCTCATATTGGGTAGAGGAGACGGCCCGCATGGCAAGCGGTCTTGACTGCAAGATAATGTATCACGGACACCCCGATACGATGGCGAAAATCCAGCAGATGCTCAATAACTATGACCCTATCGACGCACAGTTCTTCGAGACAGACGGCGGTAACGACCTCAAGCGTCTGGCGAGCATAATACACGATGACCACTTGCTCATTATCGTAAGCGCACGCAGGGGCTCAATCTCCTTCCGCCCGTCGCACGACCATATATTCGTGCAGTTGCAGCGTGACTATCAGAACACAAGCGTTCTTCTCATCTATCCGGGTGCATACAAGGTAGAAGGTGGAGAGACGCATTAAAGCGAAGCTTCGACAGTGCCGGCAGCAGTTGGTCGCAGGTGGCGTGGCATAGTCACGCCCTGCGGGATGCGAAAAGGCGGCACTGTCAAAGCTGAAAATAATAAGGCGAAGCTTCGACATCCCGTAGGGGCGAGGTCGGCCCGCCCTATGTGCGTAGCTTAGACTGGGTTTGTACCGCATGGGTTGCGAAAAGGCGGCATTGTAAAAGCGAAAAGCAGGATTTCTCGCTGCGCCCGAAATGACAAAACAACGTTTTGTTATCGACGAGTTTTGCAGCTACAGGTCAAACGCAGCATAGCCGCAGGTTATGCCGTTTGGGTTGCGAAAAGCAAAACGAGTCAATGACCTTTTTTTGTTATCGACGAGTTTTGCAGCTACAGGTCAAACGCAGCATAGCCGCAGGTTATGCCGTTTGGGTTGCGAAAAGCAAAACGAGTCAATGACAGTGCAAATATAGAATGACAAGATGATAGTCATTTCTCGTTATGATACATTTCCTTGATTCTTTATTTGAACTCCAGCACTCCGCCGTTGATTATGTCGCGGTGGGTAATTGTTGTGCCTTCTACGCGCTTGCCGTTGAGGAATGCCTTACGGTGGCGGGCTGTGTCATTCTGAGGGAACGGAGTGACCGAAGAATCACTTTCTGTTTCTTGGGTGTGACTTTTGGGAGATTCTTCACTATGTTGCCTTTGGCCCCCACGGGCGGCGAACTTCGTTTCTGAATGACATTGTTCTTTTGCGTTGTGCTCATCTTGAGATTCTTCGCTACGCTCAGAATGACATGATACCGCAAATGTCTTGCTGCCTGGCAGATGCAGGGTAATCTCGGGGAACAACGGCATGCCAAGCTCGTATTCTCCGCCACAGGGGTCAACGGGGTAGAATCCCATAGCACTCATCACATACCATGCCGACATCTGTCCGCAGTCCTCATTTCCGCAAATGCCGTCGGGACTGTTACGGTACATCCCGCGCATGATTTGCGTTACATACTGCTGTGTCTTTTCAGGCTGCCCAATCCTGTTGAAAAGGTACGCCACATGGTGGCTCGGCTCATTGCCGTGGGCATACTGTCCAATCATGCCTGTGCTGAAGATCGGCAGTTCGGCATTCTCGGCGGGGGAGTATGTGAACATGCTGTCGAGCTTTGCTGCGAACCTTTCCTTGCCTAAAAGGTCTATGAGTCCGTCAATGTCGTGCTGAACACTCCACATATAGTGCCATGCGTTGCTCTCGCAGATGTGCGCGGTGTATTCATCGGGGCTGAATGCCGCCTGGAACACTCCCTTGCTGTCGCGTGGCTGCATGAATGTGGTGACTGGGTTGTACTGGTTGCGCCAGTTCTCCGCGCGACGGTAGAATACCTGAGCTATGCTGTCATGTCCCATAGCCTCGGCCATACGGGCTATACAATGGTCATCGTATGCGTATTCAAGGGTGCGCGACATTGACCAGTTGTCGGCATTGTATTTGTCGGTTACGTCGTACGGCACATATCCCAGCTGTTTGTATAGCCATATGCCGCGATACTCATCGCAATTGGCTGTGGCGACGCATGCCGCAAGGGCTTTTTCCGCATCGAAGCCGCCGAAGCCTTTGAGGTAGGCATCGGCAATGACCGGTGCCGAGTGGTATCCTATCATCATGTCGGTCTCGCTTCCCCACATGTTCCATACCGGTATCCTGCCGTGCTGGTCATGGAAGGCTATGAATGAGTTTATCATGTCGGGCACATATTCGGGGGCGGTATATGTGAAGAGCGGATGTGCTGCACGGAACGTGTCCCACAGCGAAAAAGTGGAAAAATTCTTCCAGCCGTCTGCCTTGTGGTTCTTGCCGTCGGCTCCGCGGTAGAGTCCGTCTACATCGCAGTATAGTGTGGGGGCGAGCATGGTGCGGTAGAGTGCTGTGTAGAAGCATACACGTTCATCCTCGCTGCCTCCCTTGACTTCGATGCGCGACAGCCGGCTGTTCCAATGTTCTTGCGTCTTCTTGCGGTAGATGTCAAAATCATCGTGCGGGGCCTCTGTATTGAGGTTCTTTTCTGCTCCCGCGAGGCCGGTTCCCGAGAGGGCTGTCACAACGGTCAGTTCTCTTCGGCTGTCGAGTGAGAAATCAAGACGTATGGTGCCTGCAACCTTTTTCACCGTTGTGCCGTCGGCAACGGTGGTGCTGTCGCACTGCATGGCTCTGATGGGGCTTGAGAATCGTGTGCGGAAATAGACCTGCTGCCCGCGTGCCCAACCGTCGGAGTAGCGGTAGCCCTCTATGGTGCAGCTGTCGACCTGTGCGACGTAGGTGTCTGTCGTTGCATCCCAGTTGGTGGCCTTGCCGAGGTTCAACAGTACTGTGGCGCTGTCGGCAGGGTAGCTGTAGCGCTGTATACCGCAACGTTCGGTGGCGGTAAGCTCAACGTCAATGCCGTAGCTGTCGAGGTGAACGCGGTAGTATCCCGCGCAGCACTCTTCGCGCTCGTGGCTGAACATTGAATGTATCCCCAGTGGAGCAGAGGCCTCCTTCAAAGGGTATGTTACGGGTAGAAAACTGATGTCATAGAGGTCGCCGGCGCCTGTGCCGCTCAGGTGCGTGTGGCTGAACCCGGCTATGGTGCTGTCGGGGTAGAAATAGCCTGCAATCCAGTCCCAACCGGGCTGCCCGTTGTCTGGACTCAGCTGTACCATGCCGAACGGTGCCTGTGCGCCGGGGTATACATTCCCTTTGTAGTCGGTACCTATGAGGGGGTTGACAAGTGAGGCGTAATCGGTGCTCTGATGTGTGCTGCACGAAAGCAGCAGCAATATTGCAACTGCGGGGAATATGTTTCTCATATCAAATTGTCCATTTTTCGCTAAGATAGCAAATAACGGGCATTTATCATTGGGAGTAAAGAGAAAAAGAGACCGCATGGTCTCTTTTTCTCTTTACTCCCAATGGAACGGCTCGAACTGCGAATCCTTGTCCACCCAGCTCGGCTTGCGCATGGCGTATATTACAAAAGGAACTCCCACGACAATTATGCAACCTATGATAAGGACTGCATACCATACGGTGCTGCTGCCCACTGCAATCTGTGCAGGTGGAATGAAACTGAGCACGAATGCCAGCAGGCTGCCTAAGAATCCCACTCCTGCGACAATCCACATGAGCATGTTGCCGCTCTTGCCCAGACGGAACGGACGCTTTGCATCCTTCATGTTGTAGCGCAGATATATGGCTGCAGCGAACATCAGCAGGTACATGATAAGATAGAGGAGCACTGTCAGCTGCGATAGTATCTGGTAAAAACTCTGTACCGAAGGCATTATGACAAACAGAAGGCTCAACAGTGTCACTATACCGCCCTGGATGAGCAGAATGTTCTTCTGTACGCCGATGCTGTTGCTCTTCTGCATGAACGGTGGCAGATAGCCCGCTTTGCCAACGGCGAAGATACCCTTTGACGGGCCCGATACCCATGTGAGCACTCCTGCAAGCACACCGAATGCCAACGCAATGGCAATTATCGGCGACAGCCACGACATGCCCACGAACTTGAAGTAGTTGTCGAAGCCTACAAGCAGGCTCTGCGTCAGGTTGATATCCTTCTGTGGAATGATTATTCCAAGGGCGAACGTGCCGAGCACGAATATGAGGACTGTGATTATGGCACCCAGGAACACGGCACGCGGGTAGTTGCGGCTGGGGTTCTCCATGTCCTTGACGTGTATACCGGTCATCTCCATTCCTGCGTAGAAGAGGAATATTCCCGATGCGAGCACAAGGTTGTCGAGCTTGGTTATGTCGGGGAAGAAACTGCCGCTGAAGTCCATCTGTGACTTCCCGCCTGCGATGAGATAGATGATTGCAAGCACCACGAGCAGCGCCGCGGGGATGATTGTACCGACAAGACCTCCGATCTTCGCCACCTTGCTGACCCAGCCGAGTCCTTTGAGTGAGATGAGTGTCGCAGCCCAATATATGGCAAGCACCACTACAAGGGTGTAGAACTTGTTTGCTGCCAGGGTCATGTCCTTGGCGCTGTCGAACCCGATGAAGGCCAGTGACACGGCTCCGAAGGTAAGCACAGTAGGGTACCATATTGTACTCTCGACCCACTGCAGCCATATGGCAACGAACCCAGTGCGCTTGCCGAAGGCCTCGCCCACCCAGCGGAACACACCGCCTTGCTTGTCCTGAAACATCGCTGCAAGTTCTGCCGCCACGAATGATGTCGGAATAAGGAATACAAGGGCTGCAAACAGGTAGTAGAATGCCGAACTGAGTCCGTACTCTGCCTCGGCAGGCAGTCCGCGCAACGATACTACAGCGGTCACATTCATGATTGCCAGTGTCGCAACGCCTAACTTCACGCTTTTTGTTAATGTAGACATAGTTATCAGTATTTAGAGTTATTTAAACACTAATGATAACATATCCGGGGCTTGGTTGGTTCAAAATGTAACACAATAGGGGCCGCGGGCGTCTATAACGGGTGGAATTCGCTTCGCGCATCCCCCTCGCTGCCGCGGGCGTCTATAACGAGTGGAATTCGCTTTGCGCATCCCCCTCGCTGCCGCGGGCGTCTATAACGAGTGGAATTCGCTTTGCGCATCCCCCTCGCTGCCGCGGGCGTCTATAACGAGTGGAATTCGCTTTGCGCATCCC